>JALTCK010000064.1 GCA_027074805.1 Thermococcus sp. | reverse complement strand
ATGTTAAAGAGAATGGCCAAGGAAATTACCAAGAACCTTTCCATGGCCGGACCCACTATCACCGTCACCAATGCCGAGGGTCCCGTAACCATAACCGTTGGTGAAAACAACGTTGTTTCCGTCAATGCTGGAGAAAGTGATAAACATCAAACTGTGAACTTGGTAGAATTGTTCCAGAAAGCACGAGAAAGCATCCTTAGGGGGAATTTATCCTCAGCGTACTCAGCCGTGGCCGCGATACAAAAGGCCGCGCTGGGGGAGAAACATGTTCCCGAAGAGCTTGATGAACTAAAAAGGGCAATTGAAGTAAGGATACATGAGGAAGTCACTCCATCGCAGGAGACAAGGACGACGCTGATAGCGCTGTTGGACGCTGCTTACAATAAGATGCTGAAGCTTTGAAACCCTTTCCTTCTTTGCTTTCTAGGTATATAATGAAAAAAAGGGGCTTTTTAACCGATCTTCTCGAACCCCAGCCTGACTTTATGGGTGAGTATCTCGGCCTTCTCAACGAGCTCCGGCGGTATATTCAAGTTTTCCTCAAGGCGGAGCTTCAGCTGCTCGGTGAGGTTTTCAACCTCGCTCTTCAGTTCCCCGTTAATGTAGAATGTCAGATCGCTTGAGTACTTGTAGGCCTCGCCAGCGTTGTTAGTTTTGAGGTTGATGAGAAGCAGTTCCGTGAGGTAGTAAACCGTTCTTCTGACGTCGCCGAGGGTCTTGCTCCTCTTCAAGTTCTCGGAGTAGGTAATGTTGAGAACCTTGGCTAAATCGCGCTGGAGTTCCCCAATCGACTGGTAGCGCTCCTCCTTTCTCTTGGCCAGCATCCTCATGATAATCGGCTCGATCTTCTTAGCCTCCGGATTGAAGTGGTTCGGTGGTATCGGCTCGTCCCTGATGATGCCCGTCATTACCTGACTCAGAGAACCTTCAATTGAGGACATCCGGTAAAGATTTCTCTTTGGTGAGTAGTTCAGGACTCGCTCTGCTGAGGAGAACGGCTTTAAGAGTGGGGGTCTTCTAAAAGCCACTTGTTCCTTCTCCTTCAGGTGCTTGAGTCCTCCTACTCCTTCAGCTCGCCCTTCAGCCTCAGGTATTCCTCCCTTGTGAGAGGAAAGTCTTTAGCCGCCTGCAGAAAAGAGTTGACGAGCCTGGCCTGCTCTTTAAACACCTCGTCCGGATTCTCCTTCAGCTTTCTCACTTAGAGACGTATGAAGGCGAGCCTCTCCTCCATGTCGCGTTTAGAACGGAACCTCAACCCTGAGTTTCCCCGCGCAGTCATTCAAAGCCCCCCTGTCCAGATGGGGGAAAAGCACCCCTGTATTTCTTGCCATCATGGCTGCATTTATCGATTTGCCTTGACTTTTGTTGCGGGCTGGTATTCTGCAGGGATTTATAAATGCTTGCCTAATGTCATCCAGCAAGGATTTATAAAGGGTTGCTGAACGGCATTCCGCAAAGTATATAAACGAGTGGGTAATAGAAACCATCATGTTCGACCTCGAAGAGTACAACCCCTGGTGGCTTCATGAGGAAGACCCGGACATTGAAGAGTGGAGCGAACTGCAGTACAGGTACGTGCCGTCGTGGATACGGGAGCTGTCGCTGGAGCCTTTCTCAGTCAACTTCCTCGTCGGGCCGAGGAGGGTTGGAAAGACCCTTGGAGTCAAGCTGCTCATAAAGCAACTCTTAGGGGGAAAGGTCTCCAATCCATATAAAATCTTCTACTACGACTGCACGATGCTCAACGACCAGAACGATCTGTCTGCGGTTCTCCAGGCCTACCTGAAACTCCGGGATGGCAAGGGGATAGAGAGCTCCCTGATATTCCTCGATGAAGTTACCTCGGTCAGGAACTGGTGGAAGGGCATTATAAATATGATAAACAGGGGGAAACTCAAGAAAGACGTTGTGGTCGTGATGGGTTCCGTTTCAGTGAACCTCGACAGGGCCGTCGGCAACTTCGCCGGAAGAAAAGGAAAAGGTAAAGTCCTTGAGATAATGCCCCTTGGCTTCAGGGACTACTATCAGCTGGTAACCGGCGTTGAGGACTATTTCGACGGAAAGGGGCGGGATGCCTTCGAAATGTACCTAAAAACCGGCGGCTACGCCGCTTACCTGAACAGGAGGATCAGGAAGGGGGACATCATCGGTGCGCTTAAAGCTGATCTAAGGAGCTTGGAGCGGGAAAAAGATCCCGAAACCGCGAGGGAAATCCTGGGGGCCATCATATCCAAAGCGCCCAGTCCGGTTTCATACACAGAGATCGCCGAGGAAGCTGGGATCAACAGGGACACCGCGAGAACCTACGTCTCCGTACTCTCCGAGCTGAGGATACTCCTTGAGATCCCCTTCTCCGAGAGAGGGGACAAGATCATTCACAAAAAGAACAAGAAGTTCGCTATAAGGGATCCTCTGATGGCGAGGGCATTCTCCGAGTGGGCCCGGGTGAAGCTTGAGGACTCAGTTCTCTACGAGTGGATCGTCCAAGAACACCTCTACCGGAAGTTCAGACGGGTTTATTACTTCAGGACAAAGGACTACGAGATAGACGCCGTGGTTCCAGGCATGAGAGTTGAAGTGAAGTCTGGGAAGAGCGCGAAAGGGAGATACCCATCTGACGTGATGGTTCTCACTGGGGATGAGGTACCGAGGTTTCTCTATGATGTTCAGTATGACTATGTGATTGAGGGATAATAATTCTGAGAGGATAACTCTGGAAGTGGTCCAACCGCCCAACTTATAAACCTCCAGCTCCTTTCTCGCCTTGGGTGAGAGAAATGGGAAGGCCGGTCTATCTCGGTAAGGCTTACATCAACTGGTGTGAGGAGTGCAACGTCCCGCTCATCGGCGATAGCTGTGCGGTTCACGGAAAGGAGAAGGTTTTCAGGCTCAAGGTAACGCCGCCCGGCGATCTGCGCTTCGCATTCGAGAAGGACATCGAGTTCATCCGCTCAGTCTTCAAGGAGCACTACGGCGTCGATGTCGGCGAGATCTTTGACGGTAAGATAGTCCTCCTCAACAAGACCCCCGGCGAGGACGACGTCTATGAGATAATCCTCGACGGCTACGTCTTCGGCTGGGTGCGCTTCGACCCGCTCGAGCTGAGGTGGAAGCCGGGCCTCAAGGTGGAGGGCGCCATAGCCCTCTGGAAGCGCTTTAAGAAGAATATGAATAAGTGGATAATCGTTGACAGGGGCGCGGTTGAACCCATCCTGAACGGCTCCAACCTCCTTCCCGTTGGGGTAATCGAGGCCGAGCCGAGCATAAAAAGGGGAGACGACGTCATCCTCGTCTCAGAGGACGGAGAGGTCATCGCTACTGGTATAGCGAAGAAGGACTACGAGGGACTGGCGAACAAAGAACGCGGCACCGGCGTGAAGGTGAGAAGGCAGAAGTCGGTCAACTACCGCGAGGGCAAGAGAGCAACGATGGAGGACGTCCTCCATGCCAACAGCATCGAGCTGGAGAAAAAAGTGGAGGAAGCGAGGCGCTTCATGAGGAAGACCGCGAACAGGTATTCGGACCTTCCGGTCGCGGTGGCCTTCTCCGGCGGAAAGGACAGCTTAGCGGTCCTTGGGCTGGCGCTTGAGGAGTTCGGAGACGAGGGCTTCACCGTCTTCTTCAACAACACCGGCATAGAGTTCCCTGAAACGATTGAACACGTCGAGGAACTGAAGAAGGAGCTTGAGCCGAAGGGGATAAAGTTCATCGTCGCCGATGCGGGAGATGCATTCTGGAGGGCCATACACGTCTTCTCGCCGCCCGGAAGGGACTACCGCTGGTGCTGTAAAGTTACCAAGCTCGGCCCAATAACGATGACAATAAAGGAGAACTACCCTCAGGGAGTTCTCATGTTCGTCGGCCAGAGGAAGTACGAGAGCATAAAGCGCTTTAAACAGCCCCGCGTGTGGAGGAACCCCTGGGTGCCGAACGAGACAGGGGCATCGCCGATATTCCACTGGCGCGCGCTGGAGGTCTGGCTCTACATATTCTCCCGCGGGCTTAAGTACAACCCGCTCTACGAAGACCGCCTGGATAGGATAGGCTGCTTCCTCTGTCCCAGCGCTTCACTCGCCGAGATCTACACGCTGAAGGAGGAGAAGCCCGAACTCTGGAGCAGGTGGGAGAACGAGCTTAAGCGCTGGGGGAAGCGCTTTAACATGCCGGAGGAGTGGATAACCTACGGCTTCTGGCGGTGGAAGAAGCTCAGCAAGGGTGAGAAGGCGATAGCGAGGGAGCTTGGCGCCGAGGTCCCCGAGGAGCGCTCCTGGGAGCCTGTCAAGTACTCGATATTGGAGACAGAGGATGGAATCTTCACCGTCCGCTTCAATACGATTGTCAACCTCGACAGGATACGCGAGGTCGCACCGATACTCGGTGAGGTCGAGGAGGGCGAAAACTACATAAGAGCGGGCGACGTGGTCTTTAGGGAGGACGGGGCTTACACCAAGGACTTCAAAGAGGGAGTTCAGGCCTACTACCTCGTCAAGCGCGCCTACGAGTGCGTTGGATGCGGTGTCTGCGTCGGTAAGTGCCCCGAGGGCGCGCTCAGCATAGACCCGAGGAGCAGGAAGATAGTGGTGAACTACGACCTCTGCACCCACTGCAGGGAGTGTATGGACGTATGCCCACTGTTGAAAATCAAAAACCCCGAGGAAGGAAGCCAGCTTTAATCGGGTTAGTCCTCGCCCTCCTCATCTCATCGTTCCTTTTTCACGCCTTTCCTCCAGCTATTGCCCAGGAGTACGACTACGAGATAAACGCCTACGCGGTCTATTTTGATGTGGTGGCTCCCGATAACATACGGGAGACAGTTGAGATAGACCTGACATCCCACTCTAACCTGACCCGATACGTGATATACACCGATTATCCCGTGGAGAACCCGAAGGCGGTTATGGAGCGCGGCAACACGACGGTTCCGGTGAACGTTACCGTTGGAGAGGTCCTCGGTGGGACGAACGCGATCTATATGAGCTTCCCCCTGCTGGGACCCGGTGAGAGTGCGAAAATACGCCTGACCTTCACAACGCGGGGAATGATAACAGAGACGGGGGGAAAGCAGCAGTTCACCTACTACGTCAAGTTCAGCCAGCCTGTCGGCCTTTTCCACGTTCAGCTTGTCGTTCCGAAGGGCTACGCCGTTCTCTCGCCCATAATCCCCTCCCCCGACAGGGTGGAAAGCTCAACGACGAGGCTTCTCCTCGAGTGGAGCAGACAGAACGTCCGCGCCGGAGAGGAGTTCTACTTCATAGTTGGCTTTTCAGGCGAGATAAAGCCACCGAAACAGCCGTCACCTCTTCTCTACGCTGGACTCTTCATAGCGGGCCTCGTAATCGGTGGAGGTGCCGTTTACGGCTACATCCTGTACAGGGAGAGGAAGAAAGGTGAAGAGCGCGCCCACCTCAGGACCGACGAGGAGAAGATATTAGCGATTCTGAAGGAAGGACCGGTTCTCCAGAGCGAGTTGGCTGGAAAACTGGGCGTCTCGAAGGCCAAGGTTAGCATAATCCTCCGTGAGATGGAGGAAAAGGGGTTAATCACGCGCGTTAAGGAAGGGAGAACCTACAGAGTTTTTCTGAAGGAGTAATTGGCAAACTCGAGTTGACCAAATTTTTTGAAAATGGTCAATCCAAGTTTGCAATTTCCAGCGAATAGTGCTCTTCGAGAAGAACACCTTTATAAACGCCTTCCCTCTTCTTCCCTCCGGTGAGAGAAATGGAAGAGTGGTTTATCTGTCCCGAGTGCGGTAGCGATGACGTTGAGGTCATCAAGGAGAGGGGAAGGGAGCTTACCCTTAAGTGCAACGAGTGCGGCAACGTATGGCACATTACGCTGCCAAAGCTCGTCAAGGTTCCGATTATCATAAGCAAGCATGAGAGGAGCTTTAAAACTGAAGCAGAACTCCCCGAGGGGGAAGAGATCAAAGTCGGCGACGTAGTCGAGACCGAGGAAGATGAGGTCAGGATTACTGGGATAGAGCTTGAAGGCGACAAGCGCGTCGAGAAAGCCAAGATAGGGGATATCAAGACCCTCTGGGGCGAGAGTCTGACCTATCCGAAGGTCATCAAGGTCTCCATCTACCTCCCGAAGGGCCTCACGCAGGCCTTCAAGGTTAAAGTGCCAAGGAACGAGGAGTTCGTGGTTGGAGAGGTCCTCGAGGTCGGCGGCTACACCTTCAAGGTCGAGAAGATAAAGACAGAGAGGAAGATGCTCCACCACGGCAAGGCGAAAGCGGATGAGATCGTCGCCATAATGGGCCACCAGATACCGCGCGCGAGAGCTAAGAGGAGCCTCGAAATCTACCGCGGCTACGCGAAGGAGTCGAAGTGAAGCGCCGGTGATGAGGTCTTTCCTTCTTTTATCCCGCTGACCCGTTGGGAATGACGAACTTGGCCGCTGCTGATATTGTGGTTTACTATTGTTCCCAACTGTGCGTTGTTATTCTGGGAAGCAGCATTAACAATGCAACCTCGTACCACACACAAAGGTTATAAGAAAAAGGCAACTGAAGAATCATTAGGTGGTGAAAATGATATCACTGGGGGTGAAATATCTGGATGACATCCTTGGGGGTGGGGTGGAAGAGGGATCAAGTGTTGCCTTCGTGGGATCAATTGAATACGACAACGTTATTCTAATGTACCAAGCTGTTCTGGAGGCTCTCAGGGAGGATAAGAGGGTTCTCGTGGTCGATTTCAGACAGCCGCTTTCCACGCTCCTGAAGGAACTTAAAGATCACGGCGTGAACTACGGGACTTTTTTAGGAAAATCCCTTACCGTGCTGGACGGTTACTCCAACCTCTATGAGCACGAGAGCAGGGGAGAGAATGTTCTTCCAAACCCACTCGATCTGGGCATAACAACTGCCATTATAAAAGAAACCCTCCGGCAAGGCAAATACGATATTCTAGCCATAGATGATGTTGCCTCACAATACGTTCTTCACTCCGATTCAAAAAGCTATATAAGGGCCATCGTAAGGCTCGTTAGATCTGCCAAGTCCCTTGGAAAGACTGTCTTCGTTGCTGTTTATGCCGACGTTTTTGAGAAATCTCACCTGGCAGCAGTACTACTCCCTTTTGAGTACATCATAGAGGTTACTGGTGGTGTGGTGGAGGTCAGACGCTCACCCCACCCCATCCGTGTTGTTGAACCAAGGTTCTCTTACACGAGAACTCAGATGGGCATACGCCTGAGAAAGGAACTCTACCAGAGCGTTGAGGGGATTAAATCCCAACTCCAAGAGGGTGAAGAAGGAACCCTCTGGTTGAGGGACCTTGTGGGCCAGCGCGTTCAAGTACGGGAGGAAGAGACAGAGAGAAGGCTGATAGAGACCATTTATGACTTTCTTGGACCTGAAGATGGAAAGGAACTACTTTATACATGGGGCAAGAAGCAGTTCATCGGTTACGGAGAGTACTCGAAGAAACACAGTATCAGCGTTGAGGATGCTTTAGAGGACCTCTTTAAATTCACACTGGCCAGCGGAGGAGGAAAGCTTAAACTCGTCGAGTTCTCCAATTCAACGGTGATTATCAGGGGAAAACACCTATTTCCAGGAGGGAAGGGTTATTCATATCCACTCCATCCCAATTATGCTGGAGCCTTCGCCCAGTTTCTCACAGAAGCTACCGGAGAACGTTGGGAAGGGGAGGAGACTCTTTGTGAGGCAATGGGTGCAGAGCACTGTGAGATTGTTCTAAAGAAAGTAAAGTAGCGAAATCCTTTTAAAGCCTCCTCCGGAATCGAGCATGCTAAACTCGATGAACGATGAGGATTCCGGAGGGATGAAGGATGGCTAAGCCAAGCTACGTCAAGTTTGAGGTTCCGCAGGAGCTTGCCGAGAAGGCCCTTGAGGCAGTCGAGCTTGCCCGCGACACCG
>JALTCK010000063.1 GCA_027074805.1 Thermococcus sp. | reverse complement strand
GGAGGAACTCTATGCATTTCTGGGGGCTCTGGTCTTCACAACCTTCCATGCGATAAGTGCCATGCTCTATTCGGAGGGGCGGCTTTATTACCTTGCCCTCTTTGTGGTCTTTGAATTCCCTGCCCTTGCGCTAATTTCTATGGATCGAGCGCCTCTTGCAATCGCGATTGTAACCATAGCTTTCCTAATTGGATTCCACCTCAGAGGAGGGAGGAGGCATGGAATTACTTGACAAGAAGCTGATAGAAACCTTGGACGGCAGCGTTGAGCTTGCGAAGAAGATAGGCGAATACGTAATTAGAAGCGGGGGGAAGAGGATAAGGCCTAGAATAGTTTTGGCCGTCTCAGAGGCTCTTGGTCTTGAGGAGAACGATGCCCTTGATTTGGCCTCTTCTGTCGAGCTCATCCACACTGCCAGTTTAGTCCACGACGACGTTATAGATTTGGCAGAGAAGAGGCGGAACAGCCCCACCGTGCCAATGCAATGGGGGCCCGAGTTAGCCGTTCTCAGCGGTGACTTCCTCTTCGTGAGAGCCTTGAGGATAATAGCTTCGAAGAGGGTGGAAATGGTAGATTACGTCGCCAAGGTCGTTGAGGAGATGGTAAAAGCCGAGATACTGCAGGAGGCGGTGAGAGGAAGTGTGCACCTCGACGTGGGGACATACTACAGGGTGATAGACGGGAAGACCGGAAGGCTCTTTGGAACGTCATTTGCGCTCCCGGCGTATTACCTTGAAAAATCCTTTTGGCGAGATCTTGAGAGGGCAGGACTCTTAGTGGGAAGGGCATTCCAAATACTCGATGATGTTCTAGACTACTTCCCCGGAACGGGGAAGGATCGCTTTAAGGACCTCTTGAACGGGAAGACAACGCTACCCCTAATACTCTACACGGAACATTATGGCTCCTCCATTGTTGAAAGGGCCTTGCTCGATCCAACCGAGGACAATCTTCTTTATCTCTTCAACAGAATGGAGGAAGCAGGCGTTTTTCGTGAGGCTATTAGGAAAGCGAAGGGCTTCATCAACGAGGCACTGTCAGTTCTCAGGGTGCTTCCGTTTGACACATCTCGAGTTGTTGCACTTATAAACGGGTACTTTGAGGGCGTCTTTACAAAGTTTTGGGAAGTGTGGGGTTAACCTGCGGAATTTCGATGATTTGTACAACCGTTTAAAGATGCTTCGGAAATCGCCGAAAAACTTTAAAAGATAAATTAGCCTAACCTAATGGGTTTGAGTCTACGGGGGCCGGGAGATGATAGAAGTTCTCGCGACTCTGACGTTCATTATCCCACTGCTCGGAGGGTTATTCCTGTTTAAATTCGACGAGCGAAAAGCAGACGCGATTATGATAGGGTCCTTTTTCCTTGCCATGATCTTCCAGTTCGGTGTTTTAATCAACTATCTTCTCGACTACAATCATGAAACGCTTCATTTCCTCTACATGACCACTGGGAGACTGGGAGAGGTCTATGGTATAATTGTCGACCCAATGAGTGTTCTGATTGGAACGGTAGTTGGATTGGCCGGCTTCATCTTTATGTTCTACGGAATGGAGTACATGAGCGAAAGGAATGTCGGCCATCCGGTTGGCAAGGGCCGTGGATTATTTTATGCTTGGATGACACTCTTTGAGGGGGCCACGTTGGGCTTTATATACTCATCCACGTTCCTCGGACTCGTCATCTTTTTTGAGCTGATGGGGCTGGCATGTTGGGGTGTAGTGAGCTACTATGGGACAAAAGAAGGTGTTAGGGCGGGTTTCAAAGCCTTCATTGTTCCTAACGTTGGAGCAATGGTGGGATTCTATTCGGCGATATACATCGGCATAACCCAACTCCACGATCTGAGCCTTTTCTCGCTTTCGAAGGTCTCCCCTGCTTTTAAGCCGTGGCTCTTTCTGGCCTTACTCGTTGCTGGATATACCAAGAGTGCACAATTCCCGACGTACTCCTGGATTCCGGACGCAATGGAAGCCCCAACACCAGCAAGTGCATTTCTCCACGGTGCTGCAATGGTCGAGATGGGAGTCTATCTTGTTGCAAGGGTTCTCCAGTTCATAGGCCCCCTACCGATGTGGATTTTTTATTTCATGGCAATTATGGTCTCTCTCACGCTCCTTATCCCGATAATCAATTACCCTGTTCAGAAAGATGCAAAAAGGCTCCTCGCCTACTCCACAGTGGCTGAGGCAGGAATAATGTTTGTTGGCTTGACATTTGCTTCCCTCGGCCTTGAGGTTGGGTTAAAAGCCGCTATGTTCCAGTTAACAACTCACGCTTTCGTGAAGGGCTTGGCTTTCCTAACCGCTGGAAGCTTCAGCTACTCTCTGGGAACACTCGACTTAAGGCGTATAAGCGGTCTTAAGGAGGTTTTGCCCGTGAACGGCCTTGCATGGAGTGTTGCCTTGCTTGGCCTGGCCGGTCTGCCTCCGATGGCCATAGCATTCAGCAAAGCAGAACTCCTAACGACCTTGAGTGCGGTTAAGGTAACCCCTCTTGCATGGCTCCCGATAATGATGCTCCTTGCAGATTCGGCTGTCTTTCTCTGGGTCGGTGTAAAGTGGATAACCCGAAACGTCTTCGGAGAGAGTATTGTCAAACAAGTCAGCACCCATCCGATAATAACCGCCTCGCTGGTGATGCTCCTGATCCTGGTCTTTGTGGTTCCATACGTTGCGTATCCACTCGTTCATGAGATAGGATTCTACGGCCTCCTAACTGGGGGTGGACACTAATGGACCCAGCTATCACGCTTGAGTTGGCCATGTTTCTTCTCTTTGCTGGTGGTCTCGTTTCGCTCTTCAAAGGAGGAAGGTGCTCTTACTTTTTCACCCTAACATCATCTTTTCCAATGTTCATAGTTTCAATTGAAGGGTCAAGGGGCTTCACCGGTGAGATACTCTTCTTCCTCCCGACGAGTGTTGATGTGGACTCCCTCTCAGCGCTCTTTATATCCCTCCTCTCCTTCCTGACCTTCGCGCTCTCTCTATACTTACTCGACTATAGACCGAAGGGTGATGAGCGCTATTTGGGTCTGTCGGTTAACATGGCCATCCTCTCGGCTTTGCTCCTTCTCATTACAGACGATCTCGAGAGGCTTACTCTAGCCTACGAGTTGTTCGCTGTTTTTACCTTCGTCCTCATACTGACTTCCGAAACAAGGGGCTCCAGGAAGGCTGCGTGGAGGTATATTGTTCTTACCCAGCTCTTTGGAGTGATACCCCTTCTGCTAGCAACTTCTCTGGCATATTCAGCTGGAGCTCTGACATTTGAGGGGCTAAGGAAGGACATCAACAACCTGCCCGTGCACCTCTGGGTGATGTATGCACTCTACTCATTGGCCTTTCTGGTTAGGGCTGGCGTTTTCCCTTTTCATACTTGGGTTGCCCGGGCGTATCGTTCCGTTCCGAGTCCTTTTATTCCCCTCTTCATATCAGGTGAGGTATTGGGTTTCTATGGTCTTCTCAGACTCACGGAGTTTGTACTGCCCACCTCAAGAACTCTAGGTTACATCATAGCCACTCTCGGAGCCGTTTCAGCATTCTCAACTCTCTACTCCTTCAAGGAAATAAGGCTCAAGAGAAAGTTTGCTCATCACAGTGTGATGGATGTAGGGATGGCCTTCTTTGCCCTCGGATCGTCTATGGTCCTCGGTGGAATCGCGGGAACGATAGTCCTAATCGGAGCACTCCTCCACATTCTCTATCAGGCCCTCTACAAGAGCGCTGTGTTCTTCGGACTCGGTGCGATAGAACACTATGGTGAGGAGCCGAACATATGTTCACTCAGAAAGCTGCTCAAAGGTCATGTGGTTTCGTTTCTCATCTCTCTTTCTGTCTTCTCTATGGCAGGTGTTCCACCATTGGCGGCATTTGTATCCAAGTGGCCGTTTTTTGAGGGTATTGCCATGTCAAAAGATGTACTCCTGTGGGGGATGATGCTGGCTGTGGCATTTCTTGGCCTCTTTCCGATGGCTTCTATACTTCAGATAATGCGGCTCAACAGGGAGCTATGTAAGAGAGAAGTCGAGAGGGAGGAAATACCTTTCATGATTAGAATCGTCACCGGGCTGGTTGCAATGGCTGGTTTCACCGTGACGGTGTTTCCCCTCTTGTTCTATCCGTGGCTGATCTCTGCGATAGAGGAAATAAGGGCTTCTATTCCTGCGGGCCCAGGGGGAGTATTCTTTGCATCTCCCTCCTTTATTCTCGCCCTTTTCTTTCTCATATCTGCTCCGATTATTGGGTGGAGAATCGGAAAGGTGCCCACAGACCGTGTTAGCGAACTTCTGCTCATCTTCTATAACGCTGGCGATATACTTGGAGAAGTCTTCGGATTCTTCATAGACGAGTTCAGGAGAAGTTACATCAACTATATCCTTCCGGTGATAAAGGTGGTACCCAAGTATGAGCTACCTCTTGTAAAGGATGTTGACGATGCCCTCGACTATCCAGTGAGGCACATTGATGAAGCGATGTTCATGCCCCTTATAAGAGCCGTTGAGAGAGTCGCGAGGTGGGGTAAGGGGAGGAACTTCGACATGAACGTACTCATTGGTGGCTTTGCTATAGTTATGGCTCTCCTAATAGTGCTGCTGGGGGTGTTTGCATGAACTTCGAAGTGGCTTTCCTGGATGTTCTCTACTTTTCAGCAGTCATATATGCTTTAGCTTTTATTCTCTACGGGATAAGGGCGATAAAGGGACCAACTACAGCGGATATAATTCTTGCCGTGGACTGTCTCTCCTTTGACATGGCGGCCTTCATGGTCGTCCTCGGGATTTACTTCAAGTCCATAATGCTCGCAAGCGGTGCAATAATCCTCGCTCTCTGGGCATTCATGCTTGATCTTTACTATACCAAGTACGTTCTTTATGGGGAGGTGGAAGTATGATAGAGGAAATACTATTCGTTGTGGGCTCAGTTGCGATTCTCCTGGGGGCTATTTACGACTTAATAGCAGCCATAGGTCTCCTCCGCTTCCCTGACTTCTATATGAGAAGTCATGCTGCAACGGTTGGTACGATAGGTGGTGCAACCCTCCCCGTCTTTGGTGCTGGCTTGGTAGCACTCGTCTATCATCCTCTTGGCTCTCAGAGATTTTTCATGGCAGGCATAGCTTTTACTGTAGGAGTCTTAATACTCCTCATAGCCCCAACAGGCTCCCACTCTCTTGTCTCCGCCGTTTACTTCGGCAGAATAGGAAAGAAGTCAAAGCTTGTCATTGACCAGCTGGAGGAGGATCTGCCAAAGAGGAGTGATGTTGCAGAGCTGGTGAAGGAGCACGAGGAGATTCCAGGTGAAGAGGAGGAACCGATGTTCTCCTTCAGGAGGGTTGGGAGATGATAGAGCTTCATCTCCTAATCCTGGTAATAGTAGTTTCATTTGGCTTTGTCTTCAGCTATTTGGCAATGAAGGAGCACGACTTGCTGAAGGCCCTAGCCCTAAGCTCAGTACAATCAACCTTCTTTGCCCTCGGCTTCTACATCTTGGCCGCTCCAGACATAGTTTTGGCCTACCTTGCCATAGCCGTTGGCGCTTACACCGCCCTTGTGATTCTGGCCATAAGTAAAACGGAGCGTTACGAGGTGGGAGAATGAAGAGGGATGCATTGGTTGCTGCCTCTTTCCTTATCGCCTTCATCTTCATTGCCTATGTGGTTACGGTAAAAAATATCCTTGGGCTAGGAGGAGAAGAGCTCAGACCACTCAGTGAGTTCTACCTGAGCCATGCTTTTGCACATGAAGGTTTGACGAGTCACAGTCCTGAGGTGGTGACGGCAATAGTCTGGAACTACCGTGGTTTCGATACGCTCTTCGAGACCTTCGTGTTCTTTCTTGCAATAATGGGCGCTTTAAGCATCCTGCGTCTTGACAGGGAGCAGCTAGAGCATGCAAGAGAACTTGAGGGAAGCATGCCCCATAGACAGATGGATCTCATAGTAAAGGCCACCACTAAGCTCGTCGTGGTCATGATTATAGCAATCTCTGCCTCGATAGCCCTTCATGGACATCTGACTCCAGGTGGTGGTTTCCAGGGCGGTTCAGCAATGGCAGTGGCGGCTCTGCTACTCTTCGCCGCCTTTTCAAAGTTCACACTAGAGAGGAGGGGGCTTACGCTTAAGCACACGATATCCGCATATGCCGCAGGTCTTGCTCTAATCCTGGCCACGATCCTAGCTCCGGTCGTCCTTTATGGGGGGAAGGTTCTCGAGATAAACCTCCTCCCGGGTGAGACTGGTCTCTTCAACCTTGACGTTGGAGAATACACGGCGGTAACGTTTGGCTTCCTCACAGTGTTCCTTATACTTGGAATCCCAGAGTGGGTCTTCAAAAACATTCTCAGGAGGGAACTGAATGATTAGCTTCCTCCTTGCGTATATAAGCATCACCCTCTTTGCGATGATGCTTCTAGGAATATACGGAGTGGCAACGCGCTCCAACCTAATCAAAAAGATAATCATGCTCAACGTCATGGGAGATGCAATAAACATGCTCTTCATCCTTATCGGCTACCGTCTTGTCTTCCCGGTCTTTCCGCCCATCTACGAGAGGCATATAACTTTTGAGGAGTTTCTGAATAGGTCTGTTGACCCGGTACCGCAGGCTCTGGTTCTCACTGCAGTTGTCATAGGAATGGCAATGAACATTCTTCTCACAACCTATGCCATTCAGTTCTATCGCCTCCACGGGACGGTCGATGTCAGGGACATGGCCGAGATGTTGAGGGGGGATGAGGAATGAAGCCAATAAAGAGGTTCTCTCCTGCGACTTTCGTTGTAGTTCTCGCAGTGTATCTATTCTACACAGGCTCAGTCAGCGAGTATGACATCATAACTGGCTCCACAGTTGCTCTCGTGGTTTCATTCCTCATTGGCCACTGGCTCGTCGAGGACGAGCTCAAATTTTTCTCACCGAGGCGCTGGTTTTATGCGGTGATCTATGGTTTTCGTTACTTTTTCATAGAGGAGACAAAGACTCACATAGATGTTGCCAAGCGCGTCTTCACGCTGAGGGCCAATCCTGGAATAGTTAGAATCCCACTTGAGGTGGAGAGCGATTATGGGAAGGTGCTCGTTGCCAACTCAATAACCAATACCCCGGGAACGATAGTGGTCGACATAAGCGACGACGGGAAGTGGCTCTACGTCCACTGGATAGACGTTTCCACGCTTGAGGATAGAGAGGTAAAGGAGAACATAGTCGCGTACTTTGAGGACTACGCGAGGAAGATATTTGACTGAGGTGATATAATGGAGGTCGGAATCGTCCCGATCATACCGCTCGGCTTTGCCTTCTTCCTGCCTTTCCTTTCTATAGTCACAGGAAAGAACAGAAGGTTTACAATCACGTACGGGCTGACAGCCCTGACGGCGGCGTTCGTTGCCTCGCTCTGGCTCTTTAGCAGGGCTTACTCTTCTAATGGACCTTTGATTTATGCCTTCGGAAACTGGATAGCTCCGATAGGTATAGTCTTCGAGGTGGACAGATTATCCGCCATGCTCGTTTTAACTGCTTCCTTCGGCTTTCTCCTCGCAGGAATATACTCGGCAAAATACCTCTCAGGGTGGAACGGCCTGGAGTTCTTCTATACTTTTCTTCTTGGCCTCGAAGCAGGGAGCCTTGGAGCCTTCATGACGGGTGATGCCTTTAACCTTTTCGTCATGTTCGAGGTCATAGGTGCGAGTGCTTATGCGATAGTCGGCTTCTATCGGACGAGGAGTGAGGCCGTAGAAAGTGCCTTCAAGTATGGAATCAGTGGTGCCGTCGCGACGAGCCTCTACTTCCTGGCTTTGGGATTCATCTACGCATCTTTTGGAACCCTAAACATGGCCGATCTAAGCTCGAAGTTCCACGGAATAAGTTTCCCGGTGACCACTAAGCTCTTCGGAAACCCAACGCTCGCCCTAGCGATGTTCTTTGCCTTGACAATATCGATGGTGATAGTCAAGAGCGCCATCTTCCCGGGCCACTACTGGCTGCCATCGGCTTACTCCGGCGCCCCGATTCCCGTTGGCGCAGTTCTGAGCGGCTTCATTGAGGGGACCGGAATATACGTGCTCGCCCGCTACCTTTATACATTATTCCACGGGCTTCCATTCGGTTCGACGCTCTCGCTCGTATTCTTCACTCTCGGAACCGCAACGGCCTTCCTCGGCTCAGTTATGATGCTTGTCCAGAGGGACATGAAGCGTCTCATTGCTTACTCCACGATACTCCACATGGGTTATCTCTTCATGGTCCTCGGCGTTGGAACCCAGCTGGCTCTGCTCGCGGTGGGCTTCCACCTTGTCAACCACGCGATAGCGAAGATGCTCCTCTTCTTCACGGTCGGAGCATTTATCTATCGGGCCGGGACAAGCAGAATTGAGGAGCTTGCAGGAATAGGAAAAGCCATGCCTGTAAACACCTTTCTCTTTGGCGTTGCGGTTTTGAGCCTCGTTGGCGTTCCTCCCCTTAACGTCTTCTTCGGAAAGATGCTCATCTTCGACGCTTTAATGCAGGTGAGCCCCTGGCTGGCCTCGGTGGTGGTGATAACGAGCGCCATAGCGGCCTGGGCCTACTTCAAGGCCTTCATCTACCTCTGGCGCGGGAAGCCAAGCGAGGGGCACGGTCACGAAGAAGGAAAACATTGGGATGTTAAGGAAGTCTGGACCTTCAACGCCCTGGGGATAGTCCTTGCGACCCTGGTTATTAGTCTCGGCCTCTTTGCACCGGTGTTGATAGACAGGGTCTTTCACCCCGCGGCGGCCCAGGCGATGGACTGGCAGGGGTACATCGAGGCCGTGAAAAAGCTTGCCGAAACTGTTCTTCGTTAGATGATTTTTTATTTTTAACTTATTTTCTGTCTCTCAATTACATAGTGCATATCCCAGAAGAAACTCTTTGTAGGAAATAAGCGATCTCCTGGGCGTTTGGAGTGGGTTCATAGCCCTTCCTCAGATCTACTGGTTCTACGGGATTTCTGGGCGATTTTCATGGCCGAGTACGGCGACTTCCCAGTGGCAATTGCAGTTAATCTAGCGTGACTCGTTCACCTCTTGCTGCTGTCCAGTGGAAGGGTGCTTTGATATATGGGCGGACATCTACGCCCATTCATTTACTCTCCCTTATTTTCACTCAGGCGGTTAGCAAAACTACCGTTGGAATTATATAAACCTACGAAAAAAAAAGTAGAAATAACTACGCATGGTGGAAGGAAAAAGTTATAAGCATTAATGTCTAACATGACATGCAAACCTTAATTAGGTGATCAAAATGGTGTCAAAAAGAATCATCGGAGCATTGTTTGTGGTATTTTTGTTGAGTGGAATAATGGGGATATACTTGGCAAACGCCCTTCAGCCGCCCGCTATTCAGATTGCACTGGTTGACGAGAAGGGCAGACCCCTCACAGAAATATCAAAGAACGTTGGGGTTCAGGTTCAGATAGATGCACTGGTTCCCACGCGGGAAGTATACAGAACAATTTTCTTGGGAAGCCTGGAAAAACCCAGTCGACTGAAGTTCTGGGATTCCGGAAATACGGTCAAAATATCTCTCTCCGATGAAAAGCTTCAGTCTGTCCTCTATGAATGGAAGAGGATCTATCCCAAAGGCATTGGTTCTTCACTGATGATCTCTGTCTGGGTTCTGGATCATGAAAATGGGAAGCTGTACCGGGGTTTCGCCGTGGTTAACTACAACACCGCTGAGGTCTCAAAGGGCATCAAGAAGACTGTAAAAATTAACATACACAAATTGCCTTCCTCTCCCCTTGAAGCTGCTACGAAAAGTGATGAGGTAGCACCCTTGGGGTCCAACAGACAGTTCTATTACTGGAAGACTGACTGGAGTCTGTCATGGAGACCAGATAATTACATTGAAGTTCCAGTTTTGATTGTGGACAATAAATATTCTAGTTCTGGGGTTATTAACGCATGGGTAGATGTTATCAAGGAGTACTACACCAGACTTGGACTTACCGTAGCTTACGGCTACGAGATTTCAGAGAAGAGCACTCCACGTTTGGACATATACGGAAACGACTTCTACACAATGGAAGACAAGTATTACTTCTCGCGTAGCATTCTCCTTGCACCTAACGAGAAGGGGTATATTTACATATATGCAAAACCATATCATTTGCATCAGAAGGAATACTACTGCACGGGGAGCTTAAGTAACTGTGTCCCCACTGGAGAGGAGCGCATTCAGGAAGGCATCAATGACGTAGAGACCTCCGGAGAGAATGATATCGTAGGAGGAAGCAGGAATGGACTGCCAGACTCAGGGATTATGAATTGGATATACAGTGGGACCGATATGAAATATGCCACTGCCCTTGGAGTCGGGGACTCAAAAAGTCTTGCCCAACTGATTTCGGATGCTTCCGGGGCATGTTCGGCAGATTTCGGGATTGGGATTCCGATAGGTGCCCTTGCAGTGGCATTAAGCGGCGGGACCGTCCCTCCATGGGCCGCAGGGTTGAGCGCAGGTATATACTACACCTCTTCGAGTTCTCTTAATATATATGGAGGGATTCAAAATTATGGGGAGTGGAATGGCGTTGGTCAGGACGTTTCAGAATACATCTATTTGGGAGCCAGCACATACACCTACCACGTAGGGACCTGCGATACCAAAGTTCCAATTGGAATTTACATTGAAAGCGATTGAACACTTTTCTTTTTATCTTTGGAGTGAACAGAAAAGGAAAGAAGCTCACTCGAGCTTCTTGTGGCAGAACCACCAGTCGTAGCACTCGATCTCGCCCTTGGCCTTGGCCTCTTCCCTGGCTTTGATGTCGTCGACGCTGGCCGCGGGCGGGACTATAACGCGGTCGCCGATAAGCTCGTTGTTGGGCCACTTGTGCGGGAGTGCAACACCCTTCTCGTCGCTGGTCTTGAGGGCCTTGACGAGCCTTATGACCTCGTCCCAGTCCCTGCCGACCTCGGCCGGGTAGTAGACGATGGCCCTGATGACGCCCTTGTCATCGACGACGAAAACTGCCCTTGCTGTTGCGGTGGCACCGCTCGGTATCATACCGAGCTCCTTGGCAAGATCGCCCATGTCGTCGGCTATGATCGGGAAGGTTATTTCCTCCCCAAGGTTCTCCTTTATCCACTCAGCCCACTTGAGGTGGCTGAACACCTGGTCAAGGCTCAGTCCAATTGGCTCGACGCCGAGCTTCCTGAACTCCTCGGCGCGCTTCTGCATGGCGTAGAACTCGGTCGTACAGACCGGGGTGAAGTCGGCCGGGTGGCTGAATAGAACGAACCATTTGCCCTTCTCGGCGAAGTAGTCCGGCAGCTTTATCCTGCCGTGTGTGGTGTTAACCTCAACTTCCGGGAACTTTTCTCCTATGACGACCATCTTACATCACCTCTTTCTTTTTGTGTGTCGTCTTCACTATAAACCTTATAGGTTCGAATATATAAACCTTTCGGTTCGTTAAACGGCATAAACTTTGTCGAATATCCAAGCCCTTTAAGAGCCAGCCGGTTAGCCGTGCAAAGAATGTGGCCTATTGGCCGTCATTGTGAATAAGAGAACAGATTTAGTTTGTCAAAAATCAGTTCAGAAAAGCCTGATTTCGCCTTAAACCTTCCTCACATCCACCCAGGTTGAATGATAGGCAGAGCCATCGCCATAGTTTTGAACAGTCCCATCAGTTGTGAGAAAGTTTGCATTCCAGCCAAGGAGCTTGACCCAGAAAGCCTTGTAGAGGAGTACAACACCCTTGGGAACATCCTTGCTCAGCTTTGCAACTGTCCTGATCCGCCCTCTCTCGTTGAAGATCTCCACTTTACTCCCGTTTTCGATGCCCCGTTCCGTCGCGTCCGCAGGATTGATGTAGAGTTTTGGGTCTATCATACCATGGGTGTTGTGATACTGGCTCGTTATCGTCATTCTGTGGGTGGGCGTGAGTAGTCTGAGCGGGTATCTGTCCTCAAAGCGGCGATACTCTGGAAACGGACTCAACCCTCGCCTAACTGCCCTTTGGGAGTAGAATTCTATCTTTCTGCTCGCCGTTTTCCATTTTCTTGTCTTTACTGGAACTTTTACGAAACCCTTCCTCTTGAGCTCTTCCCAGCTTAGGCCGTTGACTTCGAGGACTTTTCTTATTACCTCCTCGTCGCTTTCGTAAAGGTATGGGCTTTCTATTCCAAGAGCCTTTGCGAGCAGTCGCGTGACCTCGCTATTGCTCTTCCCGTAGAGCCTCGTTACGGGCTTGTTTAAAGCCACATACCGGTGGTAGTAGCTGTCGGCTATGTCAATTCGCTCAAAGAAAGTGTTGGCCGGTAGCACAACGTCGGAGTAGAGTGCTGTGTCGGTAAGGAAAATGTCGTGGGTGACCAGAAAGATGTCCTCCTTCCTTAACGCCCTCCTCAGTCGTTTCTGGTTCGGCAGGCTCGCGAGCGGGTTGGAGTTGTAGATGTAAAGGAACTTAATCTCTCCTCTTTCTATGTATTCTGTCAACTTCATCTGGGGGATTATCTTAGCGGGCTTTGTCCGCAGGAAAGCTCCTTCAGCATAGCTTTTGTCGATTGTCTTCATGTCGTAAATGAAACCGAAGCGGTGGCCAACCAGGGCGGGAAGCATCGCTATAGCGCGAACAGCTTCACCCCCAACCAAAGAACGCTGGAAGCCGTAGCCGATGTGGATTATGCCATTCTTTTCTGAGTATTTCCTGCCAAATTCTTCGATCTCCCTAGCACTCAAACCCGTCTCCTTGCTTACATAATCAAGCGAGAGCGTTTTTACATAATTCTTGAATTCCTCAAATCCATAAACGTTCTCATGGATAAATTCTTTGTCGTAGAGTTCCTCCTCGATGATGACCTTCGCAACTCCAAGGGCAAAAAGGACATCTGTGTCAGGCTTCACCTGGAAGAATTTGTCGCTCCGCTTTGCAGTCTCGGTTCTGACAACGTCAACGGTCCAGATCTCGAGGCCGTTCCTCTTCGCCAGCATGAAGCCGTGCAAATTAGTCCAGAAAGCGTTTATGCCCCAATAAACAATTAAACGCCCATCTTTCAGCTCCTCTGGATCAAGACCAACTGCGGTTCCATAGATGTCCTTTAGGGCCTCCTGCCCTGCCCTGTCGCATATTCCATGGTCGAGCATAGCAGTGTTGAGGTAATGGAAAAGTCTGAGAGGGAACGCATGGTTGACAACGCCACGATCGCCCGCGTACTGATATACCAAAACGCTCTCGCTTCCGTGTTCATTGATTATGTCCTTGAGCCTGTCGGCCACGAGCCCTATCGCCTCTTCCCAGTTTGTCTCTCTAAAATCTCCACTCCCCCTCTCGTCCGTTCTTATGAGCGGTTTCTTCAACCTGTCCTCTGCGTGAAACCACCTCGGCAAAAGCGCCCCTTTTGGACAGAGAAAGCCTGCAGTTACTGGGTGATTGGAATTACCCCTGACCTTAAGCTTCCCATCCCTTAGCTCGCTCACCATTGAACATGTATCGTAGCAGTCACGCATGCAGACGGAGAAGGCCATGGTCCATCACGGGATTATTCTAACTCTCTCTGCAACGTTGCGGTCCATCAGAATTCTCGCTATTTCCCTTGGAAGTACTGTGAGATCACCAGCTTTGAAGGGACCGTATTCTTTCATATCAGTCCCCATGATCCTCGGGATGTCCACTAAAACAATATAGGCTTCATTCACCGAACTTCTCGTGGGAATCTCCGGCTCCCTCGTGGTTACGGGTTCAGGAAGCTCGATCTCAGGGAGATCCTCTGGGAGGGTTACCTCTTCCCTCTCGACGAATGCTCTTAAAATGGCGAATATCTTCTTTTCCTCATTTGTGAAGTCGCCAATCGTGCCCCCAACGGCCAAATCAACAATCTTGTGAAGGCGGATTTTGATTATCTCCCTCATCAGTCGCTCTGCTATGTTAAGCTGTGCCAGATATAGGCGCTCCTCTACATTTTCACCCCTCTCGTGGGAGCTCTCGGCACCCATCTTCAGGGCCTTTATCAGGCTGTCGAATTCCCTGTAAAAATCCTCGTCTAATTCTGTGAGATACGGAGAAGAAAGTTCGCTTTCGAGGAGGTCCCTGAGCTTAACGATATCCACGCTCCCACCTGCCTAAAAATAGGAAGGTCAGTCCTCAACGCGAGGAGCGAGCAGGAAGACGAGTTTTCCTTCATCTCTTATGAGATACTCCATCTGGAGAGGCATCTCGTTTCCGAAGTGGATAGCTACTTCGTCTGCTTTTCCAATGCCCTTTATCATGTCGGCGAGGTAACTTATTCCGTAGGCGCTCTGGGTTTCTTCTTCCACCTCAAGATCGAGGAGTCCCTCATCCTCGAGGGTAAGCTTTATCTCGACCTCCTGGGTCTCACCCTCTGCCTTCATGGTGAACTCGTTCTCCTTTGCCATGAACTTTATGGCATCGCTGACGAGAGAAGCATCTTTAACGGCCTCCTTGATTACCTCTCCGAGGACAACAACCTTTGCAGTGAAGGGCAGCTCCGGAAGGTCGAGCTCGAGGGCCTCAACTTCGATGAGTGGGAGCCTGAAGGTTCTCTTGGCGGTTCCCTCAAAGGTTATCTCAAGGAAGTTCTCGTCACCCTTTCTGAGAATGAGTGTATCCTTGGTCTTTCCGCGTTTGAGTATCTTCTTGAAGTGGTCCATGTTGACTCCAATAGTTTCGGCCTCTTCCACCTGGTACTTTGAGAAAATGCTCTCCGGAAGGTTCAGGTCGATGAGAACGACCCTGCTCGGATCCATGGCCTTCATAGAAATGCCCTCTTCCGAGACCTTAAAGGCGGCCTCGTCTATCAGGTTGCTTGCCGTGGCAATAAGATCGGCGAAATCTTTGGCACCATCAAAAACTATCTCAAATGGCATCTTCACCCCTCCTCCAATACCTTGAGCATCAACCTAACCCTTTCTTTGCCGCGGAATAAATAAGCTTTTCCGTTGTCGATGTCGGGTATCCTTTTATAAGCTTCCTCAAGCTCCTTCAGAGCCTTCTCAGCGAGCTTTCTAAGGACCTCGCGCTCCAGGGGAGAGAGCTCCTCCCTCACTCGTAAGACCTCCAGACGTAGCCGCACTTGGTGCACTTGTAGAATATGGTGCTCGGCTCGTCGCCGGCCCTCGTCTGAAGCTCCCACCAGTAGGCCGTATCGTTGCCGCACTTCGGACAGGTGACCTTCGTAGTCGGAAGCGTTTTCACGTCCTGCTCGACCACGATGATTCCCTCGTCCGGCTTGTGCTCGACCTTCTGGGTAATCCTCGTCTTTTCCCTATCCTTCTCCTCGTCGAAGGGCTCCTCGTAGCCGCAGGAGCGGCAGACCCAGACCTTCCTCTTCCTGTCCGGGAGCATGAGGTTACCGCACTTTGGACAGAACTTCATTTTTCTCACCCCTCTAGCCGAGGGCTGGGTATGTGGGAGGAGGATAAAAAGTTTTGCTCTCGCTCAGGGAAGTATCTCGAACTCGACGCTGCCGTTCACGCAGCCCCTTGGAAAACCGCAGATTTCTTTAACGAGCCTGTACTTCCCGGGCGGAGGTTGTGGAGCCGTGGAACCGCGGAGCTTTCGTTCTCCGGCAGGTACTTCAGGGTTATTTCCTGCCTCCATGAACCGAAGGGAAACAGGTCGTAAAGACGGGCATTGAAGAAGAAACCCAGACCAACTCGAACCCACGCCCCGTTCTCCCACCGATAGAGTGTGTAGGGCTGGCCGAATTGAATTGGGAGCACCCCGATGTTTCTTATCGTGAGAACCGCCTCCTCTCCGGGGTGATAGCTTTTCCCGTCTAGCTCCATGTAGAAGTGCGGCCCCGTGAAGCCCCAGATAAGAAGGATGAAGACGGCAATGAGGGGACCGGTTTTCCACATCATCCGATCACCTTGAACTCAACTGAGAGCGTTATCTCATCGCTCCTGTTCCAGCATCCGCCCCCCCTCAACGGTGACGCTCTTCACGATCCTGTACCTGCCGGGCGGCAGTGGTTCGCGCTTTCCAGAACCGTACCTAACGAGCGGAACAACCTGAGTCCAGTTGCCGCCGGGAGGTATGGCGTAGCCTATCCCCGTGAATGAGAACCCGAGGTCGAGTTCTTCCCATCTTCCGTTTTCCAGGTGATAGAGCCTGTAGAAAGTTCCAACGAGCAGTGTCTCGCTCCCGATGTTGGTTATGGTGAGGGTTAGGTCGTCTCCGGCGTGATACACCTCTTTGTCGAGCCTCATGACGGCGATTCCGGCACAGGGGTTGTTTTTTTCGTGTTTTCCCACTTCAACGTAGAAGATGCCAATCACGATAAGGAAGACCATGAAAACGGCAGCGATCCACTTCACGGCTCTACCTCCATCACCCTCTTACTTCAAATTCAGCCCAGTGAGGGCTGCAGACACCACTGGAGCAGATCCTCTTTTCTATCCTGTAAGTTCCTGGCTTCAGTTTGAGCTTTGAGAGGCCTATCGTCTGCTCCCAGCTTTCACCCGGTTTTATCTCTATCAGCACCTCTGGGAAGGTTAGGTTTAGCTTTACCTCGACCCATTCGCCATTCTCAAGGCGGTAGAGCCTGAAATCGTAGCCGGTGATGAGCGTGAAATTGTCCCGATTGATTATAGTTAGTGTTAAGGTGTCCTCCGACGAATACACGCGCTTGTCAAGTTGAATGACACTGGGCCCGGAGAATACTATCGGACCGAGGGTTTCGTTGAGGTTGATTGAATTTTCTCTGGAGCTTGGGCCGCCGTTATTATCTCCATGGTGTGGTACCACAAAGTAACCGACGGGAAGCAGCAGGATTATCAGCAGAACGGGAATAATCTTCCTCACGTCACACCCCCCAATAAAACTGCGCAGAAATCATTTTAACGGTTCCCAACGCTTCGAACCGGCTTGAAGCAAAAGAAGAGAAAGGGGTCACCCCCTCATCGGGAGCCCGTGGTCGAAGGAGTAGTAGACCTTCTGGAACTCGGCGCGGAAGCCGTAGACGTCGCGCCTGACCTTCTTCGGGTCCTCCTTGTCGAGGAGCACGCGCCTGATGAAGTGCGCTATCTCCTTCATGTCGTCCTCCATCATGCCGACGCGTGTCATCTCCTGGACGCCTATCCTTAGACCGCTCGGGTCGTTTACCTTCTCGAGTGGGTCCCAGGGCAGGAGGTTCTTGTTGAGGATTATGCCGGCCTCCTCGAGGAGCGGTGCCGCCCATCCACCAGCGGCTTCATGCAGGTCGCTGACGTCGACGATAACCTGGTGGCTCTCGGTGTAGCCCTTGTCCTCACCGATGACCTGGAAGCCCTCCTCAGCCAAAGCCTCTGCCAGAGCCTTCGCATTCTTAACTATCTGGGCAGCGTACTTTTCGCCGTACTCAAGCATCTCCGCCGCTGTAATCGTCTTCCCGGCCATGTGGTGGAGGTGGTGGTTGCTCAAAACTCCCGGGAAGATGGCCCACTGGAGCTTGGCTATCTCCTCGGTCTCGCCAAAGCGCTTGTAGATTATGACACCGCCCTGCGGGCCGGGGAAGGTCTTGTGGGTTGATGCCGTTATGAGGTCGGCACCTTCCCTGAGCGGGTCCTGGAACTGGCCGCCGGCTATGAGACCGAGGACGTGGGCAGCATCGTACATGACGTAGGCACCAACCTCCTTAGCAACCGGCGCGAGCTCCTTGACCGGGTGGGGGAACGGGAAGAGGGAACCGCCGAAGACGACTATCTTGGGCTCGAGCTCTCTGATGAGCTTCTCGGCCTTGTCGACGTCGATGTTAAATTCCTCGTTGTCGAAGGGCCAGGTGTGGACTTCCAAACCGCGCATTCCTGCCGCTCCAAAGGGCATGTGACTTATATGACCACCGTGGCTGGTGTGTAGAACGATAGCCTTGTCACCCGCGTTTGTGAGGCCGAAAAAGGCAGCCTGGTTGGCATTGGTTCCTGAGATCGGCCTCAGGTCTGCGAATTCGCTCTTGAAAAGCTTGGTGAAGAGCTCGACACCTATGAGCTCAACATCGTCAACGTACTTGCACCCCTGGTAGTAGCGTTGTCTCGGCCATCCTTCAGCGTACTTGTGCATGAAACCGCTTGCAACGGCCCTGGTAACGCTTGGCGAGGTTACGTTTTCGCTTGCAATTAGATTTATCGTGTGTTTTCTCCAGTTTTCATGCTCTTCAATAAAGTTCAGAACCCTGTCACGATATTCTCTGTAGCCATCAGCCATGTGAAACACCTCGATGGAGCTTTGAGCGTGCAAGGATATAAATCTTACCTAACGTGTGTGAGTGTGAAAACGGCTTTCATATAGAAAATGAGGGAATGGAATAGGGTCACTTCCGAAGCTTTGGCGCCAGCCATATTAACACTGGCAGCACTATGAAAGCCAGCATATCTCCAGTGTCACCTGCGAAGGCCAGAACATCTGCAAAGTTCCTAACGCCTGCGAAATAAACCAGGGCCGGTGGAATCACTGTCAATGCCCATGCTACTTTTTTATCTAGCTTCATGAACTCCTCGCTGTTGCTCTGCTGGGCCAGGGCTATACCAATGTAGCTCGTAGTTATTGCCAAGAGGGGTATGAAGTTGCCCACCAGCCAGCCAAGGCGTCCGTATATCTGCTCCAAGGCTTGTGTTGCAACCTGGGGGGTGTCCCTGCCGAAGACAAGCAGAAAGGCCCCCATGAACACTGCATAGATTATAGTGGGAATTAAGAACGCAAGAACGAGAACTTTTTTCGTTTCACCATAGCTTCCAAGCCCTTTGTATACGTCGGGAATTATTGTGTGGCAGCCCAAGGCGAATATTGCAACGCCGGTTATGGTGAGAAGTCCGCTCCATTCAACGTAGAGGGCTTTTCTGGGTTCGGCGTGGGGAAGCAACATTGCAGTAACTGCAACGAAGAGGAGGAGCATGATATAGCTCATTATCAGCTCGGTCTTTCCGCTGGCTTCAAGTCCCCTGTAGACGACTAATGATGCGAGGAGCCAGAACACTGCAGCCCCAACGGTTTCGTTAACTCCAAACAGGCTCTCGAAGACATGACCCATGCCGGCTATGTAGGCCAGAATCGCCCCAAAGCTCATCAGGCTCACACTCAGGTACATCAGCCAGCCGCCGGCCTTCCCCAGGATCCTCTGGGCAATGGTGCTCATCTGGGCCCCTCCCATCCCGGCGGAAAACTTCAGCACTATGAACGCCGTCCCCAGCATGAGGAGCATGACGCAAAAGAGTACTCCCATTGCCGGAATGAGGCCGACTCTGCTCGCCGCGTAGGGAAGCCCTAATACACCGGCACCTATCTGAGTGCCCACGAGTATCGCCAGGGCCTCGTTCTTTGTTATGTGTCTCTTTTCAACCCGAATGGTACTTGTCCTAAGGATGGCAATCTCTTTCCTCTTTCTCACGAGTTGAAGGAGAGTCGCTCTCCTTCTGAGCTTTTTTCGTCTCGCAAGGGCCCCCCTCTCTGCGTAGTAACGGCCGTGTGAGGTTGTTACCTTCCTCCGGGGAACCCCCTCACTCACGGGCATTCTCTCACCTCCACTCAAATGTACTCATGGATACAATTTAAACCCTCGTACGAAACTATGGGAATTCCCTCAAAGATTATTCGAGAATCCATGAGGGTCTCCTAAATGTCCGGCAGGATTTTTAAGCAATATCGAGTACTCAAAATCATGATGAATGAAGCCGTCAAACTGCTGGCACGTTCGAGATTTGTCATTGCATTTACTGGTGCCGGAGTAAGCGCGGAGAGTGGTGTTCCGACGTTTAGGGGCTCCAGTGGGATCTGGAAGAGGCACAGAGCTGAGGAACTTGCAACCTCTGAGGCCTTTCGGAAGGATCCCCATCTTGTTTGGGAGTTCTACAGATGGCGCATGGATGTGATACGTAAGGCCAAGCCGAACAAGGCACACTACGCCTTGGCAGATCTTGAGCGCATGGGAGTCATCAGGGCTGTCATCACCCAGAACGTGGATGACCTGCACCGTGAAGCGGGAACGAAAAACCTCATCGAGCTCCACGGCAACATCTTCAGGGTTAGGTGCACCGCATGTTCTCACAGAGAGTATCTCAAGGAAAGCGGACGCTTGGATGAGTTCTTGGCAGAGAAATACCTTCCCAGATGTCCCGACTGCGGCTCGCTACTCCGTCCGGACGTCGTGTGGTTCGGCGAGCCACTCCCGAGAAATGCACTTGAAAATGCATTTGTACTTGCCGAACGGGCCGACCTTGTCCTCGTCATAGGTACCAGCGGTGTCGTTTATCCCGCGGCGTATATTCCCCGGATTGTAAAAGAGACTGGTGGAAAGATCATTGAGATAAACACAGAGGAGAGTGGGATAACACCAATTGCCGATGTTTTCATCAGGGGTAAGGCAGGTGAGGTCATGAGTGAAATTATGGAAGAATTCCGGAGGTTGATCTGATGGAAGGAAAGATCTTGCTTATCGGATTCAGTGATAGGGAGTTCCAGAAGGTTGCGAATGCCATCGGTAAATCCCGTCTCTTCGCCGTGCCTGAATACTGTAGGGACTGGGTCGTGGAGGAAGTGGTGACAAAGGCCGAAGAGCTTAAAGGTCCCAGTGACTGGCACCTACGAAAGTTCGTCATAATGCACGAGCTTGACAACGAGACTCTGAAGGAAGTTATCCGCTCCGTAAAGGCTCTTCACTTTGACAGGGTCATCTTCGCCACCACGACGGAAACCTCTCTCACTTGGAAGCTGGAAGACCTCCTTGAGGAGCTGATGGCGGAAGACAACTACTTCCACTCGATGCAGTGGGCCAGGAAGGAGGCATCCCGGAGGAAGAGACTATTCCTCGACTTCGGGAAGGGTTAAATACTTCTCCGAGAAAATATTTGGGGGTGAATGGATGATAAAGGTTGTGTTCTTCGACTTGGATGACACCCTAGTGGACACAACCAGACTAGCCGAGATGGCGAGGCGTAATGCGATAGAGAACATGGTGAGACACGGTCTTCCAGTTGATTTTGATACTGCTTACGGGGAGCTTCTTGACCTGATAAGTGAATATGGGAGCAACTTCAACAGGCACTTCGACTATCTCCTCCGGCGTCTTGAGCTCCCCACAAATCCCAAATGGATTGCGGCTGGAGTAATAGCATATCACAACACTAAGTTCGCTTACCTGCGTACCGTAAAGGGCGTAAGACGGATTCTCCTCGACCTTCAGCGAAATGGCTATCGGCTGGGTATAATTACCGACGGCGACCCTATAAAGCAGTGGGAGAAGATACTCCGCCTTGAGCTCGATGCATATTTTGACGAGGTTCTTATATCGGACTACTTAGGCGTCAAGAAGCCACATCCGAAGATATTCCAGAAGGGCCTCAAGAATATAGGTGCAAAACCTAGAGAGGCTATCATGGTCGGAGACAGACTCTACTCTGACATATATGGGGCGAAGCAGGTTGGCATGAGAACGGTGTGGTTTAAATACGGAAAGTACGCCGACAGGGAACTGGAATACCTTGACTACGCGGACTTTACGATAGATTCTCTAGATCGTCTGCCTGAAATACTCAGGGGGTTAAAGTTTGAGAAGGAAAGTGAAGAAGGTTCGGATAAGGAAGTTCATGCTGATTGATGGCTCTTTTAAATCAAGAATCCTCCAAGGCGCCAAAGTTACGACCATACGGTACGGGGACTACGAAGCAAAGCCGGGGAGCGAGGTCTACCTCGTTGTGACCCCCAGCGACACCACCATAGCGAAGGTCAGGATAACCCGCGTGGAGAGGAAAAAGGTCAGAGAACTCACCAATGAAGATGCAAAGCTCGACGGCTTCTCCGATGTCAAGGAGCTCCTTAGGGAGCTGAACAAGATATACGGCGAGCTCCACGGCGACGACGAGGTTACAATCATCGGCTTTGAGGTACTCAAACGCTTCGAGGACGGGATTCCGCTTAAATGGCTAAAGGGCCTCAACTACCACGAGCCGGTTGAAATAGCGCGCCTCTACCTAGAAAACAGGGAGAGGCTCAACCTCAGCAGGGAGACGGACTTCATAATGCGGCGGGTCTACAACGAGGGCCTTGGGAAAGCCGTGAGAACCTTCGGGCCTAAGAAAGTCCAGAACGCGCTGCTTAAAACCTACCACGCCCTATACGCGGCGGGGGTCATCTGACCCCTAATCCCGTCGGTGCTTATCTCTCATAGGAAAGCTTTTTTTACCCCTCTGACCTTCTTAAAGTGCCATGGCGAAGTCCGAACTCAGTAGAGGTTTCGTGACACTCACGCTTGTACTCCTCGTGGTCTTAATCCTACAGATAGTCGGGGCTTTTAATGGAATAAACGAGCGCGTGAACTCAGCTCTTCCTTCTGGTGGCTCCCTAGCCAGCACCTTCACGGATACTGCGAGCTTCGCCCTCACAGCTCTCTATCTCATCCTCTTCTTCCTGTGGGATTTCAAGGAGAGAGGCAGGTTGAGCAGGTTCACCCTTGAACTAACCGCCGGTATTGCGGTCTCTATGGTAATAGTGGCTCTGCTGAAGGTTCTTACTGGTGTTCCCAGGCCTGAAGAACCCCAGGTTCACTGGAGTCTGCTCGAAGCAATAAAGAACGCCGACTACTTCGCCTTTCCATCGGGCCACACGGCGAGGGCTGCAGTGCTGGCATACTTCCTGAGCAGACGCTGGAAGAAGTTCTGGCCGCTCTGGTGGGGTTGGGCTGTTTCAATAGCTTTTTCAAGAGTGTTGCTCCACGTTCACTGGTTCAGCGACGTTCTCTTCGCCTCCATGCTCGGTCCATGGGCAGGCATGGTAGTGGAGCTCACCGAAGACTGGTGGCTACCTATTTACCAGAGAATAGTCAGAAGGCTCAAACTGGGGGTGCTGGACGTTGAATAGCTTCATCCAGGTCTTCCTCCTCTCGCTGGTTCCCACCTTTGAGGGCCGTTATGCTATAGTCTATGGCATAGGGAGGGGGTATCCCCTGTGGGGGACGCTTTTAGCGGCTTCCCTTGGCGTTCTGACGCTCTCGCTCGTCCTCCCCGCGGTTCTGCCCTACATAGACCGACTCATGCTCTGGCTCGAGGGAACTTTCCTTAAGAAGATAGCCCACCTTTACCTCCACTATGTCGAGCGCGTCAGGAGGAAGGCCCATCCCTACGTCGAGAAGTGGGGCTTCATCGGGCTGACGGTATTCGTTGCAATCCCGCTCCCGGGAACCGGCGTCTGGACCGGGGCTCTGGCGGCCTACCTGCTTGCCATAGAAAAGAAACAGACGGTTCCAGCTCTGATCCTCGGCGGTCTTCTGAGCATGGCGATAACCCTTGGGCCGGCACTGGGGCTGTTCGGGTGAAGAAGGGAAAATCAGGCAAGCTCCTTTCCCATCGTCTCCTCTCCCAGCGCCAGGACGTCCAGAGCGCCGATTATCGCGACGACGGCTATGACCAGAACCGCCAGGGCGGCGCTCCCGACTTCCATTATCCTCCCTGCGAGTATCGGCGCTATTCCGCCCCCTATCCTGGCCATCGCCCCGGCCCAACCCGTGCCGGTGCCCCTGACGGCCGTCGGGTATAGCTCCGGCGTGTAGGCGTATATCGCACCCCAAGCGCCGAGGTTGAAGAAGCTGAATGCTATAGCGCTCGCGATTATCGCCGTCTCGCTGCCTGAGTTGGCCGCGAAGTAGAAGCCGACGCCCGCTATTCCGGAGAGGAGCAGGTAGTAGGAGAGCGTCTTCTTCCTGCCTATCCTTTCGAGTAGGTAAGCGGCGCTCCAGTAGCCCGGGAGCTGGGCAACGGCCGTTATTATGAAGTACTGGAAGCTCCTGAAGACCGTTATGCCGAGCGTGGCCGAGAGGAACCTCGGTAGCCAGATGAAGAAGCCGTAGTATGCAAAGGCTATGCTGAACCACGCAATGGTGAGCATGAGAGTCGTTTTACCGTAGCGCCTCCAGAGGTCCCCGACCGATACCTTCCCGGCCGCTTTGGGCATTTCGAGCTTTACACTCACTCCGAATATCTTTCTGAGGGTCTCCTCCGCCTCTTTAATGCGCCTCTTAGTTAGGAGAAAGCGTGGCGACTCAGGGAGGGTGAGGAGAAGGGGCAGGATCAGGATTACCGCCCCGCCGAAGAGGAGTATGCTCCTCCAGTCCGCCTTCACCAGCAAAGCCACGATTCCGATTATTATCGTTCCAACAGCCCAGAAGCTCTCAAGGATTGAGATCATAGCGCCCCTTATCGAGCGGGGCATGAACTCGGCGAAGTATGAACTCGCAACCGGAAGGGAACCGCCCAGCCCGAGGCCGACGATGAAGCGCAGGACTATGAGCTGGTCCAGGTTGCCGGCGAACGAACTCACTATCGAGCCGAGGGAGAATGTCGAGACCGCCAAGACCAGCGTCCTCTTCCTCCCAATCCTGTCCGCGAGATAGCCGAAGAGCCACGCTCCAAAGAGCATTCCAAAGAGCGCCGCGGAGCCGAGAGAGCCGAGCTTCGTCAGGCTCCCCTGAAATGCCGGGTCGTTCTTGAGCAGGGCTATGACGAACCCCGCCGAGATGGTGTTCACCGCTATGAACGCCCACACGGTCCCGAGGATCGCGAGGAGGGTGTAGTGGAACTTATTCAACTGGGAGTTCTCTATGACCTCCATCTTCCTATCACCCGACTTCATTTGCATGAAGAAGTTTTTAAGCGTTTTCTCGGCCGTTCCGTCTTGTTACGCAGATTTGGGCAATTTCCCGGAGATTTTGGGAAGTAACGTGACTCCTGGTTCTTTGATGCTGGAGATTATGGTCGTTGCGTCATTCAAAAACCTTAAATCCTTCAGATGGGTAACTTCCTATCCCAGGTGGTGATATGAACCTGCTCAGGAGGTATAGACTTCTCTTCCTCCTCATGAACACGGGCTTCATCGGAAACCTCACGGTCATCTACTACCTCTCGAAGGGCATTACCTACGGCCAGATCGGCCTTGTGAGTGCAGTCTCCGCGCTGGGCTTCTTTCTCTTTGAGGTTCCGACCGGCGTCGTGGCCGACAAGGTGAGCAGGAAGACCAGCGTGCTGATCGGGATGGCGTTATTCTCCCTTGGCACGGTCATCCTGATCCTCCTCAGGAACTTCCCAATGCTCGTTGCCTACGCCGTTATTTCGTCACTCGGGGCGACATTCGTTAGCGGAAGCCTGCAGGCCTGGCTCTTCGACAACCTGGGGCACCTGGGTATGCAAAAACGGTACCGCGAGGTCATGAGAGACGTCAAGACCCTGACCCTGGTTTTCTCCGCGTTTTCAATCCCAACCGGCGCCTTCCTGGCGCAGTTCTACGGCTTTACCCTGCCTCTAGTCATGACGCTCATCACGGAGCTGGGCGCTCTCCTAACGGCGCTCTCGATACCCGAATATGAATTCAAAAAGCCTGAAGTCTCATACCACCTACACGTTCTCGGCTCCGCCCGAGAGCTCTTCAAGGGTGATCTCCTACCCTTAGTCCTCATCTCAATCGCCGTGACGGTGTCCATAAACCAGTTTAGGAAGTTCTTCGAGCCCTACCTCGGGGGAATTCTCGCGGAGAGCCTTGGAACGACCATCATGGGCACTCTTGGAGTGCTCGGAATTGTTGAGGTCCTCATCAAGACCATTCCCAAACTCCTCGGGGTGAGGTTGAGGGAGGGGTGGAGCAGAAAAGCCTACGAGCTGGCCCCGGTGATTATTCCCCTCCTGACCCTCCTGTCGGCCATCTACTCCAACCCGCTCTTCGTGGTCATCCTTGGAATGGCCGCCGCGCTGGTCAATGCTGCCTTCGGCTTCAACGTCTCCGTTGAGTTCCAGCACAGGATACCGAGCGAGAAGAGGGCAACAGTCATATCTCTAGATATGATGTTCTCCGCCCTTGTGATGGCCGCGTTTTATGCAGTTTACGGCTTTGCCGTGGACATGGCTGGCCTGGAGGAGGCCAGACTGATTTTTGCGGTAATCCTGCTTGTGGTGGGTGTTGCGTTCAAGATAGCAAGCCTCGGCCCATTCGGGGAGCCCCTGAAGCTGAGACATCTGGCTGAGGACTAAGTGCTCAAAGACCTTCCATACGCTTCAACACCATGACTTTGGCCTCGTCTATCACCAGCATCCATACCAGCGCGTATGCCCATATTAACCCCGCGAGCTTCCAACCTATTGGAGTTACGAAGATTCCGTAAACCACGACCAGCGTGGCGAGAACCTTGGTTATTATCGCAGACCAGAGGAGAAGCGAGCTTGGGTATGGTTTCTCCCAGAGGTGCCCCCTGGCTCTCGTGACGAATATCGTTAGATGCCCCGCTACTGCGAGCTTTAGAAAGATAAAAGACTGTATCTCAGGCCTGCTGAGGAGTAGCACCCTTTCAGCGATGTAAAACAGGAGGAAGGAACTGACGACGCCGACGAACCCGAGGAGAGTAGAGAGCAACAAGACCTTGTCCATATTCCATTTGACGGGCTTCTGGGGGGTGACGACGTTGTCGTAGGCTATCGCCAGGATAGGTGCGTCGTTGAAAAGGGCCAGAAGCACTATCATCACAGCTGTTATCGGATAGAAGTTGAAAACGAGTATTGCGAAGGTTACGAAAAAGAGCACCCTGATGGTCTCCGTAATCCTGTATATGACGTAGCTTTCCATCCTTTGAAAGATTCTTCTTGCCTCGTGGATGGCGTGAGCGATGACAGACAGCCCTGGCTGGAGGAGGACTACATCCGCTGCAGCCCTCGCCGCGTCGGTTGCCCCTGAAACCGCTATACCGCAGTTTGCTTTCTTCAGTGCGGGGGCGTCGTTGACGCCGTCGCCGGTCATCGCAACCAGGTGACCCCTCCGCTGGAGTGAATCGACTATGCGGAACTTGTGCTCGGGAAATACCTCGGAAAAGCCGTCTGCTTCTTCCACGAGCTTTTCAACTTCAGAGTCCCTTTTCGCCTTCAGGAGCTCGCTCATTGAGACTATCCTCGTACCGAGGCCGAGTATCTTCGCTATGTGCCTGGCTATCGCTATGTGATCTCCTGTCACCATTTTTACATTTACTCCGAGACGACGCACTTGCTTTATGGCCTTGGGAGCATCGTCCCTCGGGGGATCAAAAAGGGGAATTATCCCAACGAATTCCCACTTGCCGTTTCTGGTCCTGGCCACGCCCAGAGCCCGGTAACCGTCTTGGGCTAGTTCATCAACGACCTCTGTAGCCTTTCTTCTAATCTCTTCTGATATCTCACAGAGGTCGAGTATGACTTGGGGTGCCCCCTTCGCCACTTTAAACTCCTCGTCATTGGTTATCTTTGCCTCCGTGCGCTTTATCACTGGGTCGAAGGGGGTAAAGTGCACCTGTTTGAACCTCCTTATGAGTCCCCCGAGGTTGAACCCATCGACCGCCCTCAGAATCGCGAGGTCTATGGGGTCATTGTCTTCCTCTCTACTCGCAAGGGCAGCGTAGAGAACGACGTCCCGTTTCGTGTATCGGTTGAAGGGCACCGGATCGCCAACTGTGAGCTCGTTCTTGGTCAGCGTTCCCGTCTTATCAGAGCAGAGGACATCGACCCCTGCCAGCTCCTCTATTGAGACTAGCTTGGTCACAATGGCCTGCCTTTTGGCAAGATTCAGCGCGCCTATAGCCATCGTTATGCTCAAAACTGCGGGCATTGCTGCGGGAATCGCCGCGACGGTCAGCACGAGGCTGAAGCGCAGTGCCTCAAGGAGGCTCTCATGCCTGTGTATTGCGACCAGAAAGACTATCGAGACAAGTATAAGGGAGATTATTATCAAGTAGTCGCCTACCTTGATAACCATCTTCTGGAACGAGCTTACAGTTTCGGCACTCTCGACCAGCTGCACAGTCTTTCCGAAGTACGTGTTGAGCCCTGTTCCCGTCACGACTGCAGTCATTTCTCCTTTCTTCACTAGAGAGCCTGAAAATCCAATGTCACCTACCTTTTTCGTAACGGGTAAAGATTCACCAGTCAGGGCTGATTCGTCGACCGTGAGATACTCCCCCTCTATGAGCTTGACGTCTGCGGGTATTATGTCCCCCATCCTGAGCCTTATTATGTCCCCCGGGACGAGCTCCTTCGCAGGTATGAGACTCCATTTTCCGTCTCTCAGAACGCGCGCCTTCAGTGCCATCTTCTGTTTGAGAAACTCTATAACATTTTCTGCTTTGTGCTCTTCCCAGAATCCGACAACACCGTTGAGTGCAAGCAGAGTGACAATTATCCAGAAATCCGCCCAGTGTCGGACTAGCGCAGAGAGTACGGCTGCAATCTCGATCATCCAGGGGATCGGTCCCCAGAAGTAGGACAGGAACTTGACAATAGGGTTGACCTTCTTTTCGGGAATCTCATTGGGTCCGTATTTCTCAAGCCGCTTCTTGGCCTCTTCTGCTGAGAGGCCGTTTACTGAAGTTCCAAGAACTTTCAGAACATCATCAATACTCATATGTTTGTAATCTGTCTCTACGGGCATTGACATCCCTAACAGGATTAGGTGGAATTTCTTATACAATTTTTGTTACAAAGGTCTAACGGTCATGCAACTAAAAAAAGAAATCGGGGGCATTACTTCGTGGCCCTCGTTATCCCAACGTCCTTCACAAGAACGTAGGGCGTTGAAACCGGTGTATTGACCTCCCACCAGTGGATGTGGTAGGAGTCCTTTCCAAGGGCCGCTATGCTCTCGAGTATGTGCTGGAGGTTGTCGCTGACGCGGATGTTTCTAATCGGCTTTAGCTCGCCGTTCTCGACGAGGAAGATGCCGTCCCTCGGAATGGTCGAGAAGTCTCCTGTCACGTAGTTCTGGAAGCGCGTGTACCAGACGTTTGTTATGTAGATACCGCGCTTGACCTCGCCGAAGAGCTCCTCCCTGGAGTGGTCGCCCGGCTCGAGGACAATGTTCCACGCATGCGGCATTATCAAGCCAGCGTTGGCCGTTGTCTCTATCCCGTACTTCCTCGCCATGCTCGTGTTGAGGAGGAACGTTTTGAAGGTTCCGCTCTCGATTATCGCCGTTTCCCTCGTGGGAACGCCCTCGTCGTCGAACTTCCTGCTTCCGTAGCCGTTGGGCATGTTGCCGACGTCCTTTATCGTTACTATCTCGTTCGCGACCCTCTGGCCGAGTTTATTAACCAAGAAGCTGAATCCCGCCTCGGCCGCATACGCTGAGGTCATGAAGCTCATGTAGCTGAGCAGATTGGCAAACGCTAACGGATCGAAGATGACGTCGAACTTCCCTTCCGGCCCCTGTTCCGGGTTCTGGGCGAGCTTAGCTATCTCACCGGCTTTCCTTCCCGCACTCTCGGGGTCGAACTTCTTGAGAACGCGAACCGAGTTAGTCCCGTGGCCGCTCTCGAGGTCGCCGATGAAGGCCCTAACGCTTATCTCTATCCCAGTCCCCTCGTCGAGAGCTTCCACCCCGTTGCTCGTGGTGAGGTAAATCCTGTCGTGGTCGGTGTAGAGGACTCCAGCAACGCGCTTCGCCCCTTCCTCAAGGGCCGCGTTTATGGCCCTCTCCACGTATTCGTTCGGCTCGTCGAGTTCTACTATTGCCTTGTCAAATGTCTCCGGGATGTCTTTATACTCGAACGGGCCCTCGGCGATGCCGTAGTAGTCCTCCTTGGGCGCCATGCCCTTCATGTTGCTCAGCAGCGTCTTCAGAGTGCGCTCGATGTTCCCCTCGCTCAGCTCGGTTATCATCGTTCCGGCAACGCGTTTATCCAGCTCGACGAAGAGCTCGACCTTCCTCTCGTGCCAGTGCTTTGCCACGGTTATCTCGTTGTTTGCGAAGCGGACCTGCCTCCTGTTGCCCTCGTGACTGAGGACGACAACGTCGCCGAAGCCGAGCTCTTTAGCCTTCTTCAAAATGAACTCATTAACGTCAAACATCTCCACCACCTCAGTACCTCAGCGGTATGTCCCTGAGCCTTGCATGAGCTCCACCCATCCAGACCGGCACGCCCTGCCCGGGCTCGCCCTTGCCGCAGGTTCCGGGAAACATCTCGACATCTCTTCCTACGGCGTCAACGCTGCTCCAGAGTGCTCTCGTCGTTATTTCTAAGATCGGCCTCCTCACTGGATGCTTTATCTCGCCGTTCTCGATGAGATACGCTTCCCTGCCTATGTACCTCTGCTGATACCTGCGGTCGTCTATGTTCCACTCGTTGAAGCTCACCATGTAGACGCCGAGCTTCACATCTTCAATCAGCTCCTCGAAGGAGTAGTCGCCAGGAGCGAGGTAGGTGTTTGCCATCCTCACGATCGGCTCGCGGTTGTAGTTGATTGCACGAGCC
>JALTCK010000062.1 GCA_027074805.1 Thermococcus sp. | reverse complement strand
CTCATCGCGAGATTGAGAAAGCTCTATCCCAAGGCCCAGTTCATAGGCCTGAGTGCTACCGTCGGAAACCCTGAGGAGTTAGCGAGAGAGCTTGGCTTAAAACTGGTTCTCTACGATGAGAGGCCCGTTGATTTAGAGAGGCACATAATCATCGCTCGCAACGAGAGCGAGAAGTGGAGGCACATAGCGGTTCTCTGCAGGGCTGAGGCCATGAGGAAATCCAGGCAGGGCTACAAAGGGCAGACGATAGTCTTCACCTTCTCCAGGAAGAGGACACACGAGCTCGCCGCATACCTGACGAGCAAGGGGCTCAAAGCGAAGCCCTACCACTCCGGCCTGCCCTACAAGCAGAGGAAGCTCACCGAGATGGAGTTCTTGGCTCAGAGGCTCGACGTGGTTGTCACAACAGCCGCCCTCGGAGCTGGAGTTGACTTTCCCGCGTCACAGGTCATCTTCGAGAGCCTCGCGATGGGCAACAAGTGGCTCAGCGTTAGGGAGTTCCACCAGATGCTCGGCAGGGCTGGAAGGCCCCTCTACCACGAGAAGGGGAGGGTCTACCTCGTGGTCGAGCCGGGGAGAAAGTACTCCGCCCAGATGGAAAGTTCAGAGGACGAAGTTGCGTTTAAACTGCTGACGGCTCCTGTAGAATCCGTACAGGTTGAGTGGAGCGATGAGCTTGAGCAGGACAACGTTCTGGCACACTCATGTGTCTTCAACCGCCTCGAGACCATAGAGGAGGTCCAGTCGAGGTGCCTCGGGGCGAACCAGAGTGCTGAGAAAGTCCTGGAAAAGCTGGAGGAGCTCGACTTTGTCCGGCTCAAGGGTTCCCTCGTTGAGGTCACCCCCTACGGAAGGGCCGTCAGCATGAGCTTTCTCCTCCCGAAGGAGGCAGTCTTCATAAGGGAAAACCTCGGAAAGAGGGAAGCGAGGTGGATAGCGGTTAAGCTTTTACCCTTTGAGAACCTCTACCTGAGCGGAACGCTACAGAGGGAGCTTGAAGGCGCGGTTAGGGGGCGGATAAGCGCTAACGTATTCTCCCCAAGCTTTGCATCAATTCTGGAAGAGCTCGACAGAGTGATTCCGGAGCTGAGTCCAAACGCCGCCGAGAGGCTGTTCACACTATATCAAGAGTTCTTCATGTGTCCCGAGGAGGACTGCACCGACTACGCGATGGAGCGGGTGAGCAACCTGGTAATCGATCTTCGTAGGGCCGGAAAGCATCCAACAGGGATAGCGGAGCACTTCAGGAAGGTCTACGGGCTGATAGTCTACCCCGGTGACGTTTTCACATGGCTCGACGGCATCGTCAGGAAGCTTGAGGCGGTCGAGAGGATAGCGAGGGTCTTCAGGGTTGGAAGAGCTGAGAACGAGGCAAAGAGACTAAGGAGGGAGATAGAGGAGGGAGGGTTATAATGGAGAAAGGCGTAAAACATAAGAACTACGAAAACATGGATGGGAAAGTCCATAATATAAAAAGAAAGAGCCGCTAAACGGTCTAAACTTGAAGTATCATCTGGGCTGGATCCCTTATTGCAGGTCCGAGCCCGAGGACGTACACGAGGAGATACCAGAGGTGTCTTTCGTCTTCATCGTCGGTGTAGGCGTTTATTACCCAGTAAACCACCACAAGAATGAACGTTATCCAGGGGTAGTAGACGTAGGCACCAAAATGCCTCACGAGAATTCCCTCGAGCCAGTGAACTTCATGGTAGTGATAGTAGTGGATCCCGACTACGGTTGAGGCTATGTCATAGAAATGTGCTAGAACTGCATACAGGTAGAGCTTGTCAAAGGGTTTCCATTTGTAAAATGCCAGCACAAAAGCCCAGCTTACGAGCGTGTGAATCATTGTTAGCTCGTATGGGTGCCAGCTCTTAACGTGTGTCAGGAGGAGGTAGTTTGCCCATAGAGCTAAGATAGTGCCCCACGCGAAGGTTATCTTCGGGTAGGTCTTCATTTTAGCATCCAGAACGAAAACCGGGCCGAAGAGAAAAACTGCTGTGAAGAAAATCCCAGGTGTGAGAAGCCAGGGGTTCTCGGGAAGGATTCCGCCGTCGACAAGGGCTCTTACTGTTGCTCCAAACACTATCATTGGGGTTGCAGCAAGAAAAAATCGTCCGTCTATTTTAACATTAAGGGGCTTTATAACGTACCGGTAGGCGTAGATGAAACCAAAGCCAATTGCAAGGGCGTAGACTATAGTGTTTATTAGGTTGTAACCACTTCTTGTGAACATTGGTTCCCAGAAATACGTGTAGAAGAAGTTGATGAGGTCGTGCCACATTCCTGAGATCATTTTACCACCCCCTCGATATTCGGAGGGTTCTTTAAATGTCTTGCGGGAAGTTTAATAAGTTTGGATGCAGAACTCTCTCATGGTGATTGAAGAATGTACGGGGCTCATGGTTACCTTACTGGCTTTTCCATTGGTGCGGGTTTTGGTGCGGTTTTCATAATCGCACTTTTCATAGCCGCTTTATTCCTTGCACTGGCCGCAAAGATGCTCGGGATAGAGAAAGCCGGAGTACTAAGGGCTCTCCTTGGTATAGTAGGGGGTGGCGTCTTTTCAGGCATTGTGATGATCGCATTTGGAGTGCTCCTTCCCCATGGAGGTTGGCTTGTCGGCTCTATCCTGGCTTTCTTGGCCTACATCTGGACAATAAAAGTAGTTTTCGACACAGACTGGCTCCGGGCCTTCCTAGCTTTAGTGCTTGCGGTCGTAATAGAGGTGATCACAATTGTGATATTGGTTTGGCTGTTAGCCATTCTAGGCGTTGCAGCACTCGCTTTCCTCTCTTAACCATATACGTTAATATGTCCAAAGCCGAAACCGTACCTCAAGTACAGGGCCACGCCCAAGAGTACAAGGGATGTAACGATTGTAATGTAGTCTTTTTTTCCCATCTTTATGTCATGGAGAAATGTTCTCCTTTTCCCAGCTCCAAAGGCCCTGCTTTCTAGGGCTATGCTGAGTTCGTGGGCCGTTTTGAGTGAGGCTACCAGGAGAGGTATCATTACTGCACTCATTTTTCTTGTTCTCACGACTATGTTACCTTTCTCCATTTCCCATCCCCTGCTTCTCTGGGCGTCCATAATGTTTCTGGTGAGTATGTAGAGAGTTGGTATGTACCTCAAGCCTATTGATATCGTAAGGCCAAACTCGTAGGGGAGCCCGAGCTTTACAAAGCCTTGGATGAGCTCCCTCTGAGGGGTCGTCATAAGGAGGATGAAAGTCACCAGTCCAAGGGTTAGGAGCCTCAGAGCAAAGGATACTCCAAACATAAACCCTTCAAGCCGCGGCTTGTAAATTACAGGCCAAAGGATTATCGTGAAGAGGACGAGGGGGATGAGTGGTTTCAGCAGTCTCAGTTGTTCTCTGATACTGATCTTACCAAATAACCTTCCGAGAATTAGGACTGAAACAAGCAGGCTGCCTGTAATTATGGGGTCGTTGAAGAGAAGGATTATTGCAAGGGCGGATGTAGAACCGACTATCTTTGCCCTCGGATCAAGAGAGTGCAGGAAAGAGTCGTTTTCCCTGTAGAATGTGTGTATCATAACACACCACCGCTTATCGAGGCTATAAGCTCATCCGTACTTCTGACGAAGCTAACTCCGAGCTTCTTTGCCAGTTTAAGAAGTTCTGGTGTCTCGAGGCTGTAACGTTCAAGGGCAATGTCGAAGAATGGCTCAACGGGCCCATCATAGACTTTCTCTCCTTTATATAGCAACACAACCCTCTCGGCTAGTTCTAAAACTAGATTCATGTCGTGGGTTATCAGGAGTATTCCATGTCCATTGTCTTTCAAGGATCTTATCGTCTCGACAACACGTTTCTCCGCCTTTGCATCGAGTCCCGTGGTGGGTTCGTCCAGTATGAGGTATTTCGGTTTCATGGAAAGGACGCAGGCTATTGCCAACCTCTGCTTTTCCCCGCCGCTCAGGGAGTAGGGTGCCCTTTCTTCGTATCCTTCAAGCCCCACACTTTTTAGGGCCCAAGAGACCCGTTTTCTTATTTCGTCTTCACTCTTTTCAAGGTTCTTGGGGCCGAATGCAACTTCCTTGAAAACGCTCTCTTCAAAGAACATATGTTCTGGATTCTGGAAGACATAGCCAACCAGTCTGCTCAGCTCTGCTACCGTGTGCTCTCTCGTATCAAGTCCGTCTATTTTGACGCTACCCTTCGTTGGCTTTAGGAGGCCGTTGAAGTGCTTGGCAAGGGTGGTCTTTCCACTGCCGTTGGGACCGACTAACGCGACTATCTCCTTCCCCATTGAGAAGTTTATGCCCTTTAAGACGTAGTTTTCTCCCCTGTAGGCGTGGTAGAGATTTCTGACTTCTATCATCGCTGAGTTCTCACAAGGTAGAGCTTAAAAAAGTGATGGGGAGCTAGGACAAGAACGAAAGGGCCTCCCTCAGATAGATTACTGCCTTCCTGAGGTGTATGAATACGTGAATGTTGGAGAGATTTCTAAGGATTGGTCCGTACCTAAGGGCGGTTTTGTATTCCTCGTGTGCAAGTTCCAGTTTTTCGGTAAGATTTTCCCTTAGACCAGGATTGGTGGTGCTCTCAATGGCATTTGTCAGAGTTTCATTTAGTATCAGGTAGTGTCTGTAGTACATGAATGTCAGTGTGCTAAACTGTATGGAGGGTGTCTTTGTTTTGGGAGGCCATATGAGGTTTGAGTACCTCGTGATCAGATCCCCAACCAAGTAACTCTGTCTACTGGAGGTTTGAGGGTTGAATATATCATAGGGTCCCAAGAACAGCCAGTAGAAGTGGGATCCTTTGAGATTCACTTGGTAGAGGGCAGCTGCGACTCTATCTGGGGAATCGTTTGCTACCGCATTGACAAGGTCGTACCTTGGAGCGAGCCAGGAGACACTGTCCACAGCTACTTTGTAAAGCGCTGCATCGTTGTAAGTTGGAAATCGTGTGGAATTCACTTGCTCATATCCGCTGTATGGTTTGATCCATTTGACAATAGTGTATCTGTAATATGACCAGAGATTATATGCTTGGTTATTCCCAGTAAGCCAGTAGAAGAACGTGCTTACCGAGGAGTCTATAGTGACTATGAGTCCGCCCTTGAATTCTGAAAGGTTTTCAGGGAACCCGCAATCGGCGAGTACCAGCACGTCATATTCATTCCAGTCAGGGGGGAGTGCTGAAGCTGAAGAAACCTCCACAATTTCCATATTGGGATATCTTGAAAAGATCGTCATATTGGGGGGGGACCCCGCTGGCATATCCTGAAAATCCGGGATCTCTGTAATGAGCATCGAACCAAAGAACCCTTATCTTTCCGCTCTGGGCGCTTGTGCTGGGGGAGTTAAATGCCATACAACAAAATGAAAGTTGCTATGGTTATGGCAATTACCTTTTTCATAATTCTCCACCTCTAACACGAGGATACTTTCTATACTCCTAGTGCTGTTTTCATATATAAAGCCTTTCGTGGGAATATTGAGAAATACGAAGTTGGTAGAGCTTTGGGTGAAATTTTTAACCTAAAGTTGCATGCTTCGTCGGGTGGAAATATGAACGCACGGGAGGTCTCTCTGTCAGCCATCTTTATAGCCCTTACAACGGTTGCGGCATGGGTTACGATTCCTCTCGGACCGGTTCCGATAACCTTTCAGGTCACAATGGTTCTACTGAGTGGCCTACTCTTGGGGAGCAGATTGGGGTTCTTGACTCAACTCCTTTACGTCTTGGCTGGTGCAGTCGGATTTCCCATCTTTAGTGGATTTTCTGGGGGTCTTGCTCACATTTTCGGCCCAACGGGTGGTTACATAATGGCCTTTCCAATTGCAGCCTTTGTAACGGGATACATTGCTGGGAAGACTGACTTTGGGTGGAGGGGGTATACAATAGGCTCTTTATTTGGTCTCTCTGTAATATATCTGTTTGGCTGGCTCTGGCTCGGCTTTTATCTCGGCGGTGCTTTCCGCACTGCTTTCGAAGTTGGAGTTCTGCCCTTTGTTGGGATTGACTTGGTAAAAGTTTTGTTGGCCGTGACGATAGCAAAAAGAGTGGGAAAGCAATGGATGCCCTAGTCAGTTCTCTCCTAGGGCTTCTTTCAGTATGTCAACCGCCTTTCTCTGTGATAATGCGGCCTTTCTAAGGTCGGAGAATATTGAAAACCTGACGAGATTCGCCTTTACTTCCCCGTACCTGCCGGCGGCTGCATAGTGTTCTGACGCACTTTGGTTCGCAAAAACTGAGGAGTTTATTATTTCTTGATCCACTCCAGCTTCCAATGCTTTTCCATGGAGCCGTCCATAGTCCTCAAGGCTTTTGATGTATCTAATGTAGTAGATCATGTTCAGAGCCAGAAAGTTTGGAGTTATCACCGCACTGGGCTTTTTGACATCAGCGGGCTTATTTGGTTGCATATTCTCCCGTATAATGCCTTCAAAGAACGCTTTCCATCTCGGTTTGTTCCGGTAGACGCTGAATTCAAGTGTTAATCCAGTTACGAACACTTTTCCCTTCCCAAGTGTGTATCGAACTGTGCTGGGTTTTCTACTGCTGTTTTGTATCGTTATAATCTTTGCCCCCGCGGGAAAGCCAACCAGATATCCATGGCTGGCGTAGTTGCTAACCAGGGTCTGGTTGGTGCCGACTATTAAATCTGAGCTAGAATAACTGTTAACGATTCTCGTGCCTCCTGGCAGTGGCTTTGTCCATATGCCGCCCTTCCATCCCCAGTTCGCTGCGTGAACTTCTAAACTCCCACCGTTTCTAACATAATTTTCAAGCTTGCCCATCTCGTCTCCGATGTCGTTGTAGAAAGCCTGGTCTTGGTCGCTCACGATTATCACAAGCTGGTATTTCTGGAGAGCGTTTGAGTTCAGTGCTTTAAACTCCGAAGAGTTCACCACATCGTAGCTTATTCCCATTGAGCTCAGCGTGTTTTCAACTCCCGGTGAATTCCATGCATCCGAGTTTTTCAGGATGAGAACACCGCTCTCTCTGGCTGCAGAACCAGGGAACATTGCAACGCTCGTTGCAATCAAAAGTGCGAGGAAAATTCCCATAATCTTTTTCATTCTTTCAACTCCTGCCCTTAGCTCGGGCAGAAGAACTGGCTCGGATCCTACCCGTGAACTATTATCTATCCCTTTCCTTTTAAAAGTGCCTACAAAAATTTGAGTATTTTCAATCAAATTTGCCGTTCCCCTCTCAGGAACTCCTCTGCAAACCGTACGTCAAAGCTCGTTCTAACCCTAAAGAAGCTCAGAGTAACTTTGGGGTTCCTCCTGGCCAGTCCCTCGATTGATACTGGTTCATAGTCGAGGAACTCCGTTACCCTGCTCAGGCTCCTGTACTCCTCGGCTAAGGCCGCTTCTATGACATCTGAAAGTGTATCCGGATCGTAGACGGCGTGCGTAAGCTCCGCCGTCCCGTCCTTCCAGACAGGTATCAGTGCCTCCGGCTCGTTCTCATAGAAGAGACCTATAAAGTAGTTCACGAGGAAGGGCATTATCAGGGGCATGTTGCCCTCGGCGAGGAAAAAGGGCTCATCCGGCATCGCCTCCAGGAGGGCCTCCGTTTTACTCCTTGCGCTCACCGGAACGGGGTTCAGGACGTGGAGGGAGTAGGTTTTCATTTTATCCTTTCTTACGACGGTGAGGGTCTCGTCTATCCTCTTACTCATCAGGAGTCTCCTCTCGGTGAGCTTCACCACAGGTTCATCGTTTACGGGTATCGTGTAGTTCTCCCAGCACTTTTCTGGAAAGGCGAGGATGAGGGCTTTCATGGCCACAACTTCTTCGGTCAGTTTAAAAGTCAATCGCCGGTTCATGAAGGTGCTAAACTACACTGTGTGAATGTTCAACTCTTTGAACTCCTCCCTTACCCACTCGAAGTGCCTGTCCTTCGTGAAGAGCCTCAGATCTCGGTTTATTGCAACGGCGGCAACTATTGCATCAACCGCTGGAACTGGAGTTCCTCTCTTCACCATCGCCTGCGAAATCTTGATTGCCAGCAGGTAATCCTCCAGAGTTGGAGTTATCACGGTTAAG
>JALTCK010000061.1 GCA_027074805.1 Thermococcus sp. | reverse complement strand
GTCATGGCCCGCTACGACTTTCCTGGGAAGAACATTATGAGGATTCTCCTTTTTGTACCACTTCTTGTGACTCCATTCGTTAATGTTGTTGTTGTCAAGAAGATGTTCCTTCCCAACGGCCTCATAAACTGGATTTTCTATCAGCACCTACACCTGTTCCCACACCCAATATGGATAGACGGCCTTGTTGGTGTTGTCATAGCCCAATCTATAACCTACTATCCCATAGTCTACCTCAACGCCTACGCGAGCTTCATCAACATCGACCCCAGTCTCGAAGAACAGGCTGAGAACCTAGGCAGTAGGGGTTTCCGCCTCTTCAGAACCGTCACGTTCCCCCTCGCACTTCCTGGGATCACTGCGGGTGCGATACTCGTGGGGATTTTTAGCCTTGAAGACCTTGCTGCCCCAATCGTCTTCCAGGGGAGTGCAATAGCCAAAAAACTCATGTCCTACCAGATATACAGCTCATTCGTCTCTGGTTTTGCCATAGGAAATCCCCAGATGGCAGCCCTTGCACTGGTGATGTTGACCATCGCCCTCATAATGTTCCTCCTCGTCCGCTGGTACGTGGGAATGAGACAGTATGCCATGCTCAGCAAGGGAGGGAGGTGGAAGCCAAGGGTCGCAAAACCCAAATGGTGGCAGGCAGTGCTCATATACCTGCTCATCATACCCACACTCCTGATAACAATATTCCCGCAGATGGGGGTCATACTACTTGCCTTTAGTGAGAGGTGGTATGGCACATGGCCCGAAGGTTTCACCATGGCAAACATGAAAGCACTGCTCACCCAGCCCGATATACTGAACGTCATCAGAAATAGCCTCATGTACTCCACCGTTGCGATCTTCATAATCCTCCTGCTCTCGCTTACGGCTTCCTACGCGGCAGGAAGGTTCAAAAAGGCAAAGCTTGCACCGATACTCGACAGCCTTGCCACCATACCTATAGCCGTCCCTGGAATCGTCATTGCAATGAGCTATTTCTTCTTCTTCTCAACGGTACCACCGTTCAAAGGAACAATTCTCGACCCCACCAACCTGTTGGCTTTCTTCCCGGGAGCCGCTTTGATACTGGCTTACTCAATAAGGCGTCTGCCGTTTGCCGCCCGTTCAATCTCCGCTGGAATCCAGCAGGTGCACGTCACTCTCGAGGAGTCTGCACTTAATCTAGGGGCAGGAAGGTGGAAGGCCCTCACCAGCATACTGATACCACTCATACTCTTAAACCTACTCGGAGGAGCCATGCTCAGCTTCGTCTATTGTATGAGCGAGACCAGTGTCGGCATTACCCTAGGTTCAATAAACTCAACGTGGTACCCGATAACAGCCAAGATGAGGGAGCTCATAATGGGCTCCGTTGGAAGTGCCAATCTGGCCGCAGCACTGGGCGTCTTCCTTATGCTCGTCCAGATAATCGCCATAGTGCTTGCGAATGTTATAACCAAGCAGAGGTACTCCTTCATAGGTCTCACATGAGGTGATTGAAATGGTTGAGGTCAAGCTTGAAAATATCGTCAAGACGTTCGGAGAAACCGTAGCCCTGAAGGGCATAAGCATCCACATAGAGCACGGGGAGCTCTTCACCCTCCTCGGGCCGAGCGGATGTGGCAAATCAACGACACTGAGGATCATAGCAGGTCTTGATTATCCTGACAGCGGCACGATACACTTCGGGGACGAGGAGGTAACCTACCTCCCTTCCCATCAGAGGGGAGCTGTCCTCGTCTTCCAGAACTACGCCCTGTGGCCTCACATGACAGTCTTCGACAACATAGCCTACGGCCTCAAAATAAAGAAGATCCCGAAGGATGAGATAAGAAGGAAGGTTGAATGGGCCCTTGAACTGGTGAGGCTCAAGGGCTTTGAGGACCGCTATCCAACTCAGCTCTCAGGTGGTCAGCAGCAACGTGTTGCAATAGCAAGGGCTCTCGTCGTCGAGCCAAAGGTCCTCCTCCTTGACGAACCTCTGAGCAACCTCGACGCCAAGCTTCGCCTTGAGATGCGCTCCGAGATAAGGAGGATTCAAAGGGAGCTCGGTATAACTGTCATCTACGTCACCCACGACCAGGAGGAGGCAATGGCAATAAGCGACAGGATAGCCGTGATGAACGTTGGAACAGTGGAACAGGTGGGAACTCCCAAGGAGATATATGAGACGCCAAGGACGGAGTTCGTTGCCTCATTCATGGGCAAAACCAACGTCATCCCGGCCAAGGTCGTAGAGAGAGAAGGGGACAAGGTGACTGTCGAGTTCGAGAGTTTCAGGCTCGATGGTCTAACGTATACCGGCGAAAAGGATGATGTCGTCCTCGTCATAAGGCCTGAAAGGATAAGGCTGAAGCCCGAGGAGAACACCGTCTCGCTCGAGGGAACCGTTGACCTCGTGGAGTACTACGGCTTCTTTGTGGAAGTCATCGGCCTATTTGGGGATACGAGGATGATAGCCAGAACGATAAGTGACAGAGAAGCCGGCAACTTGAAGCCCACACAGCCCGTCACATTCTACATTAATAGGGACGACATAATCGTCCTCCCGAAGCAGCAACTTTAAATTTTCCTTTCCAACCTTTTTTGGTGAAAGCATGTTAGAAGGCTTTTTGGAGGACAAGGTCTACGAGATCCTGTTGGTGACGGCCTCCAACATCACTCCCGCCGGAGTTATCAGAGAGGGAAATAAGTTCAGGTTCAAGCTCTTTCCTGGAAAGAGTTTTCATGATCTGCTGAATGACCCCAAGGCAAGCATTCAAATCACAAACGACGTGGAGCTTCTCGTAAAGCATGCACTCAACCTTGAAGATAATTCTCAGATTGAAGAAAAAGACGGATGGCGCTGGATAAAGGGCCTTCCTGGCTTCTATGGAGTAGTGAAATGGCAAATCAAAAGATGGGATGATGAAATTGGCAATACAGAAGTCCTGTCCGCAGAGTTCTTACCACTTGGACTAATACCAGGAGAGCTTCCCACAGTCCCGTTTAGCAGGGCCGACTGCGCTCTCGTTGAGATGGCAGTCCTCTTCACCCGTTACTTAGTTTCTCAACGGGAGGAGTTGGGGAAAAAGATAAAGGAACTCCACAACCTTTATAAACACCTCGGCGGACGTTCCTGGGTTGCCGAATACATCATCAAAAACATAGAATACCGTTCTGAGTAAAAAGGAGCAGGAAAGCTTTTATTCTCTTCCCCGATGTTATTATCCGGTGATACCATGGCCAAGCGACTGCTTGCAACCCTTGCAATTTTGCTGGGTATCTTAACCCTTTTGGGAGCAGTTCCAGCAACCGCAGGAGGAAGCTACAGCACCACTTACAGCAAGTTCCTCGAACAACCCGCACCGGCGGTTCCGGCATTTGCAATTCCTGGTGGCACCTTCCAACTCCATGTGAAGAGCGGAGTTCAGGTGCAGGCAGTGCAAGCTGTATCAGTACTTCATGGACCCTACTCCCTCTCAGTTGAGAGCACACAGGGCAACGTGCTGACGGTCAAAGTACCGGAAGGGATAGTTCCCGACACATACTTCCTTTTAATAACGACGAACGATGGAACTTTAGTTCTACCGAACGGACTCAAAGTCTTCAAGCAGTGGCCAGACACCCTCAGGCTAGCATGGGTTAGCGATACACACGTGACCAGTAGCGCCAAAATAGGTTTCGTATGTGGCAACTACTTCCAGAGGGATATCTACACCCTAGAAAAATACTGTGCAAACCCGATTCCACTCCACAGTGTTGTGGCAACTGACAGCGCCTACACATACTGGGCGATGAAGGGAGCAGACCTCATCATCAACACTGGAGACGACGTTGACAGCAGCAGTGACCTCATAGGGTACAACATCATCTACAACATCATGGAAAGAACGGCGGCGGATGGACAGGCCCATCTCAGCATAAAGGGCAATCACGATGACCCGCCAACTATTTACAGCAAGCTCATAGGCCCACCCATGTTTTACGTGACCGTTGGCAAGTTTATCATCATCGGCCTTGATACTGGCGGTGACCGCGGCTACCCGACTATGGACGAGATAACGTGGATGGAGAAGGTTCTGGACGAGCACAGGAACTACACGCCGATAGTCCTCTATCATCACCCATACTTCTTCGCCCCACGCTGGAACTACCTTGGTGGCATTATTAAGGGGCTCGATCCCTTCAATGACAACGACTGGAATGAGTTGAAGAACTACCTCCGCTACTGGGGAGGCGACGAAGCCGTTGCACGGCGTTTCCTCGAGGATGTTGTCAAGTACAATATCGTCCTCACTCTGAGCGGGCACATCCACCACGACATGTACTGGAAGTACATCGACAAGGAAGGACACGTCCACTACTTCCTGACCCTCACATCAACTGGAGCTCCCGACAAGGAGAGCAACCCCGCAAGCCATCCGGGCTACAGCCCAACCTGGTACGGAAGCAACTATGTGGTGGTTAGCGCCAATGGAAGCGTTGCAATGCCCTACGTTACCGTGAAATTCGACGGAAACAAGGTCAAGAGCGACTTTATGAGCATCCCAGTACCGCAGAAGTTCATCGTCTTCAGGCACGAGAGCAAGATAGGCACGGCTGTAAAGTTCATCAACGAGCTCAATAAGAGCGTCACTGGTCCGATAACCTTTGTGATACCAGAGGGAGCCAAGATCGACCCAGAGCACACCAACATCACCTACACAGTCCTCGGAGAGAGACAGATAGGGGACAAGTATTACATGATGGTGAACGCTACGGTTCCAGTTGGGGTCTCCCAGATCGTTATAACCAAGGAGAGTGACACTGAAAAACCAAGCCTCCAGATAGCATACCTACAGCCAACTCATCCCACGCCCAACAAGCCCTTCATGGTGTACCTCACGGCCACTGACAACCTCGGAATAAGGAACCTCTATGCTGAGGTACTCGACGAAAACGGAAACCCGATCAAATACGAGAAGGCAAGCAAATTCCCGGCAGAGGCTGGAAGCGGAAAGCCCGACAACGACTTCTATACAATCGAGCTCCCACCCCTGAAGGGGGGCAAGTACACACTCAAGATAGTGGCAGTAGACTTTTATGGAAACAAGGCAGTCGTGAGTAAGGAGATCAACATAAAGGGTTACACACCGACGAGCACCAGCTCAACCACAACCACAACGTCCTCTGCGAGCGGGATCTGCGGCCCGGCAGTTATTGTGGGTCTTGCTGTGCTACCGCTTCTCCTGAGAAGGCGCCACTGACACTCTTTCCCTTTATACCTTTTCTCGAGCTATGGAAGAGTTTTTAAACCCTCTCCAGAAGGGTGGGTTGGTGATGGGGGTGAAGTTTAAAGGCAAGGCCTTTGGCAACCTTGTGAGGATAGAGTTTGATATCCTCACCCTCGGCGAGCTAAAGATAGAGGATTTGAGAGACTTTGATATCAACTCGATTAAAATCGAGCTCAAGCCAACCTCATCAGGTATCCGCGTCATGGGCATATGGGAAGGCACCGTTGATGATGCTGGGGAGGGTATAAAGCTGGCCCTATCCGAAAGTTACAAGCTCAGAGATAGAATTCTCAACAGAATAAAGAGCAAAACCGAGGCCATACGGAGCACAATGAAACAACTCGGCTTTAGAGAGGATGTAGAAGGATACGGAAGCGTGCTCAGGTTCAGCAAGAAGGTGGGGGCCTACGAAATAGTGGTCATGGCATCCACAACGGACGACGTTATGAGGGTCGAGGTGTATGGGAACGACAAGAAGATAATAACCCCCGAGATGGAGAGCATCTTCGAGGACGTGGAGGTCGAGGAACTCGAGATATACGAACTTGAGAACGAGAGAGAAGAGCGTCTTGTGATAAACCTTGAAATACCAAGGAACGAGGAAAAACCGGAAAAGAGAATAGTGGAAGCCATCCGCATGATAGAGAACATGCTGATGGCCTGATCAGCTGTATTTGCTCTCCAGCTGCATTCTCTTTATCTTCGAGCCTATCCCCTTTATCGGGACGTAGTCCTCGCTGAGTATCTTTCCGGACTTGGTGTCTATCTTCCCGTAGTAGTAGTTCTCCTTTCCGGCGAGCTTCACGACGATATAGCCCTCCTCCTCGTAGTGCGTTAGCCTCTCTATCTGAAGCTCCTTCTCGCCGTACTTCGCCCTAACGTGCTCCATGAAGTTCTCCTTTATGGCCATCTCCGTATGCCTAACCCTCTTCTCAAGAAGCTCTCCTGAAGATCTCTCAAGCACCAGAACTCCCACGTATTTGCTACCCGAAAACTCGACCTCCCAGTTCCCATTGCGGGTTATCGACTTAACGGACGCGTCCTCCTCGATTTCCTTGACCACGTCCTCGGCAATCCTCTCCACAACTTCCCTCTTAAGAACCCTGTCTATTTCCCTTATCAGCCGTCCGTCCTTGCTTGTGAGGAGCTTAACGTGGTGTTCCTCGTCGTCAACGGTAAATACGTACTCGACCTCCCCCTCTTCCACTTCAACTACCCTGATTTCTCCGTACTTTTCCTTCAGCAGCTCGTGGGCCCGTGCCTTGGTTACCTCCACGAAGTAGTCGAGAACGTCGCCGGAAAGCCCATCCACCTTCACCCTGACGAGGCCGTCCATGCTCTCCGCCACGAGCTCTATGAACTTGTGGTCTTTGACGGAGTACGACTTGAGCTTCAGCCTTTTAACAGGGAAGTTGTCCTCGATTAGCGGCTTAATCTCCTTGAATGCCTTCTTCGGAGGCACCAGCTTCCTTACCTCCCTGTACTCCGCCCTCGTGAGATCAACTTCAACGACGGCTATGCCCTTGGAGGTCTCTATGTCCGCCACGAGGACTTTCCTGCCTCTCTCCATTCCCATTACCTTACCCCTCGGATAGGCCTTCTTGAGAAGCTCTTTTATGGCATCCTCCGTCATGAGAACGTCCGTTCCGAGGAGCTTACCCGTGAACTTGTTGAAGGAAACCTCAAAGTCGAACCTGCCGGTCCTTCCCACGACCTTGAGCTTCCATCCATCGGTCTGGATTTCCACCCTCTCTATCCTCTCCCCCACCCGTTCCTCGACTAGCTCGCGTGCCGCGTTGAGGAAGTATTCGTCGGGCAGGGGCTCCAGGGAGAACTCGACCTCCCAGTTTCTGAGGTCAACCCTTGCCTTCCCCCTGTTGTCGCCAACCTCGAGCTCCACGTATGCCTCCTTCGGGATGTAGACCTTCCTCCTGTCGAGCACCTTTATCTTGAGCTCTGGAACGTTGAGCTCCTGAGAGGCCTTGCCCTTGAAGAATAGTACAGCCTCGCTTGGGCTCAGCACCACTTCGGTCTCCTTTTCGCTCGCCACGATTATGGAGGAATCGTTCAGCATGACCTTTCTGACCGCCGATTTCAGCTTCTCGTCCGAACTGCTCCGCAGGACGATCTTATCTTTCGAGAAAACCACTGCCCTGTCCTTTTGTTCGCCGGTGCTCCAGGAAACTATGTAAGCACTTGAGAGGATTAGTTTCAGATTGGATACCTCTACCTCATCCTCCTTGACTGGATAGCGTTTAGTGACGTACTCCATCACTTTCCTTTTGAGAAGCTCCGTCGAGAAGTCGAAGAGGAGCGGGGCGTCGAGTTCTATAGACTTCAGGCCCCTTTTTCTTGCCATCTGACGCTGGAGCTCCTTCGCCCTCTCAACGAGTTCATCCGTGGGCTCTATGCCGTAATTCTGGAAGAGCGTCGCGAGCCTTTCACCATCCCACGGAACTATCCTCCCCCGATATTCCCGCGAGATTAAAAGGCGAGCATCCTTGGTAAAACCGGCGGGAGAAACAAGAATCCCCCTATCCGCCTTGTGTTTATCCACCACGTCAGCAAAAACGTTGACATCCTTTGATGTCGCCAGCCCTTTAGAGTGTATGAGCATGACGAGCTTCTCCATCCCAGAGATTGGATCGTCTCTTATGGCCACTATGTCGATACCCCATTCACCCCGCTTTAGAACACGTTCCTGCTCTTTGAAGCCCATCCTCTTTAGGAGCTCCATTATAGTACCAGCTAAAAACTCCCTCGAGGCTACCATAATTAGCTCACGACTCCAC
>JALTCK010000060.1 GCA_027074805.1 Thermococcus sp. | reverse complement strand
CGGTTTTTAAAATTTTTTGGTGAGTTTTCATGAAAACCGCGCTTGTGACGGGTGCAACTGGCGGCATCGGGAGGCTCCTCGTCGAGGGGCTCATTGAAAGGAACTACCGCGTTATTGGGGTAGCTAGGAATGAAGGAAAGCTCCGTAGACTTCAGGCAGAACTACCTGCTTTTGAATACTTAATTGCTGATCTGGGTGGGGCTGACTTTTCGGACATGATCTTGGAGGGTCTTGAAAGGCTGGGTGTTGGAAAGGTTGATATCCTCATAAACAACGCAGGTTACGCCATTAGAAAGCCCCTCCTGGAGCACTCAAATGGTGAGCTGGAGGCTCTGTTCAGGGTCAATGCCCTCGCACCTGTGGAGCTCACGAGAGTACTTCTTCCAATGTTCCAGAGGGACTCGACCATAGTCTTCATAATCAGCGGTGTCGCTTTTATCAATGTGCCGGACGTTCCATCCTACTGCGCCGCCAAGGGGGCACTCCACTACCTCGCGATAAACCTTGAGAGGGAGTTAAGAGCCAGAGGAATCCATGTTATGAGGGTGTATCCCAAGCAGGTCAAGACGGGTTTCTGGGACGGAAGGGTTCCGAAGGGCTCGATAGAGCCGGAACAGGTTGCAAGGGCGGTATTGAAGGGGATTGAGAAGGGCAAGCGGGAGGTTTTCGTGCCGGGCTATCTGAGGTTCGTCAAGTACCTCCCGAACTGGCCTGTCTTTACCTACCGCTTCAAGTACTAGCAGTACTAGCTCAGATTTATAAACTCAAAGCTCCAACTTAGGGCGATAACGATCACCGGGTGATGCTTATGGCGAGGGACGAGATTAGAAGGATTTTGCCGGCTGACATGAAGCGAGAGGTTATTGTCAGGGATGAGAGGGCCGAGACGAACCCGAAGTGGGGCTTCCCACCGGAGAAGAGGCCGATAGAGATGCATATGCAGTTCGGCATAATAAACCTCGACAAGCCGCCCGGGCCGACGAGCCACGAGGTGGTAGCGTGGATAAAGAAGCTCTTTGACCTCAACAAAGCAGGCCACGGCGGGACTCTCGACCCAAAGGTCAGTGGTGTTTTGCCTGTGGCACTTGAGAGAGCAACGAGGGTCGTTCAGGCTCTTCTCCCTGCTGGTAAGGAGTACGTCGCTTTGATGCACCTCCACGGGGATGTCCCAGGGGATAAAATCAGGGCCGTCATGAAGGAGTTCGAGGGTGAGATAATCCAGAGGCCCCCTCTGAGGAGTGCGGTCAAGAGAAGACTGAGGACTAGGAAGGTCTACTACATCGAGGTGCTCGAGATGGAGGGTAGGGACGTTCTCTTTAGAGTGGGCGTTGAGGCGGGAACATACATCCGCTCGCTCATCCACCACATCGGTCTTGCCCTCGGAGTGGGAGCGCACATGGCCGAGCTGAGGAGAACGAGGAGCGGGCCCTTCAAGGAGGACGAGACGCTTGTAACCCTTCACGACCTCATCGATTACTACCACTTCTGGAAGGAGGATGGCATCGAGGAGTACTTCAGGAAGGCCATCCAGCCGATGGAGAAAGCGGTGGAGCATCTTCCCAAGGTGTGGATCAGGGACTCCGCCGTTGCGGCGGTCACCTACGGTGCTGATTTAGCGGTTCCCGGCATAGTCAAGCTCAACAAGGGCATCAAGAAGGGCGATCTCGTCGCTGTGATGACCCTCAAGGACGAGCTGGTGGCACTCGGGAAGGCCACGATGACGAGCGGCGAGATGCTCCAGAAGAGCAAGGGCATAGCCGTCGATGTTGACAAGGTCTTCATGCCGAGGGACTGGTATCCAAAGCTCTGGTAGAAACTTTGCTTGGCAAAGTTTCATCAAAGTTCGTGATTCCTTCCTTAGTTTCCCTCTTTGTTATGTTTGCCTTTCGAGATTTGTTTCTTGGATTTAGAATTCTACTTAAGTGGGAACATTTGCTTGGATTTACTTTTTCTCGCGCTCTCTTGAGCGCTTTTGGAGTTGAACCCCTTGTTTGAAAGCTATGTGGGATGAATTCCCGTTTAAAGAGCTCGTAGGAGAGAGTACAAATACACTCTCCAATTGCACCTTAAAAAAGGAATCACTATTTTTGGTCAAGCTTTCCTAAAGCTTGCTCTGTACTCTCAAACCCCGATGCGGGGTTTCACCCCACGGAAAGAAACTTTGCCTGCGCAAAGTTTCATCAAAGTTTGTACGTGCTTTTCATGCGCTTTACTTCCAGTGGCTTTCACACTCAAACTGACTTTTTTGGATGTGGTTTACTTTCCATAGCGCCCGAAGGGCGCGAAGGAGATAAACCCAGCAGATATCGGCTACTCTACCCAAGAAAGCCAACTAAAACTCTCCCCATTACAAAGCACGTACGAACTGCTCCAAGGCGATTGAATAAAGCCAAAACCCTTGGGTCAAGCTTTGCGCAAGCAAAGGTTGGTGGGGGGCTGTGCCCCCACGCCCCGAGCTTTGAT
>JALTCK010000059.1 GCA_027074805.1 Thermococcus sp. | reverse complement strand
GTGGAAGGAAACTGGAGTAACCATGGTCATCGCACCCCAGATGGTCGACCTGAGGATGATAGCAGAAAGCGTTGAGATACCTGTCTTTGCCCAGCACATCGACCCGATAAAGCCGGGAAGCCACACCGGCCACGTTCTCCCGGAGGCCGTCAAGGAGGCCGGGGTAGTTGGGACGCTCCTCAACCACTCCGAGAACAGGATGATTTTAGCGGACCTCGAGGCGAGCATAAGGCGCGCTGAGGAAGTCGGCCTCATGACCATGGTCTGCTCGAACAACCCGGCTGTCTCCGCTGCAGTAGCCGCTCTCGGTCCGGACTACGTCGCCGTCGAGCCGCCGGAATTGATAGGAACTGGAATTCCCGTCAGCAAGGCCCAACCAGAGGTAGTTACAAACACCGTAGAGCTCGTCAAGAATGTGAATCCCGATGTGGGCATCCTAACCGGGGCCGGGATAAGCACCGGTGAAGACGTCAAGAAGGCTCTTGAGCTCGGAAGCATCGGCGTTCTCCTCGCGAGCGGGGTTACGAAGGCCAAAAACCCGGAGAAGGCGATAAGGGAACTGGTCTCGTTGATTGTTTGAGCCCTTCTACACCTTTCTACTCTAAGAAGCTTAAGGTTTATAAGCCCTCCTCGGCTTTTTCTATCGGGCAGCCCCGTGGTGTAGCGGCCAAGCATGCGGGACTTTGGATCCCGCGACCCGGGTTCGAATCCCGGCGGGGCTACCATAACGAAAGACAAGGGGGCTCCGCCCCCTTATCTCTCTGTACTCTCAAACCCCTGATGCGGGATTTCACCCCGCAACCCCGTTTTCTTAAACTACTGGGGGGCTAACGCCCCCACACCCCCAGAAACTTTGCCTGCGCAAAGTTTCATCAAAAAGCTCTGACTGTTTGAAGGATAGTGTTCTAAGGCCGTGCACGCTAAAACTGGTGATTCTAGGAAAAGGTTTGCACCAAAATCATGAGCCTTATAGTGTTTCACTCTTCAAAAGGCGTCCAAAGACGCCAGAGTAACCTTGAAACCATTAAAAGGGGCATGCTCATGAGTCAAACCCTCACTCAAGAGCATAATCGTGGTGCACGGCGCGTTCCCACGCTCTTTGACAGTAAAGGATTTTTTGGTCAAGCTTTTTCCAAAAGCTTGCTGGCGAAAAGTTTGATCAAATAGTTTTGACTGTCCAGAAGGCATGTTCCATGATTTGTGCGTTTTAAACGAGCCAGTTTTGCCGCGGGTTTACTTACAATTACAACCTCAAGGGAGTTTCACTCTACAAACGGCGTCCGAAGGACGCCAATAATAAAGTTGAAACCTATTAAAAGATGTTAGTTTGGGATTAAACCCCTATTAAAACTCACATTCAAGTAGTGCACGATTAAATTCCGAGCCCTTAATGAGAAAGAGATTTTTCGCCAGCCTTTCCCAAAGGCTGTTGATCAAACTTTGCCCTGCAAAGTTTGTTAAAACGCAAACTCCTCCACCGTAAACTTTTCCATGACCCTCTCGAAGTCCGTCTCGGGAGCGTAGGTGAAGCCGCACTTTGAGCACTTCAGGACGCCGTTCTCCTCATGCAGCGGCGAGAAGCAGACGGGACAGCGGTACTCCTCGCGCTGGAGGGAATCAAAAACCTCGTCCCGCATAACAACGAGGTTCAGCTCGGCCTCCCAGTCCTCGTGGAGCATGCCCCAGTAGGGGGTCTCAACCGGGTAGTAGTCCTCTAGAATGAGGGCGTTTATTCCTATTCCCCTTATCCCGGGCGGGAGCTTTCCGGTGGGCTCGATGGAAACGACGTGCTGATCGTAAAAGTCTATGTACTCGGCCCTGACGGTTAGACCGCGGGAGAGCTTTGAGCGTAGCGGAAAGAGCTGGAGAAAGAGGCTCTCCTTCTCAACGTCCCAGCTCGCACTTACGGAGACGCCGCCCTTGGTGAAAAACTGGGTTATGTATCTCTCGTCCCTATCCTCGCCGGCCAGAGAAAAGCCTAACTTCGCCATGGCCCTGGAAAGGAAGTTGGGCCTGGGAAGCTTCCCGTAGTTTATCAGGTACTCGCCTATCCAGCCCGCGAGGGGCATGGAGTAGCCGATGAAGGCCTGCTTTTGAACCCTGAGGTAGGCGATTGTAGGCACTAATTTGAACTGGCCGGACATCAAATGTAATAACACAAAGGACTATAAATACCTAACTCCGAGGAAATAAGGTTCCCCATAACATCGCCCAAAATCATGTTATCCTGAGCAGGGCGTCGGTGGGGTTTTGTGTTGCATGATCATGCAACCCTTTTACTCGGACTTCTTATGACTCGTTCTAAGAGGAAAATTTGAGTTAGAATAAATTCATACTTGAAAAAAAAGGAAGAATTTTTACTTAGAGTAAAAGGAAAAATTTATAAGGATAAGTTGCACAATTGGTATTGCACAACTATTGCGGAGGTGACCACAACGAAGTGGAAAGGCTTCGTGGCGGTCCTG
>JALTCK010000058.1 GCA_027074805.1 Thermococcus sp. | reverse complement strand
GTTCATTGTAAGTAAGAGTCCTGTCCTGGTCGACTTTCAATTCTCCTAAAGTCTTATTGCAACCTCAATCAACTCACTCACCGCCACCACGCTCCTCAACACTTTCAATTCTCCTAAAGTCTTATTGCAACTGTTTCATCACCCTTAACGTCAAGAGTCTCTGCTCCCTCTTTCAATTCTCCTAAAGTCTTATTGCAACGATTATGCTTTTTGACTATGCCAAAAACTTTATATATTCTTTCAATTCTCCTAAAGTCTTATTGCAACCACATCAGTTCAATTTGAATCTACAAGGCACGTCATACTTTCAATTCTCCTAAAGTCTTATTGCAACAGGGCGGCTTTTCCCTCCGTTTGTCTAACAGAATAACAAAAGACCTCTAATCTTATAAGCTTTTTCTTAAAGGGGTCTTGGAGAACCCTTGAGAATGCCTGATTATCGCCCGCTAAAGAGCCGGGTTTGGCTGATAGCGCCAGCCCGGAAGAGCCGTTCTCGGATGCACTTTTGTGTGCTCGAGACTTCCAGAGGGAAAAAGGTGCTTAAATCAATTAAAACACGCTCTAAAACCCTCAATTCAGAAGCATGGCGGTTTCCCCTAGGGTGGTGGCTGTTTTCACTTCTCTCCGCTTTCAGTTCAGAACTTCGAAAAAATTTCGTCATAATTTTGTCAAAAAATGTGACCTTTTGGCAGATACTAACCGGGGGTTACTAAGGACTTCAAAGGAGGGTTGAACTCCCCAAACGTCCAAAAATCCACAACTGACCCATCAAATCTAAAAAGGAAAATCCTCAGCGTGATAGGACTTTAAAGCCAAGCTCCTTGAGCTTCCAGATTATCTCGATGGGGAAGCCGACGACGTTGTAGTAATCGCCCCTTATCCACTCGACGAAGAGGCCTCCAAGCCCCTGTATTCCGTATGCCCCTGCCTTGTCCATCGGCTCACCGGTCGCTATATACTCTCTGATTAGCTCGTCGTCCAGCTCGCGGAACTTGACCTCGGTGACGACCCTTCCGCAGTGTTCTCCGCTAGAGTGGATTATGCAGTAGCCGGTTGTAACCCTATGTACACTCCCGCTGAGGGTTTTCAGCATTTCGTAGGCCTCCCCTTCATTTTCCGGCTTCCCAAGGATTCTCCCGTCTATGCTCACGACTGTGTCAACCCCGATAACTGTCGCGTCTCTAAAGAGGGAATGAACCTCCCTGGCTTTTCTTCGGGCCAGTTCAAGGGCATGCCCTCCCGGGTCGCTGAGAGAGCACCTTTCATCGGCGTTGCTCGGTACCACCGCGAAGTCCCTGATGAACCTCGCCAGTATCTCCCTCCTCCTGGGGGAGGCCGAGGCCAGCACCAGCATAACCTAACCTCCGAAAAGTCATTAAGGGGGAAGACAAAAGGTAGGGGGGCGATGACGAGAATTTCGCTAGCTGAGGCGTGATGACTACCCTCGCAGCCGAGCCTAAGCCAGGCACTCCTCAACTCCCTTCAGCATGCACTCAATGTCCCTCTCGAACTCAAGGACGGAACAGCGGTTTCCGTCTATCTGCGGGCAGTCCTCACCAATCCTTCTAAGTTTAACGTGGACGACGCCTTTTTTCCCGTCCTTTCCGATGGTGTACTTTCTGTAAAGGACGTCGCACTCCTCGCCCTCAGGCTCCTCATAGGACTCAACTCTGAAACTAGCCCTCAGGGCTCTGTCTATGCCGTTTATTATCTCCATCGCGATGTCATAGCTCCTGTCGCCAACTATAAGGGGGACGCAGATGTGCTCCATGTTGTGCTTCTCAAAGGGGTGGAAGCCCTCCGGGATGACAACGACGTCGTACCTCATGAGACCACCAAGGTAAGAAAGGGTGGAGACGTTAAAAAGTTGATTGTTCAGTCCCACTGCCTCACAATGAAGGCGTAGATGGGATAGAAGAAGGCCGAGGCCATTACGGCTCCTCCGATGAGTATCCAGAGGGGAGCTGCCTTTAAGATTCCCCCAACGCTGACCGCGAGACCGAGAAGAAAGGCCAGCCGGACAGTGTTCCTATCGTCTGGGGTTTTCATGAAACCACCATGTTAAGTTTGGAAAAAGGGTAAAAAGGTTTCGTCTCTTATGTGGTGGCCCATATCGGTATCCCTGCCTCGATAAGCCTCTTCAGCTCCTTCCCTATCGGGGTGCTCTTGCTGACCTTGACGAGGCCCTTTTTGCCCGGCGTGGCTGTAAAGACGTACTGCTCGCCGCCGTAGAACTTGAGGGGCTTCTTAGCGTAGTCCGGCGAAACCCGCAGAACTATCGTTTTCTTCTTCTCCTCGACTTCAACAGGTACCTTCTCCTTCGGCTTCTCCGCTTCCCTCTCGGCGAAGCTCTTGACGTCGATGCTTATGCCTATCCTCTTCTCCAGCTCGGTTATGCGCTTGCCCTTTTTGCCGATGATTGCCGGAATGTCGAACTCGTCCGCGTAGATAACGGCCTTGTGCGGGCTTA
>JALTCK010000057.1 GCA_027074805.1 Thermococcus sp. | reverse complement strand
CTTTAGGATTGAGCAGACAAATAACCATCATGCCTGATGAAGACCTGGCCAGGGAAGTTCAGGAGCTCAAAAAGGCCCTCGAAGCGATGAGGGCGAGCTTCGAGGTCGTTTCTCGTATGGCCCAGTCCTACCTCAGGCTCCTCAACGTCTACGCCGAGTACGGCGGGCTCGGAATAGACGTGGTCATCCCAGAGATAAGGCACGACCCGATAGCTAGGGAGATTGTGAAGGTTCTATTCGACCTCAGGAGGGCAAATGTGAGCCAGATCGCAAGGGAACTGAAGGGCAGGCGCGGTAAGGCCTCCCGCAACACAGTCCGGGTAAAGCTGGAGGAGCTTGAGGGGTTGGGTGTCGTCAGGGAAATCCCCACCGAGAGGGGCAGGGTTTACACCCTCTCCCGTGAGGTGATCAAAAGATGGTTAGAGCTGATCGGAATGCCGATTAAGTTTGAACAGACTAACGATTATTGAGGTGGTTGATATGGTTGAGGAAACCGAAAAGAAGACCCCAGCCCAGCTGGAGAAGCTGCTGGATGAGCTGATAGAAGAGATCAGGAACGCCAAGAGCGAGGAGGAAGTCAAGCTTCTGGAAAAAAAAGTGGATGTTGTTGAAGACCTCATAGAGGCCTACTACGGCGACAGGGACATCGAGCAGGCGGCGAAGCTTATGGACAAGATAGGACCCATAATGGAGGATATACTGGATCCTCTGAAGAACCTTTTGAGCGAACTCTACAGCCCTGAGAAGATGCAGGCCATGGGCAAGAGTGTGGCGGAGTTCTACAAAAACCTCGTTGAGGCCGGGATGGACAAGGAAGCTGCCACCGAGCTGACCAAGGAATACATGGAGAGCATCAACGCGGCTAAGACCCTCTTGGAGATCTTTCAGGGCTTCCTCACTAAGAACGGGGGCAACACCATAACCTATACTGGAAAAAAACCACCAACTGAGGAGAAGAGGGAGGAAGAGTGAAGTCCCTCCGCTCCATATTTACCTTTCTTTTCTTGCACCTTCCCCGGATAGCCTTTCGGGCGGCTGGCTTAATCCGGGCCGTAAACCGGGGCAAGAAGGCCTTCAGAAAATCCCTAAAACGAGAGGGCCTCCCTGAGGAGGTTGTTGAAGAACTCGTGAGGGAGTTTGACCCCCTTGAGGGTTTCGGCCTGAGGGAGGTTTTGAGCTTTTCCAGGGGAGGGAGAAGGGGCAGAGGCTGACGTCAGCTCTTCTTCTTGGAGATCATCACAAACATCATCCCTGCTAGCATGAAGAAAGCCAAACTAAAAGCGTACGGTAGCGTTGCGTGGACGCTCGCAAGGAAGCCAGCTATAAGGGGTGTAACGATGCCGATTACCTTTCGGTAGCTCGATATCGCCGCGTGGAACTCGCTGGTCTTTTCCCTGGGAATGAGCTTGAACATCCAGGACCGGTAGAAGGGGAACCACAGGGTGTCCCCGAAGTTCCCCACTGTGTAAGCAGCTAGAACTGCCCAGAGGGGCGGTGAGAGTGCCATGATGAAGACGTTGAACGCGTTGAGAAACATCCCGAAGGCTATTGCCTGAAAGCCCTTTCCCTTCGGAACGCGCTCGCTCGCATAGGTTCCAGCTATCGAGGCGAGACTGCTCACTACCGCCACGAGAGTTACCTCGAAGACGGTCTTGTGCAACACGAAGATGATGTAGTTGATAAGGACTATCTCCGGCGCAAGTTCCCAGGCGAGCGTGAGCAAAGTCTCAAACGCCAGGAGAAGTTTGAACTCGCCCGCTCTGAACGTAAAGCCCTCCGGTGTTATCCTCCCCTCTTTGCCGACCGACGGAAGGAAGCGCCAGATGTAGGCAACCGTGAAAGCCGAGAAGAGGCCGAAGAACATGAACGTGAAACGGTAGCTCTCGGGGCCGGGATAAACGTAGCCGAGGATGTATCCCATTACTGGGAACGTGAGAAGCCTTGAAATTTCCGGCAGGCGGAGGTGCCATGCGAATATCTCCTCGTACTTATCCTCCGGGTAGATTATCTGCTCGTAGGCCCGGTAGAGCGGGTAGAGCATGGCGGAGAGCTTTTCTATCGTTCTCCCGGCGAAGAGCATGAGGGGAGCCACGGCCCCTTTGGAAAGGCCGTAGAGGACGTAGGCGATGCCGTCGAGGATGTCTATCGTTATGAGGCCCTTCTTTATGTCCCAGCGGTTGAAGGCCCTGCCGAAGAGATAGGTTAATGGAACCGAAGCGATGTTGATAGAGGTGAAGAACGCCCCGACCTCGAGGATGGAATAGCCTGTTTTCATGAGGTAAAGCGGGAAGAGTATCCAGACTATCAGGCTTGGAGCTATCATAGTGTGATAGAGCATGTAGGCCTTGGCATCGCGGGGAATTTCACTCCAGCGCATGTTTTCACCCTCGGCTTAAACGGCGTTAAGCTGAAAGTTTAAAAGGATTTAGAAGACTTATGTTTGAGGGAATTACAATGCGTAGGGATAAGATCCTGGCCGCGCTG
>JALTCK010000056.1 GCA_027074805.1 Thermococcus sp. | reverse complement strand
TAACAAGGGAGAGTGCCAGTGCAACCTCTGGAAATTTCATGAATGGATCGAGACGAATTTTGTAAGAGACCAAGAGAAGAAAAGCTAATATTGGGGCCACTGGAGGCTCGTAAAATGAGAGAACTAAAAGAAGCACCATCAGAAACCAAACAGGAAGCTTAAAGCCAAAGAGATAACCTAGACCAAAGGCGAGGAAGAAAATTAGGGCAATTACCGTCCCAAGAATGACCATCGAGGGCTCAAAGCCCTTTGAGTATATCATCTTCCTAAGGTTTTCGTCAAAGTAGTTAGCGTAGAGGGAGAGGAAGAGGTAGGAGAAGAAGGCCAGACTAAATATTTTTAACCCCCTCACTTTACCACCACTAAAGGTTGAGGTCGAAGCTTAAAAATTTGCGGGGTGTACGGGCATGAACAAAGCGAAACTCTACATCCTGTTACTTCTAATAACCTCCTTCATCGTGAGATTAATTCCCCACAGAAACCTTCTGCTGGCAACTTACGACGAGTACCTTCACCGCGACCTAACCCTCAGAATCGTTCACGGTGGAATCGGCGTTATCTCAAAGGATATCCCCTCACTCCTCGGCCTAAGGGCCTACAGTTACCCCCCGCTCTTTCACATAATAGGAGCCTTCTTCTACAAGATTTTCCCTTCAAATTACCTCTTCTTCATCCTACCAGCCGTTTACGGAACCCTCGCAGTCCTTGGCTTCTACTGCGCATTTAACGAGCTCCTTGGAGACCGCGAGAAAGCCCTCCTGGCCACAACCTTCCTGGCATTTGCCCCGAACTTCGTTTACAGGACGAGCCTCTACATCCCCGAAAACCTCGGCCTTGTCTTCTTCTCGGTGAGCCTCTTCCTCGGACTTAGGTTTCTTAAAAGCCGAAACATCAAATACCTCGCCTTCTTTTCAATGGTTTTTGCACTCTACATGGTCACACACAGGGGATGGATATTCTTTGCAATGGCCTCCATAATAGTGCTGGCCTCCTACTGGTGGGGATTCATAAAAAGGAACCTACATTACTTCATAGGCCTTGCCGTTATAGGCATCATATCATACTATGAAATCTCCTTCATCCAATCTACAGTTGGTGGCCTGTTCCTTCGCCTCCAGAGAAGCGAGGTAAGCTTCCTTGGCTACTTCAAGTGGATAGGTATCATCCAGCTTGTATTTGGAGCCCTTGCAACACCTTACTATCTCAAGAAAGACCCCATAAGACGTGGATTTGCAATATGGGCGTGGGTCTTTATGCTGGCTGGTGGGGTTTCCTTCAGGTTCCGCGACCCTTACTCGAGCATTCCCCTCTCGGTCATGGCCGCGGAGTATCTCATAGACGTGGTTAAACCAGCCCTCCACCCCCTGATCGAAAAAAGCTTTGAGGGCATCCGAGGGATTGGTTCAGATCTCATAAAGTCCCTTTCAAGGAAAAAGGCCGTTTCACTACTCGTATTGACATTCCTGATCCTCACCCCAGTAGCCCAGGGAGTTTATGGTGCCTACAGATACGTGGAGGCTCCCACAGTAAGCGATAAGGAAGCCTATGAATGGATAGTTAACAACACTCCAGAGAACGCGACAATACTCGTCTGGTGGGACATGGGTTACCTGCTGATTGGAAATACCCACCGAAAGGACGTCGTTATTTGGAAAAAGGTTTATCAGGGCTTTTTTGGAGAGGCCCCTACTGTTAAAGAGGCTGGACAGGCTTACACTGACCACGTTATAATGTTTAGCTCGAACCAGAGAAACTATGTCTACTACCTAATGAAAAAGTACAACGTGAGTTACATCTTCGTCGATAAGAAGAGGTACTCTTACGGCTTCATCCGCTATGGCCTAATGGAATACGCGCCCTACGACACCCACTTCAAGCTGGAATTCTGCAACGGAGGATCGGTGATATACAAGTTCATCCCAGAGCCGAGGCTTAAAATGGAGCAGCCACTACCCCTGAACTACACGGGCAACTATTCTCCCCTTGTTAACTTCCTTGAAAAGTTCTGGACAGGCTACAACTATGCGGACTTCGACACGAGGTTCAAAGCATATTTCAATCTGAACGCATGGATAGCGAACCTTTACCTGAAGCTTTATCAGAAGACTGGAAATCCAAAGTTCAAAGAGCGCGCTGACTGGCTACTAAAGTGGCTCTCCTACAAAGAAATGAAAAATGGAGCCTTCCCGTGGGGAGTCCCCCCAAACGACTACACCCTCTACACGGCATACACTTTAGAGCCCCTCAGGAATATTGAATTCGACGGAAAGGAGAGGTCAATCAATCTCCTTAAGAACAGAGAAAAAGAAGACTACTTCATGACGACCCCGAAGGACAAGAAAGGCTCTATGGTAGTTGATGCCCTCTTACTCCCGATATACAAGGATCTCGGAATACTCAACAATATCACTGCCAAGAATGTTGTTAAAAAGCTCCTAGACGAACAGAAGGGGGATGGAAGCTGGAACGATAACGTTGGAACCACGATAGCCATAGTTTCGGGTCTTGCAAGGTATTACCAGCTAACCGGCAACGAAAGTCTCTTCGGTCCGATAAAGAAGGCTGCTGAGTGGCTTGCAAAGCAACAGGAGAAGAACGGAAAACTGAAAACAGAAAAGTATGACTACGCCTACTCGAGGGCAACCTACGCTCAGATGGTTTATATATACCACATTGCAGGCTTAAGGAACAGCGAAGAAACCACAATGAAGTTCATAGAAGAGACCTTCAACCCGAACAAGGAGGTTCACCCACTGGATGCGGTTATCACGATGTACCGGTACTTTAGTTACGCCTACGGTGCCGAAGATGCCATTAAAATGCTAAACGGACTGCTCCTACTCCACCCTCTTCCTCAATTCTCATGATCCGTTGTCTTATTCTTAATTCCAAAAGATTTAAATAGTGATGATAGTCGGTGGTAATTGGGGATAAGAAGTGTGGCAAGGTTTGAGAAGGGATTGGTACGTGAGAGGAACTATTTCGGTTTTTGCCATGGCGATAGCGATTGTATTCCTTCCTTCCAGAACAATAACCTACGACGGAGCGCTCTACATTGATATCGCCCGGGGCCTCCTTAAAAACCTAACAAACTACACCTATCAAGGGGCTTACATGATGTACCGCCCTCCGGTTTACGTGTACACTATTTCCTTCGTATTTCGTTTCACCTCACCGAATCACTACCTGACCGCCGCAAGGTTGGTCTCCGTGTTCTTCTACGGCATGACTGCTGGCCTGGTTTACGTATTTGCACTCGAAATCTGGAACGACAGACTGAAGGCCCTCGCCGCCAGTTTATTCTACATCTTTAACCCCCTGGCATTCACTATGGGAACAAGGGAACTCGTTCACAGTGAGTTCACCTTCTTTTACACCCTTTCACTGTACCTACTCTATTCCGGCAGAAAAAAGAACGACCCCTCCAAGATTTACTTGGCATTCGTAACTGCAGGTATAACCATCCTCACAAGGTACACGGGGCTCTCGATAATTGGTGTCATAATAGCGTACCTCTACTGTGCAGAGCACTGGAATTGGATTGAGAGGAAAGAGTATCCAGTCGGCTTCATTTTTCTTTTCCTTGTTCTTTCCCCGTGGTTGTACATGGGGCACATTCACTATGGAGGTGCTTTCAAGCCCTTCAGCGTGGCAATGCAGTATGTAACAAGCGCCCCTCCCGTTTCCGCCTTTACCTATCTGGAGGAACTGGCCAACACACTTGGAGTGCTCTTTTTCCTTGCATTGATCGGCCTAATCTTCCTCAAAAAGAACGACGAGGGGTGGCTTCTCATAAGCTGGTTCTTCATAGGGCTCCTTGGCATCTTGACAGTTACCCACAAGGAAGCACGCTTTGTGACTTTCCTCTCCCCAGTTATCGCACTCCTGGCTTCACATGGACTTTGGAAAATCAGCGATCTCATCCGGAATGCCACCCACAAGGAAGACATCAGAAAGTATCTCGGAGTTATCCTCCTTGCCATTCTTCTAATCCCGATGGGGAGGAGTGCACTGAACCTGAAGGCCCAGTGGGACGATCAGGGTGCAGGTTACGTCCAAGTACTGGAATACGCCTCATACCATTATCCAGCTAAATGGCTCCTGGTTTCTCCCAAGATGTACACAATGGCAGGTGTGTACTATCCCACAGCAATAATTCAAGTGATAATCGACAGAAAGCAGGTTAGAGAACGGATTGCAGAGGGTAGGTACGACGTAATAATCAGGATGAAGAGCGACCCCAAATTAAACATAGAGAGCAGCGGGATGTACACTTTGAGCAGAGATTTTATGCATGAGGGCTTCCAGGTTTTTGTCCGTTCCCACTGCGCCCGAAGATGAGCCGGAATGAAGGAATGATCACATTTGCCTTCTTCCCCGTTTCTGTTCGTCGTAGAACAACCTTGGATAGTTAATTTTAAAAACGAACTCTCGATATATCACCCGCAGTAACAATTTGTGGAGGGATTCGCATGAGCGAATACAGATTTATAAGATGGTTTGAAGAGCTTGGAAAGGAAGACGTGCCCCTCGTCGGTGGAAAAGGCGCGAATCTTGGCGAACTTACAAACGCGGGAATACCCGTTCCACCCGGATTCTGCGTAACCGCTGAGGCCTACAAGTACTTTGTCAATAACGTTAAGGTCAGCAAGGCCGACATCGAAAAAATAATGGGTGAGAAGGCCAGGAGTGGTGTTCTCGCTGAAGTTCTTGTCGCTGCACCAGATGATGCCAGACCCCTCCAGGACTGGATTATGGACATCGTAAGTAAAACAAACGTCGACGATAGTAGAGAGCTTCTTGACAACACCGCGCTCATAAGGGAGCTTATTGACAGCATGCCCATGCCCGAGGAGATAAAAACAGAGGTTCTTGACGCTTACCACAAACTCAGCCAGAGGTTCAACAAAGATGCCGTTTACGTTGCCGTCCGCTCCTCTGCTACGGCCGAAGACCTACCCGAGGCAAGTTTCGCCGGTCAGCAGGAAACCTACCTCGATGTCTACGGTGATGAAGACCTCCTTGAGAACGTCAGAAAGTGCTGGGCTTCACTCTGGACCGCAAGGGCCACCTTTTACAGGGCCAAGCAGGGCTTTGACCACAGAAGAGTTTACCTGAGCGCCGTCGTTCAGAAGATGGTAAACAGCGAGACCAGCGGCGTCATGTTCACCGCCAACCCAGTCACCAACGACAGAAACGAGATAATGATCAACGGTGCTTGGGGACTCGGTGAGGCCGTCGTCAGCGGTGCCGTTTCACCGGACGAGTACATCGTCGAGAAGGGCACCTGGAAGATAAAGGAGAAGTACATCGCCGAGAAGGAGGTCATGTACGTCCGCAACCCCGAGACCGGCAAGGGAACCGTTCTCGTCAAGGTGGCCGACTACCTCGGTCCGGAGTACGTCAAGAAGCAGGTTCTCACCGAGGAGCAGATCATCGAAGTGGCCAAGATGGGTGCCAAGATCGAGGAGCACTACCAGTACCCGCAGGACATCGAGTGGGCCTACGACAAGGACGACGGCAAGCTCTACATAGTTCAGTCTAGGCCGATAACAACGCTCAAGGAGACCAAGACCGAGGAGGCTGAGGAGGTCACCGAGGAGATGGAGGTCCTCCTCAAGGGTCTCGGAGCTTCACCCGGTGTCGGTGCGGGTAAGGTCGTCATAATCCTCGACGTCAACGACATCGACAAGGTCAAGGAAGGAGACGTCCTCGTAACCACCATGACCAACCCAGACATGGTTCCGGCAATGAAGAGGGCTTCCGCTATAGTTACCGACGAGGGCGGAAGGACCTGCCACGCGGCCATAGTTGGTAGGGAGCTTGGAATTCCAACGGTAGTTGGCACCAAGGAGGCCACCAAGAAGCTCAAGGACGGCATGCTCATCACCGTTGACGGAACGAGGGGTGTTGTCTACAAGGGCATAGTCAAGAGCCTCGTTAAGGAGGAGAAGGAGAAGGCAGAGAGCAAGGTCGTTGTTGCCGGTGCTCCGCTCGTCACAGCCACCGAGGTCAAGGTCAACGTCTCAATGCCGGAGGTCGCCGAGAGGGCAGCTGCCACCGGTGCAGACGGCGTTGGACTCCTCAGGGCTGAGCACATGATACTCGGCATAGGCGCCCACCCGGTCAAGTTCATCAAGGAGGGCAGGGAGGAGGAGCTTGTTGAGAAGCTCGTCGAGGGCATTAGGAAGGTTGTTGAGGCCTTCTACCCGAGGCGCGTCTGGTACAGGACCCTCGATGCCCCGACCAACGAGTTCCGCGAGCTTCCGGGCGGAGAGGACGAACCCATAGAAAGGAACCCGATGCTCGGCTGGCGCGGAATCAGGCGCGGTCTCGACCAGCCGGAGCTCCTCAAGGCAGAGTTCAAGGCCATCAAGAGACTCGTCGACGAGGGCTATGACAACATAGGTGTCATGCTCCCGCTCGTCAGCCACCCCGAGCAGGTCAGGAAGGCCAAGGAGATCGCCCTCTCAGTCGGCCTCGTCCCGCACAGGGACGTCGAGTGGGGCGTTATGATCGAGACTCCCGCTTCGGCTCTCATCATCGAGGACCTCATCAAGGAGGGCCTTGACTTCGTCAGCTTCGGCACCAACGACCTCACCCAGTACACCCTCGCCATAGACAGGGACAACGAGCGCGTCTTCAAGCTCTACGACGAGAAGCACCCGGCAGTGCTCAAGCTCATCGAGAACGTCATCAAGACCTGCAAGAAGTACGGCGTCGAGACCAGCATCTGCGGCCAGGCCGGAAGCGACCCGAAGATGGTCAAGCTCCTCGTCAGGCTCGGCATCGACAGCGTCTCAGCGAACCCCGACGCGGTCGAGCTCGTCAGGAAGACCGTCGCCAGGGAAGAGGCCAGGATCAGGCTCGAGGCTGCAAGAAAGGCCCTCGAGTGAAGCCTTTTCGGCTTCCTTTTTCTACTTCGTTTTCTCCGTTTTAGATTCATATTTCTAGAGCTGGCCCTTTTATCCACCCTAAAGTTTTTATACCAACGTTTCGATTGCTATCTTAATGAACGGCGAGAAAGTTGAAGCGATGCGCGAGCAGATCGTCAGTGGGCCGGTAGTAAAGACGCTCCTTGTGTTAGCGTATCCCTTAATCATCAACAGGCTCGTTCAGGTTCTCTACAACCTCACCGACACCTACTGGCTCGGAAAGCTCGGCAGGGAGCAGCTGGCTGCACCGGGAACGGCGTGGCCCCTCGTGTGGTTCTTCATGAGCATAGGTATGGGGTTTGCCACCGCTGGATTCGCCTTCGTGAGCCAGTACGTCGGGGCCAAGGAGTACGAGAAAGCCAACAGGGCAGCTGGGGCACTCTACTCGCTTATGATGCTCTTCGCGATAGGCGTCGGGCTTTTTGGCGTTGCCTCAGCACCCTACCTCTTAGAGTTCATGAACGTGAGCGGGACGGTATACCCATATGCCCTCGAATACACAAGAGTAATCTTCGCGGGGATTCCCTTCTCATTCACCCTCTTCGCATTCAACTTCCTCCTCCGGGCGATAGGCGACACGAAGACGCCGGTGAAGATAAACGTTGGGACAGTCCTCCTCAACCTTGTCCTCGACCCGTTTCTGATCTTTGGATGGGGACCTTTTCCTGAGATGGGGGTCGTTGGAGCGGCCGTGGCAACGATGCTCTCCAACAGCCTCGGTTCCATTGTAGGGGGCTACATGCTATTCAGAGGCAGGGTGGGCATTCACCTGACAGTGGAAAGCCTGAAACCGAACTGGGACTTCTACAAACGAATCTTCCGCGTAGGAATACCGGCCAGCGTCGGCTCATCGACCACCGCTCTGGGCTTCGTCATACTCACAAGGATCATCTTCACCCTTGGCGGCCAGTTCGGGGAAGCGGACGTGGCCTTCGCGACCTACAGCATAACCAACAGGCTCACAAACTTCATGTTCGCCTTCTCGGACGGAATAAGCATGGCCATGGGCACGATGGTCGGCCAGACCGTTGGGGCCAAGCTCTACGAGAGGGCCAAGACCATAGCCGAGAGAACAATGGCTATAAACTTCACGATACTCGGCGCTGGAACGCTCCTCTTCATCTTCTTCCGCGTGCCCATCTTCAGGTTCTTCATCAACGACCCCGCGATAATAGCCGAGAGCGCCAAGGTCGTGAAGTACTTCGCGGCTTCGCTGCCTTTCTTCGGGATATTCTCCGCTGTCAACAACGTCTTCCAGAGCTCGGGGCACACAAAGAAGAGCATGGTTCTTAGCATAGTTAGACTCTGGGGTATAAGGCTTCCCCTGAGCTATGGCCTCGGGGTTCTGCTGAGGGACACCGCAGGGCTGTGGCTTGGAATGGGATTGAGCAACGTTCTTGGAGCAGCTGTAGCACTCATATGGTTTCTCACGGGAAGCTGGATGAGACGCATCATAGAAGAAAAGGGGTAGCTTTATATATCACCGCTTCGATTGCGGTCTGATCGAGGATGAAGGGCAAAAGGATTCAGGAGATGAGGGAAGAGATACTCAACGGGCCGATAGAGAGGACCCTTCTAGCGCTGGCAGGTCCTTTGATAGTAAACAACATAGTCCAAGTAGTTTACAACATAACTGACACCTTCTGGTTGGGCAAACTCGGAAGGGAAGCCCTGTCGGCACCGGGAATTACCTGGCCGATAATAGGCACTCTCATGGCCCTAGGCATGGGCTTTGCCACAGCTGGCTTCGCCTTCGTGGGGCAGTACATAGGCGCAGGAGAGTTCAAAAAAGCGAGTCGTTCAGCTGGGGCGCTTTACTCTCTCATGCTGTTCTTCGCAACCCTGACGGCAATAATAAGCGTCCTTATACTCCCATATGCCCTTCGATTTATGAAAGTCACCGAAACACTATATCCCTATGCAAAGACATACGCAACCATTATCTTTCTCGGTGTCCCCTTTGCCTTCACCTACATGGCCTTCTCGGCGCTAATGAGAGCGGCTGGAGACACCAAAACCCCAATGAAGATAACTCTCGTTACGGTCTTCCTCAACATACTCCTCGATCCCCTCCTGATCTTCGGCATTGAGCCCTTCCCAAAGCTCGGGGTTGCCGGTGCTGCAATCGCTACGGTAACTGCAAACGCTGTGGGTGCAGTAACTGGATTTTACCTAATGTTCAGCGGTAAAGTCGCCCTTAAACTCAACTTATCCAGCCTAAAGCCAGACCTCGAGTTCTACGGCAGGCTCTTTAGAGTGGGTCTTCCTTCAAGCGTCGGACAGTCCGCCAACAGCTTCGGCTTCGTAGTTCTGACACGAATCATCATGGGATTCGGCGATGTGACTTACGCGGCCTATGTCATAACTACCAGGCTTGTCAACTTCCTCACGAGCATCTCCCGCGGCATCAGCATGGCAATGGGGACCATGATAGCCCAAAATGTGGGGGCCGAGAACTATGAGAGAGCTAAAAGGATAGCGGAGAGGACCATGCTCGTTAACTTCACCATAGCGAGCCTCGCAGTCCTAATCATTGGAATCTTCCGCGTGCCCATCTTTAAAGTGTTCCTCAACGACCCAAAAGTCATAGAGGAGAGTAAAATTGTCCTCGAATACTTCCTAGTATCCGTCCCGTTCTTCAACGGTATTTTCATCGTAGTCAACAGGACGTTCAGCTCTGCAGGCCATACAAAAAAAAGCATGATGCTAGGCATAATAAGGCTATGGGGCCTGAGGATCCCCCTGAGTTACGCTTTTGGATACGTGGGATCGATCACCCTCCTGGGCCTGACAATACCCCTTGCTCAGCTCTTTGATTTCACGAGCAGGGGCGTCTTCTTTGGTATGGGGATGAGCAATTTCATCGGGGCACTTATAGCACTAGCCTGGTTCCTGCGCGGAAGCTGGATGAAGAGAATAATCGAAAAAGAGACAAAAAATAAGGAGAACGGAGAAACGAGTTATCAAACGGAAGGCTAATAAATCCTCCATATAAGGGGATACGGTGAGACCATGAAAATGGACAGAAGATGGAAAGGTGTTTACTCTTTTGAGGACAGCCCCTTTATTATGGAAATCCTGACGGAGCTTCGCGATGAAAGAACGGGACCGATACCCTTCAGGAAAGGCCTCGTCAAACTGGGGAGGTACATGGCATATGAAATAACAAAAACTATGGAAACTGAGAGGGTTCCTATTAAGACACCACTGGAAGAGACAGAGGGGGTTCTAATAAAGGATAGACGCAATGTTGTTATAATAACCGTCCTCCGTGCAGCAATACCGCTGATGGAGGGTCTCATCAAGGTTCTCGACCACGCGCGCGTTGGCATCGTTTCCGCATCGCGAGGAAAGGCCCCGAAGTTCGATATAGAGATGAAGTACGTCAAAGTACCTCAAATAAAGACGGAAGATACCGTGATTGTTGCCGACCCGATGATAGCGACCGGCTCGACGCTCATCAAAGTTCTCAATGAGGTCAAGAAGTACGGAAAGGCCAAGCGCTACGTTATAGTCGGTGTTCTCGCGGCTCCAGAGGGAATAAGCAGAATAAAAAAGGCCCACCCGGACGTCGAGATGTTCGTGGCCGCAATAGATAGAGAACTCAATGACCACGGTTATATCCTGCCCGGCCTCGGAGATGCTGGAGATAGAGCCTTTGGAGCACCCATAAAACCCTGAGTTCTTTTTTGAAAAACCACGTTAAATTTATAAGCTCGCCGGAATTTATTGTTCTCGAGCCCTCCATGCGGGGGTTGCCGAGCCTGGTCAAAGGCGGTGGACTCAAGATCCACTCCCGCAGGGGTTCCGGGGTTCAAATCCCCGCCCCCGCACCATTACAGCCCTTTCTGGCGAAAGCGCTGGCGGAATATCATTGACTGTTTCCCAAGCCTTCTCTAACTCGGATTTCCATCTCAGGATGTCAGTCTTTAAGAGGGAACTTCCCTTAAAACGTTCTTTAAACGGGGTTTGCTTTAAAAAGACGCCCGAAAGGCGTCAAAGGAAGAATAAACCCCCGAATGACGAGCTCATCGTGAGTGTTCTTAGACCAATTGCCCAATACTCCTAGAGAAACCCCACTCTAGTTGTCCTACTCCAGTAGAAAGATCATTTTGGTCAAGCTTTGCCGAGCAAAGCTTGCTGGGAAAAAATTTGGTCAAATAGTTCTTACTGCCCAGAATGCCGAAGGTTTTTTGTGTGCTCGGTTAATTACAGTTCTAGGTTGTGGGGTTACTTACTAGATGAGGCCTCCACCCAGTTTCACCTTTATTTTGGCGTCCTTCGGACGCCGTTTGAAAAGTGAAACACTGCAAATTCAACGTTTTTGATGGAACCCCACATCTTAACTCTCTATTTAAAGCACACAAGTGCAAAAGGGGCAGTAAAATGGTCAAAACTTTTTGGTGAAGCTTTTTCCAAAAGCTTCAGCGCCACTTTCACCTCCATTCAAATGTCTTTGACGGAAGGCGGAAAATGAGGTGTCTACTCTGTAAGATTCGAATTTCGGGAGCTTTTTTACTCGCTTGCTCCTCTAAGTGTTTCACAAGGAAAACGCCAGGAGGGCGTTATTTGTTCTCTCACAGAGAAAGATAGTTCGCCAGCCTTTTCCAAAGGCTGCTGAAAAGCTTCAGCGCTCCAGCCTCTTGACGCCTTCATTAGTGCCTACTAATACAATGTCCGCTATGTCCGCGAAGATGCCGTTCTCAACGACTCCAGGTATGTTGTTGAGTTCTACCTCGAGGTCGAGCGGGTCCTCGATGCGGTGGAACCTAGCGTCGAGTATGAAGTTGCCGTTGTCCGTTATCACTGGGCCGTCCTTCTTGCTCGCCATCCTGAGCTCCGCCTCGGCGTTGAATACCTCTATCTCCTCGGCTATCGCCCTCCATGCGGCAGGGATGACCTCTATCGGCACCGGCATCTTCTGACCAAGCCTCTCAACTAGCTTGCTCTCGTCCACGAGCACGAGAAAGGTTCCGGCGCGGTACTCGATTATCTTCTCCATGGTAAGAGCCGCGCCGCGACCTTTTATGAGGTTGAGTTGAGGATCCACCTCATCAGCTCCATCAACCGCTATGTCTATAGCGTCCACCTCATCGATGCTAACTACGGGAATTCCGTTCTCTATAGCGAGTAGTCTCGACTGATAAGAGGTCGGGACGCCGTAGATATCTTCAAGCTCTCCCTCCATTATGAGCTTCCCAAGGTATTGGATGAAATAGGCCGTGGTGGACCCCGTGCCAAGGCCAACTACCATGTCATCCTCAATGAACTCCAATGCATTTCTCGCAACGCCCTTCTTGAGCTCCTCCATGAAATCACCCCGTGAAGTTAACAACACAGTGAACGCTCGTATTCCCACTCTGCATCATCTGATAGAGGAGGCTTTGGTTGGAGTAGCACACCGGACTAAAGTGTATCAGGAGTGAGTAGGAGAGCATTGTGAAGTACAACCAGAACATCGCCCAACCCCAGAAGCCCTTCTTGAGTATAGACCTCTCGTCCGGAACATCTGCCGGGAGTTCCTTCACAACAGCCATTACGAACTTGTCAATGAACAGGTACATCAGAAGGCCTACAACCCAGCCCCCCGTGAACTTCACAGCCAGTACTCCGCTTATGATACCAGTTATCAGTCCCCATGCATATACAGTAAGTGAGAATTTGTGCTCGATAGCCAGTTTCACCTCTTTCACCTACCGGTAGGTCTTAAAATGTGCTTTAAAAACTTTCGGAGATTTCAGCCATCACTTATGGAGACTCTCCAAGAGGTTAAGGCCCCTCTGAGTGAGCGTGTAATACACCCTCCTACCCTTCCGCTTTGCCTCCTCGATCAGGCCCATGCTCTCCAGCTCGCGCAGGTGCTGGTAGACCGCCTGATACTTCATCGGCCTTTCGAGAGCCTCCCATATCTCGTAGCCGTACATCGTCTTCTCCTTCAGCATCCTCAATATTTCCAGCTTAGTTCCGCCGATTGCGAACTTCTCCCTGCTCTCAGAGTACTGTCCCTTAAGCCCGGAGCTCGTGATCACAACGGCTATCGTGTCGTCCTTCTCAAAGTACCTCTCCTCAGCGAGCTCCATGATGGCAGGAACGACGACCGACGAGGCGTACTCGGCGAATATCCCCTCCCTGGCCAGGAGCTTCTGCCCAAGATCTAGCTCGTCCTCTCCAACCAAAACCGCCGTTCCCCCACTCTCGGTGATGGCTTCCACCGCCAGCTCCTTCATCAGGGGGCTTTTGACATAAAGGGCGAGTGCCTTTGTCGGCTCTGCTCTCGGTTCCACGCCAAGCACCTCACTCGCTATCGGGGAGCACTTCTCAGCCTGGACTGCTATAAGCTTTGGGATCTCATCAAGGAGGCCTATCCTCTTCAGCTCGAGAAAACCCTTGTAGATGCTGTAGATGTTGCTACCGCTCCCAGTTGGTACCACTACATGGGTGGGCCTCAACTCCTCCCAGAGCTCGAAGGCTATTGTCTTCTGACCTTCAAGTCCAATGATGTTGCTCTCAGGGGTTACGTTGTAGAGGTCCTTTCCCTCGGCGAGTCCTTCCGCATAGCCTATCCCCTCGTCAACCGTCTGACCGTAGCGTATAACTTTCGCCCCAAGGGCCACTATCTGGGCAAGTTTGCCACTCTCTATGAGCTTCGGAACCACCACATATGCTTCCCTACCGGCCTTGGAAGCGTATGCCGCCAGGGCAGCCGCCCCGTTTCCGTTGCTCGCGATCACAAAACCGTTCTCGGCATATGGAAGAGCATAGGACACCGCCACTGTGGCTAGTCTGTCTCTAAAAGAGCCTGTTGGGTTACGGGTCTCGTCCTTGAGATAAAGAGCAAGTCCAAGCTCCTCTCCAAGCTTTGATTTAATTAGAGGGGTGCCACCTTCGTAGAGTGTTATCCTCTCCCTTACTGAAGGAAGAAGCTCGGAATACCTCCATACTCCAGGCTTCCTTCGGCCCCATTTTGAGACATCAATTTCCTCATACTCATAAGCTATCTCAAGCCTCTGGCCACAAGAACAAAGGGGAGGAATAATGGAGGAGTATACCATCCCGCAGGAAGGACAGCGAACCTCCATGGCCATCACTTCAGCCTTATCGCATCTAGATTGTTGGGGGCCCTCGTCGAGAGGCTGAACTTCTTGTGTATGCTGGTTGAGAGGTCGAGGCACTTGTGGGCCTCTCCGTGGACCGTTATGACTCTCTCAGGCCTGGGCCTGAGCCTAGCGATGTAGCTGATGAGCTCCCTCCTGTCGGCGTGACCCGAGAAACCGTCTATGGTGTGGACCTCCATATTGACTGGGATCACCTCCGTCCTGCCGTCCTCTCCGATGAGCGGTATCTCCCTGAGTCCACGCTGGATCTGCCTTCCCAAGGTTCCCTCTGCTTGATAGCTCACAAAGACTATGCTATTCTTGGGGTCAGAGGCTAGCTGCTTGAAGTACTCAACACTGGGCCCGCCCACGAGCATGCCGGAGGTGGCTATGATTATGGCCGGTTCGCCGCTGTCTATGATATCCTGCCTCTCGCGGCTGTTAGCGACACTCTTGAATATCGGGTTAAGGAAGGGGTTGTAACCCTCGTGGAATATCTGCTCGCGGAGGTGCCTGCTGAGGTACTCAGGATAAGCCGTGTGGATTGCGGTAGCCTCCCATATCATTCCATCGAGGTAAATCGGGACCTCTATACCTCCAATCCGCGCATATTCCTCAAGGACCATCATTATCTCCTGAGCCCTACCGACGGCCATCGCCGGGATGAGCACCTTTCCACCCCGCCTTATCGTCTCGTGGATGACCTCTATCAGGCGCTTCTCGGCCTCCTCACGCGGCATCTGGTAGTCGTTGCTTCCACCGTAGGTGGACTCCATGACGAGGGTCTCGAGGCGCGGGAACCTGCTCACTGCCGGCTCGAAGAGCCTCGTCGGGATAAACTTGAAGTCGCCCGTTATGGCTATGTTGTGGAGCCCGTTGCCTATGTGGAGGTGGACTATCGACGAGCCGAGTATGTGACCGGCGTTGTGAAGGGTGAGGCGCATGTCGGGGGAAATATCACGAACCTCACCGTAGTCTAGCGTGATGGTGTGCTTTATGACCTCCTTGATGTCCTTCGGCCGGTAGAGGGGCTCGACGCCGTTCATCTTCTGTATCTCTATGAAGTCCTGCTGGAGGAGAACCATCAAATCCCTCGTCGGCGGCGTCGTGTATATCGGCCCGTCGAAGAGCTTGTAGCGGAAGAGGTATGGGAGCATGCCACTGTGGTCGAGGTGGGCGTGGGTGATTATTATGGCGTCGAGGATGCCCTCGTTGAGGACGTAGCGGAACTCGGGGGCGTCGAAGTGGGGGAAGGCCTTCTTTGGATCGCGCATGGCCGCTATGTTGACGCCGAAGTCCACCAGAACGTAGCTCTCGTTTGTCTGAACGAGAAGGGAGCTCCTACCAACCTCCCGGAAGCCCCCGAGACCGGTTATCCTTATCCACTCACTTTTCACTTCAGGCTTACGATAGATGTTCCTCCCTACTTGGCGCAGGAACTTCCTCCTGTCCTTGCTCTCTAGCTGGAGTATCTGCCTTATCGAGTAAATCGTCTGGCTCTGGAGCGGTGGCGTCCTTATGACGCGGGGAGCCCAGCGAACCTTCTGAGTTATAAGGCGGAGAGTCTCCCCGTTCTTCCCGATGACGAGGCCGGGCTTCTTGGCCTCTATCAGAACCTCACCGACAGATGGATCAAAGCTTATGTTGGTTATTTCAGCCTCCTTGGGCACAAGCTCCTTGATGAGCTCCTCTGCATTTTCTGGGGGCATAAGGACGTCAGGATCTGGTCGAACACTTATCCTCTTCTTCAGAACCTTGGCGAGGTTTCTTATAAGATCCCCATCCTGCATTATTGCCTCAGGGTTCCTTACATAGATGACCAGTTCCGGTCCCTCGAACTCGACATCTGTTATCCTCGCAGAGGGCGGAACCATCTGGGATATAACCTCCCTGATTTCCCTGAGAATCTCATCGACAGAACTTTCCCTTCTGATCAATTTCACCACCTCACTCAAGAAGCGCTTTGAGCTCCTCCTTTGAGTACTCCTTGTAGCCATCCTTCGTCACAGAAACCAGCAAAACGTCTCCACCCGTAAAGACGTCCCTCCTTGTAGCGGCCTTCATGGCACTGAGGGCCAGTCTTATTCCCTCCTCAAGTGACATGCCCTCTTTAAACCCGTCCTCAAGTATCGAGAAGGCGAACTCCATTCCCGAGCCGGCAGCCGTGAACTTGTCCTCAGTTACACCGCCGGCCATATCTATGGAGTAAAGACCCGGTTTTGAGTCGTAGCCCCCTATCAAAAACCATCCAAAGTACGGCATGAACCTGTTTCCGTGAAGGACATTTGACGTCAGGGTCGCGAGGGCCCTAACGCTCATCTCCCTGCCAGCCTTCGCCCTGTACAGCTTTGCCTCAGCCCTTAGAAGCCTGACAAGGCTGAGGATATCACCAACACCACCGGCTCCCGCAAGAGCCAGGTGATCATCTATCTGGAAAACCTTCGTAACGCTATCTGAGAGCACCATATTCCCAAGGGACGCTCTCCTGTCCGCAGCTAAGACTACGCCGTCCCTACACACAATGCCGACCGTAGTCGTTCCCTTTAGTTTCTCAGTCAATTACAACACCCCTGCTGGTATGTGTTTAGAACAGAAGAACCACTGCACTCCCACTTTTGCAGGGAATACTATTTAAAGGTTTCGTCCAATAGGAGCGCAGGTGAAAGCATGAAGGAGGTTATCCTCGTTACCGGCCCCCCTCTTAACGGAAGAGACGAGTACATAGAAAGTGCTCTGGAAAAAGCCGATGAAAGGGAGTACAGCTACTACCACGTTTTCGACTACATCCGCGAAGTGGGAAAGGAAAACGGAGTTAAGATAACACGCAAGAACGTTCTGGACTTTGCTATAAGTCATCAGGACCTCATGAACGAAATCAGGGACAGGGCCTTTGAGAGGATTAAGATGGAGATAGATGGAAGCGAGAAGAGGATACACGTCGTCTCGACCCCAAGCCTCTTCCGATGGGGCAGCGGAAGCGTCATTGGATTCACAGCAAGCAATTTAAAGCTCCTCCACCCAAACAGGGTCATAATACTCCTCGACGACGTCCTCTCAGTAAGGAGACGCATCATCAACGACCCAGAGTGGTTCGAGCGCTTCGGCGAAAACCCGAAGAACATAAAGCTCACAACCCTCGTCATGTGGAGAGAAGATGCGATAAACCACGTTAAGACCCTCGTCCACGAGCTGAAGAGGGAGGGAATAGAGGTCCGCTATGTTCTCCAGTTCGGAATAAGACATCCACTCGACGTTTTCCTCGACCTTCTCTTTAGGGAGAAGGAAAAGCCCCTCGTTTATCTCAGCTACCCCATGACCGGACACGAGGAGGAGTACTACCACCGTGTTAGAGACTTCTACGCCAAACTGAGCGAGCACTTCACTGTCCTCGATCCCGGAGCTCTGGACGACTGGTGGGTCGTTGCGGAATACGACACCCAAGTCAACGCGAACCCATCAACAAAACACATCAAGATAAAACACCTGCTTGATGGCAACGAGGTGGATGAGCTGGACAGAGAAGACATAGAACAGGCAACCGAGATACTGAGGAGGCAACTCGTCGAACGCGATTTTAACCTAGTCGATGTTAGCAAGGCAATAGCAGTTTATCACTACGCAGAGGGGGTTTCGGCGGGAGTTATAAGTGAAATGGCAGAAGCCTACAGGACGCTCGCTGCAATATATCTTTACTATCCCTTCAACAGGAGACCCAGCCCCTTTATGGAGTTCTACGGCATGCAGAACCCGTCTAGGAGGACGATGTTCAAAAAAGAAGGAGAGATGATAAGGGCGATGGTTGAGGAAAAAGAGTATTGGGCAAAGGTTTAAAGCTCGTAACCCTCCAAGGAGTCCTTTATCTCCTTGTATTTTCTTTTGGCATTTTCCCTCTTGAAATCGCATGGAAGGGTGTCCTCCCAGCCGGGGCCGCCAAAGAGAGGCTTCTCATTGGTGGCGAAATATAAGTACCTGCTTATGTGATACGAGAGAGATGCAACCCGATTGCTAAAGCATGCCATGCCCTCATGTCTACTTCCAAGGATGAGAGTGTAAAAGAACTGAAGCAACACGGCAAACGCCACTGCTATTCCAAGAACCTCCTGTATCATGCCGTAGAGGATCGCAAGTGGAATCCTCAGTAGTGTTTCTATACGCTCCCCCATTTTTTTCACCTTAATACCATTTAAAGGAATCACTCGACGTTGGCATCAAGATTTAAAAACTTAGCGCCTCACTGGAGGAGGGGGTAAGATGGGAACCGAGGACGAGATTGAGCTTGAGTTAGTTGGCTTTCGCACCTTCTTTCACGAGTTTCTAAGAGTTCTCTACTACGTTAAGAGCATACTCCTGGGCCTCTTCGTTACAATAGCGCTTTTGGGGATAGTTTTATCCTTCGAAGAGGGAATGGATATCTGGAATGGAATGTACTTCGCCTTCATAACAGCTTTCACAGTAGGTTACGGAGACTTCACCCCAACGACAGCCGTCTCAAAACTTCTGTGCGCCCTCGTTCTTCCCGTCCTTGGAATGATACTGACCGGGATAATGGTTGCAGCCGCAATGCAGGCGATAGCGAGGCTCTACAAATCCCAGCTCGAGAAAAAATCAAGATGAATTACACAGGACAAACGAAGAAAAGGAAAAAGAATCACTTCTTCACCCATCCGCGGTGCTTCATGGCCTCGTAGACCCTGTTAACGGCCACGACGTAGGCCGCATCTCTCATGTGAATGTTCTTCTCCTTGTGGGTGTTGTAGACGTCCCAGAATGCCCGGGTCATCTTCTCGTCGAGCCTCTTCCTGGTCTCCTCAACCGTCCAGTAGAAGCCGTTGATGTTCTGAACCCATTCGAAGTAGCTGACGGTGACGCCACCTGCGTTGCAGAGGAAGTCGGGTATCTGGAGGATGCCCTTCTCGCGGAGAATCTCATCGGCTTCAAGAGTAACGGGGCCGTTAGCAACCTCAGCGACGATCTTGGCCTTAATGTTGTCTGCGTTCTTTTCGGTTATCACCTCTTCGATAGCTGCCGGAGCGAGGATGTCGACGTCAAGCTCAAGGAGCTCCTCGTTGGTAATGGGCTGGGTTCCCGGCATTTCCTTAACTGAGCCGTGCTCCTTCTTCCACTTGAGAACTTCGTCCGCCGGTGGGAGACCGTCCGGGTTGTAGATACCGCCCTTACTGTCGCTGACTGCAACGACCTTCATCCCGTACTCCTCGCTCATTATCTTGTGTAGGTAATAGCCGGCGTTACCGTAGCCCTGGATGGCTATGGTCTTGCCTTTGATGTCGCCCCAACCAAGGGCCTTGGCAGCCTCGCGTATGGCGAAGGCCGCTCCCCTAGCGGTTGCATCCATCCTGGCGACGATACCACCGACTCCCGGCGGCTTGCCAGTGATAACACCGAAAGCCGGGCCTCTACGCCTCATAATGGTCTCGTACTCGTCCATCATCCAAGCCATTATCTTCGGGTTAGTATACACATCCGGTGCCGGAATGTCAGTCCACGGACCAATAACGTCATAGATAGCCCTTATGTAGTTCCTTGCGAGCCTCTCCTGCTCCCTCTCGGAGAGCTTCTTCGGATCAACAATTATGCCACCCTTGCCTCCACCGTAGGGAAGATCCATAACAGCGACCTTCCAAGTCATCCATGTGGCGAGGGCCTTAACGGTGCTAAGAGTCTCAGCCGGATGCCACCTTATACCACCCTTGGTAGGGCCGCGGGCCCAGTTGTGCTGAACACGGAAACCGGTGAAAACCTTGACAGAACCGTCGTCCATCTCGAGCGGGACGCTAACCTCAACGATCCTCATGGGCTTTTTGAGCCACTCGAGGGCCTCTTCACTTATCTCCATGTGCTGGGCAGCCCTCTCGAGCTGCTGAACAGCCATCTCAAATGGGTCAATCTCGACCATTTTTCCCACCTCGAATTTCGGTAATTTGCGAAATAGATTAAGACAGTTACATATATAAACCTTTCGAAAAAGGAGCAAGCAAAAAGCTCAATTCTAAACAAACACTTGTATAATTAAATTTTCGAAAAAAAGAAGGGCTCTCCAAAAAATTTAAGCAAAAAGGAGCGACGTGCATCCCTAATTTCTATACATCAATGAACATTTAAATGCTACAACGTCATGAAATTTCACAGCAGTCACTAAACCCTCTCAGAGCCACCTTGTAGAACAAAAACAGACCCAAGTAAGGCTCCAAAAAACTCCTCTCAATAGACAAAAAATGAACAAAGATATGTAAACACCCTCAGAGAGAAGTCGGTCATCATCCCTCAGCTCACTCTCGTTTCAATCATCGGGCAATAACCATACTCTCTAAGGCCTTAAATTATTAACCCTCAACTCAGTGTTTTGGACTTTTTTTAGCGTCATTGCATTCCATTGTAATTCTGACAACAGAGGGGTTACGCCTACATCTCGTACCAAGCAAAGTGACAACAAAGCTTCAACGGTAGTTTTAAAGCAGAGTAAATCGTCTTATGTCGAAAAACTCCTTGGAAAAGCTTTTTATAGAAAGTAGTTCCTTATACATAATGCCCCATTGAACTGCACAGGGGTATACTATAGAGCAGGTTGTTGGAGGTGATCACTGTGGAACAGCCTAGGGATCAATGGGCAACTAAGTTGGGTTTGATTTTAGCCATGGCTGGAAACGCAATTGGTCTCGGTAACTTCTGGAGGTTCCCCTACCAGCTGGCAAGCAACGGTGGCGGCGCATTTATGATACCGTACTTCATTGCACTGTTCTTCCTGGGAATACCTGTGATGTGGATTGAATGGACCATCGGTCGCTACGGTGGAAAGTACGGCCACGGAACATTAGGTCCAATGTTCTACCTAATGTCAAGGGATAGCCTCAAACCAAGGGGAGCCCTTTGGATGGGGGTTATAGGAGGTCTGTTAGGATTTTCAGTAGCATCTCTCCTGAGCTCCTACTACTACCAGATCATAGGATGGTCAGCGGCATACACTTGGTACAGCCTCACCGGCGCATACTTCGGACAGGACACGTACAAATTCTTTGTAGGATACATAAGCAACACCAATGCAGTGCTCTTCTTCTGGGGTCTCACAATGGTGATCTTGGGAATAGCGGTTGCCCAGGGTGTCAGCAAGGGTATCGAGCGCTGGGTCAAGGTAATGATGCCAACACTATACGTCTTTGCCATCATACTCGTCATAAGGGCCCTTACCCTCGGTTCCCCGGTTAAACCAGAGTGGAGCGCACTCGGAGGTCTCCAGTACATCTGGAAGCCCGACTTCCAAACTCTAAGCCAGAACTTCTTCAAGATAAGCCTAGCGGCAGCCGGACAGATATTCTTCACCCTCTCCCTGGGTATGGGTATCATCCACAACTACGCAAGCTACCTCGGTCCCGAGGATGACGTTGCACTTAGCGGCCTTGCAACAGTCTCCCTCAACGAGTTTGCAGAGGTCATACTAGGTGGTTCACTGGCAATTCCAATAGCCTTCGCCTACCTCGGACCTGAAAAGGCCATAAAGAGCGGTGTCGGTCTCGCATACATGTCACTCCCTAACGTCTTCATGCACATGCCCGCAGGACGCATATTCGGTGCCTTCTGGTTCCTGCTACTTTGGTTTGCAGGATTCACCTCGGCAATAGCAACTTATAACTACCTCGTTGCAATGCTTGAGGAGGACATTCACATTCCAAGGAAGAAGGGAACCTGGCTTGTCTTTGTATGGCTCTTCATACTTGGACTACCAATAGCACTCGACAAAACCCTACTTGTCCTGACAGACATGGATATGTGGGTTGGGAGCTACTTCCTAGTCGTGCTTGGATTCTTTGACGTTATAGTAGGCCTGTGGCTCTTTGGCATCAACAGATTCTGGGAGGAACTCCACAAGGGAGCCTATATTAAAGTTCCAGGATGGTTCAAGCCAATAATGATATACATTGCGCCAATCTACATGCTAATACTCCTCGCCGGCAACACGTGGGATTACATAAAGGGAGGCGTCATAACCCTTACCCCCAGTTACCTAGAAAACCTCGTCAAAGAACAGGCCCTCGTATCTACAACAGTCCAGTATGCGAAGCATGCAGTGACAATCTCCAGGGCAATGATTATAGTGGTCGTCATCATAGGAGCCATTGAAGCCTACATGGCCATCAAGAAGAAGTACGGAGAAGAGATCGAGAAGAACGAGGTCCTCATAAAGGTCTGAGGTGGTGAAAATGGACGCAGGCGCTCTGGCATTCCTAATATTTGCATGGGGCACAATATTTATAATGATGTACTGGAGCATTGCAAAGCTCCTGAGAGCCGAGAAGGAAGGAAAGGCTTAAAGCCCCTCCTTTTCTTTTAAATTTAGGAGGTGTGTTGATGAGAAGTGCAGAAATTCTTAGGGACGTAGCCGAGACTATTGATGAAGTCAAGAAAAGAGTGGATTCCCTCAAAAATCTATCCGATAAAAACAAGAAAAAAGCCCTGGTTCTTTTAGAAGAAGCAAAGAACAATTTTCTAACCGTTGCAGACAACGTGATTTATGATAACGAAGAACTTGCCAACTTCTTCCTTAAGAGGGTTGTGAAACTCAAAAACAGCACCACTGACAAATTCATAGAAAAATCAGGCCAGAAAGAGTACATGAAGCTAATAAGCACCATAACCCGATATTCAAAAGTGGCTCCCTATGACTTCTCCGGGAAGGTTAGTGATCTCCAAAGAGCCTACAGGGCATTCCTGTTTGGGATGATACCCTTTTACTTAATATCAGGGATTTTTGGTCCAATGTACGCCATAACTGCCCTGATACTGGTAATACCAACGTTACTCTCCATATTAAGCCTGAGGAAGAGGGGAAGTCTTGGACTCATGCTCGCCTTTGCTGTGATGCCCATACCAATGGTCATGGGGGCATTCTCGATAAGGTACTCCGTCTATGCATTCAACAACCCAACCGAGCTTGCAAGAATAGCTGATGTATTCCACAGGAGCATTGCCTTTGCCCAGGCGGTAGTGGCCCTTATAGGACTCCTCGGAGCAGCAAGCCTCGTTCTGTTGAGCTACGCCAGCTACATGCTATACAAACACCGGCATGCTTTCCTTTAATAGAGGGCCTTGTTCCCCCTCTCCCCAGTTCTTATTCTAATTGCATCCTCAACGGGGACTATGAATATCTTCCCGTCCCCCGGAGTTCCACTTCGTGCGTTTCTGATGATGACATCCACAACCTTTTTCACGTCGCTGTCCTTAACAACGACCTCTATCTTCATCTTTGGGAGCATGTCATAGGGTGGAACCCCCCCTTGAATCCCCCTGCCCTGAACAGGGTAGGCCGTGAGAGGCACTATCCCCACCTGTTTGAGAGCTCTATTGACCCTATCAAAATCTTTTCCCCTAATTATGGCCTCTACCTTCTTCATGGTACACCACAATGTAAATTGGTAAAAACAAAGAAAAGGGTTTCTAAGTTTGCATCAGGTCGGGCGAAGTGTTGATAAGTCCTCCAACATCAATGCAAAGGTGTTTAAAAGAGCGGGGCTAAATTAAGCAGGGTGAGAGGATGAAGGAAGAGATGAGCAGCGTTGACATACGTTACATAGTGAAAGAGCTCCAGTGGTTAATCGGAGCGCGCGTTGATAAGGTGTACCACAACGGCGACGAGATAAGACTCAAACTCAGAACGAAGGAAGGAAGGGTAGATTTAATCCTCCAGGCCGGCAAGAGGTTCCATATCACCACTTATGTTAAGGAGGCACCAAAACAACCCTCAAGCTTCACAATGCTCCTCAGAAAACACCTCAGCGGTGGCTTTATCGATGCAATAGAGCAGCACAGCTTCGACAGGATAGTTAAAGTTCGAGTTGGAGAGTACACGCTCATCGGTGAGCTCTTCAGGAGAGGAAACGTGATATTAGTGGACTCAGAAGACAAAATCATAGCAGCTCTACGGTACGGAGAGTACAAGGATAGGACCATCAAACCCAAAGCCGAGTACAGGTTCCCGCCGGCGAGAGAAAACCCCCTAGATGTTTCTTTGGAGAGGTTTATTGAACTTATGCGAGAAAACAAAGACCTCGAGCTCGTGCGTGCTTTAGCCAGAAAACTCAACATGGGGGGAATGTACGCCGAGGAGATTTCAATAAGAGCGGGCTTTGAGAAGACGACTCCGGTTAAAGAGCTGAGCGATGAGGACCTCCTAAGGGTTTATGAGGCGATGCTAAAAACTTTCAATGACGAGCCAAAGCCGAACATCGTCTTCAAAGACAGAAGCATGCACGACGTCGTCCCGATAGAACTGAAAATCTATGAGGGATTTAAAAAGCGCTATTTTAAAACCTTCAGTGAGGCCCTTGACGAGTACTTCGGAGGGATAACCCTGGAAAAGGCAAAGATTGAGCAAACGAAGAGACTTGAAACCAAGAAAAAACAGCTCCTCACGACGCTGAAGAAGCAGGAGGAAATGCTCAAGGGCTTTGAAGAGGGCGCGAAGGTTAACCAAGAGATAGGTGACCTGATCTACGCAAACTACGCCCTCATCGAAAGGCTCCTCGAGGAGTTCAGGAAGGCAACTGAAACCCTCGGCTGGGACGAGTTCAAGAAGAGAATCGAGGAGGGCAAGAAGGCCGGGAACAATGTCGCGCTGATGGTGAAAGGCATTGACCCTAGGGAGAAGATGGTAACGATAGAGCTCGAAGACAGGAAGATCCGCCTCTATCTAAACAAGAGCATAGGCGAGAACGCCGAGCTCTACTACGAGAAGGCCAAGAAGTTCAAGCACAAGTATGAGGGAGCGTTAAAGGCATACGAAGACACGAAAAGGAAGCTCGAAGAAGTCGAAAAACTCATCGAGGAAGAGATGAAAAAGGAGCCGAACGTCAGGCGCATAGAGAGGAAGAAAAAGAAGTGGTTCGAGAAGTTTCGCTGGTTTGTTTCGAGCGAGGGGTTCCTCGTTTTGGCAGGCAAAGATGCGAGCACCAACGAGATCTTAATAAAGAAACACATGGATGGGGGGGATCTCTACTGCCATGCGGACGTTTACGGCGCCCCTCACGTGATTATCAAGGACGGACAGAAAGCCGGAGAAAAGACTATCTTTGAGGCCTGTCAGTTCGCGGTTTCCATGAGCAAGGCCTGGAGCAGGGGAGTTTACAGCGAAGATGCCTACTGGGCGCTTCCGGAGCAGGTCACAAAACAGACCCCAAGCGGCGAGTATCTTGGAAAAGGTGCCTTCATGGTCTACGGAAAGAGGAATTGGCTCCACGGGCTTCCACTCAAACTCGCAGTGGGAGTGATAGACTATGAGGGAGAGGACTACGTCGTCTGTGCCCCTGTTGATGCCATAAAGACCCACACGGATAAGTACATCGTTATAAGGCCCGGCTCCCTGAAGAAAAGCGAGCTCGTGAAGAGGATAAAGCACCTCTTGGAGAAGTGGGGCTACAAGGTTAGGGAAGAGGACCTAAACGCAATCCTTCCGCCAGGGGGGGGAGAGATTGTAGAGGTTGTCGGTTAGAGGTACTCTCCGCCTGCGAAGACGATGCCCAGGGCAAAGCCTGCCAGCGCCAGCAGATAACCTACTCCCAGTATTTTTCCAAATCCCGAGCCGTAAACATGCCAGCTTACGGCAGTGAAAACCGCAAGCCCGAGAATACCTAGGGCTGGCCCGGACCTCCCACCCAAAAGCCCAAAGAGGACGCCGAGAAAGACCATAAGGATCCCGGTGAAAAAAACAACATACAGTCCAAGGGATGTTGCACTTGAAGGATTGAGCCAGGAAAACGAGCCTTCGATGGACTGCGAGAGGATCCCCCAAAAGGAATAACTCTCACCCGATGGAACCTTAAACCAAGGAAAGAAAAAAGATACCCCCACTATCACGGAGGATATGAAGGACACGAACCTCACGGCAACCACCGGGGACATCTTCGCTTAAGTTGTTAAAAGTTTGACGAAAGAGTTTTATCGAGAAATCTCAATTGATGAAACATGCCAATAGAGACTCTCTACGCCCTGTGTCAGACGGAGCTTGCCAAGGACCTCATATTTGAAGTCGAAGGGGCACCAGTGACCTTCTCGATAAAGGGAGTTCTCATGGCCCGAACGTCATCAAGAGGATACAATTTCTCCTTCTTCGAAATAAGCGAGACAGAAATTGCCCTAGCCGTTCAGATGAAGGGCTTCGTTGTTTACATCGGGATTGAGACAGACGAGAACATAGAGGAAGAGCTGTACCCCGAGGTTGTGAGAGCGCTTCTCGAGAACCTCAGTCCTCAGGTGGTCCTCCTTGTGACGAAGGCCGAAGAGAATTATAGGGGGAGAGCAGACTTATTGCTCGACGACGACATGAGCCCTGCACTCAAGGAGTTCTTTTACCAGCTACTTATTAAGCACCGACATGGGGAAAGCCCCTATGAACAAACCGAAGTCGCCTAAGAGAAAAGCTCGAGGAGTAGGATAGCTGCCATTAGAATGGATAAAACACCAAGGGTTCTTTTTGTATACATTTTGGCAGCCCTTTTCTCATAGTAAGAGCGGGGAGAAACGTTGAGTATGTACAATGCCGCCACCGAACCCGCCAAAAGCCCCAGCACATTCTCTGAAGTAAGAACCAAAGAACCCCAGAAAACTTCCCACCAGCCCATGGCAAGGGAGATCCCTATAACAGTCGTGGGGGGGACTAAAGCAGCTGCTATGGAAACACCGGCAAGTATCTCCGGAATCCTGCTGACTATAGCGACCACACCGGCATATCCAAGCACGAGGGCAATTAGGATGTAAACCACCCCCGAATTGGCCCTGAGTAGTATCTCGTGCGTGGGAGTTCCCGGCATCATACTGCCAAATCTCAGGAGCAGTGACGAAAGGAACGCCGATAGGAATATGACCAACAGAAGCTTTCCTATCGAGAGTATCGCCTGAACGGCGTCCTTACCTTTCCCCATCACGATGTTCAGCGAGAAGCCGTATAGAGGGCCGAGAATCGGGGAGAGGAGCATGGCGGATATTATCATGACAATGCTATCAGTCACCAGTCCAAAAAGGGCCACTATTGAAGCAACTGCACCGAGGGTCAACTGGAGAGGGTCAACCCGAGCCTGAGAATTCGCCTTCTCAGTCAGACTCTCGATATCAACGATGGTCCATCTGCCCCGAAATCTCTCCAAGTTCTTTGCTGATGAAGAATACTTCACAGACTTACCGCTGATTGAAGACCACACTATCGAGGAATGACCCTTCCGTAGGTCTATTGCCCTCACTAAGTCCCTCACAATATCGTTTATCACGAAGTCCGGCACCAGTACCGTTATTAAGATGACGTCAACCCCATTAAAGCTCTGTCTTGCCTCATAGAATGGGACGTTCCATTTTTTGAGAGTCTCCCTCACCCTCTCCGCGTCGACATCATCACAACGAATGTTGACCTCAATCATTTGCCATCCACCATAGTATGGGATTCCAATTAATAACACTTTCCAACGAGTCCCTTATAAACCAGAAATGGGGATATAGCTCCGGTGGTAGGCATGGACAAAAAAATCATCAGTACCTTGATCCTCGTGGCATTGGTTTTCGGGGCTGTGTTCATATGGTATTCTCGAGCAGAGAACGAGAGCGTCCCAAAACCTAACGAATGGGGTCTAACAGACCCACCAGCGGCAAACAACCTAACATGGGCTCAAATTGGAGGGATTCAATTAGCCAATGAGACGTTCCCTGAAGCTCCTTCCTTCTATGGAGAAATGCAAAAGGAACTGCTCAAACTGGGATACTCCATGGTAATGGGCAACTGGAGCAACATTAGCTGTCAGTGGGGTGTCTGGGAAAACATTATGAAGAACCGCACCTATTACATAGCCTACTCCGGGGAGCACTTCTTAGGGATACGAGGACCCTACATCAACGTTATGGATGCGGCCGAGAAGCACTGGCTCTGTCAGGATCCAGCAAACGCCAGCATAATGGTGACACCATCTCCGGAGAGCACGGCCAGGGCAATAAGCCTTCAGATAGGAGACATTATGATGCGTCAGAACATAAGCATAGCACCACACAATTGGACAGGACCCCTCCCGGACTGGTACCTTGGCAAGTTCTCGTTCAAAATTAAAACCGGAAAAGGCGTTGAAGTCCTCGTCCTCACATACACGAGCCGGGAACAGGCGGAATACGCGAGATATCTCCTAAAAAAGGCTGAGAGAGATCTAAAGATACTCAGAGACTACGGCGGCCAGTACTACAGCCTCATAGTCCTGAAAGGCAATAAAAACGATGTGGCTATGGTTGTAAAACTAATACAATCCCAATGACCTGAAGCTTTTGTCATGATTCCCACTTTTCTTCCAATTTTTGATGTTTTTTCACAATTTACCCCAATATTTTATAAATATCCGACATTTCTTCAAAAAATCTTTGATAAAAGTTATTAACTCCAATTTTGCCCATACTCCGAGGGCCTATGATGACAAGGAGTGGTTGTTTTTGGCATTACAGTAAGATTCTTAATCCTTAAGACAAAGGCTAGGCGGGATTGTTTTTGGCAGAACTGAAGTGAAAGGGATTGTTTTTTGTGACTCCATTCATCCAATCCACAACATAATCCCTCTCATTATTCCCTCGTTTTTGGGACTTCTGAAAACCAAGGAGGTGGTAGAATGAAAGCCGTTCTTCCCGATTCGAAGATTCCGAAGAGGTGGTACAACATCCTGCCGGACCTTCCGGAGCCTTTGGCGCCGCCCCTCGATCCCGAGACGGACGAGCCGATGGAGCCAGAGAAGCTCCTGAGGATTTTTGCGACTGAACTTGTGAAACAGGAGATGAGCACGGAGAGGTACATAGAGATCCCCAAAGAAGCCCGCGAGCTTTATGCCAAGATCGGAAGGCCGACGCCGCTCTTCAGGGCGACGAACCTCGAAAAGGCCCTCGGAACGCCGGCTAAGATCTACTTCAAGTTCGAGGGAGCAACCGTAACGGGAAGCCACAAGATAAACACGGCCTTAGCCCAGGCCTACTACGCCAAAAAACAAGGCGTTGAGAGGCTCGTCACTGAGACGGGAGCCGGCCAGTGGGGAACCGCTCTGAGCCTGGCTGGAGCGCTCCTCGGTTTAAAGGTCAGGGTTTACATGGCGCGCGCCAGCTACCAGCAGAAGCCCTACAGGAAGACGATAATGCGCCTCTACGGGGCGGAAATATATCCGAGCCCGAGTGACAGGACGGAGATAGGGCGGAAGTTTTTAGCTCAAGACCCGAACCACCCCGGCGGTCTGGGCATAGCGATAAGCGAGGCCATAGAGGACGTTTTAAGGGACGAGAAGGCCCGCTATTCCCTCGGAAGCGTTTTAAACCACGTCCTCATGCACCAGACGATCATCGGCCTAGAGGCAAAGAAACAGATGAAGGAATTTGAAGAGCCGGACGTTATAATCGGTTGCGTTGGTGGGGGGAGCAACTTCGCCGGTTTGGCATACCCCTTCGTGAAGGACGTCCTCGACGGAAAGGCCGACTACGAGTTCATAGCCGTCGAGCCGAGGGCCGCTCCGAGTATGACGCGGGGTGTTTACAAATACGACTTCGGTGACTCGGGAGGTTACACACCGAAGATGAAGATGCACACCCTCGGCCACACCTACTACGTCCCGCCAATCCACGCCGGGGGACTGCGCTACCACGGCTTAGCACCAACGCTGAGCGTCCTCATCAACCATGGAATTGTCAAGCCCGTTGCCTACCACCAGAACGAGGTCTTCCAGGCGGCCGAGCTGTTTGCCAAAACGGAGGGGATAATCCCGGCCCCGGAGAGCGCCCACGCGATAAAGGGTGCGATAGAGAGGGCGCTGAAGGCCAAGGAGGAGGGGGAGGAAGAGGTCATACTCTTCAACCTCAGCGGCCACGGCTTCCTCGATCTCGGTGGCTACGAGGACTACCTGGATGGGAAGCTCGAGGACTACGAGCCGGACTACTTCCCGGCCTTAGAGGAGTGAACTTTGCTTTTTCCCTCACTCCAGCTTTCTCAGAATCCTCCGCGGATGGAAGTTCAGGCTCGCCCTCGCTTCCGGGATTTCCATCCCAAGGTTTATTCCGAGGCTCATCAGGTCCCTCGGAGAACGGACGTCCCACCTGCTCTCGGCGGAACTCGTTATAAAGCGCGGAACGTCGTACTTCCTTACGAGCTGCCAGGTTTTGGTCATGAAGCGGAGGAGCTGAACCCTCTCGTAGGGGCTGGCCCTCAGGAGCGGGGACAGGGAAAAGCCTATGGCAACCCCTCTCCTCGCGGCTATTCCCGATAAGATGTGGTCGAAGCCTGGATCTTTCCTCCCGAACCAGGGGCTTATCAGGGCATCGACGCCCGCCTCGAGGGCGGCGCGGTTCACCCTCATGTCACCACCCTGGACGTAGATTAGGGCCTTAGGACTGCGGTTCTTGACCTCACGAATGAGGCTCGGCTTCTTTGTGACGATGAGGAGGGCAACTTTACCGTAGGGCTCACGGAGGGCTTTCAGTTCCGCCTTCAGTGCGCTCCAATCGGGGGAACCCTCGAGGACGAGCTTTTTTGTGAACACCACCTCGTCGAACCACTCGCTCGCGAGTTCGTAGGCCTCTCCACTCCTCACGTCCATCTCGACGAAGTAGTCCCGCGAGAAGGAGACTTCCTCTTCGGTTATTTCTGACCCCGCGCTCATTCCTCCAGCCACTCCCTAACGGCTTTGACAACGGCATCCTTCCTCATCGGGAAGGCCTTGACCTTTATCCTGACCTGGATAACATCTGCTCCCTCGTCTATCTCCACATCGCCCAGATAAGCTCTCTGCTTGTTGAATCGGATGTAGAAGGTTCCTCCCTCGTCAACCTTCTCGTCGAGGTGTTCAAGGAGGTAGTCCCTGTCCTCTTCGCTCAGGAGTTCCTTGAAGTGCTCCAGGAAGGTTCTCACGGCCCTGCTCCTCTTTATCTCGACGTTGACGACCTTGATAGGGTTGCCGAAGAAGCCCTTCGTCTCGTCGATGTCGAAGATTATATCGTCCTCGTCTATCTCCTCGGGAATGAAGGTCGCTATCGCGTCGAGAACCTTGTCCTCGTCCTCGGTCGCCTGGATGAACGTGGTAAGCCTGACGTGGTGTGCTCGAAGCTTCGCCATCTCTCTCACCAGAGTGAATTGGGAAGGCGGCTTTAAAAGGTAACCCCGCGTTTGTGGGAAATCTTAAATAGTTTTCCCACCAAGGTTCTCTTGGTGGAAAAGATGTTGACCAGGATCGACCAAAAGGGAAGGCTCTACATCCCGAAGGCCATGAGGGAGGGTCTCCCGGATGAGGTCTATCTCGTTAGGCTCGATGAGGGAATACTGATAGTGCCGAAGCCCCCGGATCCACTCAGAGAACTCGAGGAACTCGGGAGGAAGCTCCCTGATAAGTCCATTCACGAACTCAGGAAGGAAATACTGGAAGAAGCCACGAAAGAAGCGGAGGGCGCGGAATGATATACGCGGATACGGATTTCTTCCTGGCGCTCATGAAGCCGAACGACTGGCTCAAGGAGAACGCGAAGAAAATCCTCGAGCGATACGAAGGCCAGATAACGACCTCTGAAACAACGTTTCTCGAACTGCTGATCGTGGCGAAAAAGTACGACCTCGATCCCGTAAGGCTGACCTCGGCGGTCATGGCACTGACTGGAATAGATGACGACGTTTA
>JALTCK010000055.1:2196-2495 GCA_027074805.1 Thermococcus sp. | reverse complement strand
GTGGAAGAAGAGTGTAGCTCAGTGCCCTACCCCGGAGTTGGGTTGCTATCTCCTTCGAGAGGAGCTTTGAGGAGGAACCCGTTAGGGCCACGTTGAAACCCTCATCGAGGAGGTATCTAACTCCTATTTCCCAGTTCGGGACGTTCTGAACCTCATCGAGCAGGAAGGTTGGCTTTCCATTCACCATCTCCGGATAGAGATCGAAATATGCGTTAACTATGCCGGGAAAGTCCTTCCCGCTGATTCCATAGAGCAAGGGGTTCTCAAAGTTTAGGTAAACAAAGCTTTCCCGCTCCTCG
>JALTCK010000055.1:0-2186 GCA_027074805.1 Thermococcus sp. | reverse complement strand
CAAGTGAGTAGAGAAGGTACGTCTTCCCCGATCGACGGGGACCTATCACCGCGAGGGCTTTTCCGGGCAGAAATGAAACCTTCAACTCCCTCTCTTTGATCTCCGGGAGTTCCCTCTCGTGAAAAAGCCGAATGTACCTCTTCACGTCCTCTACGTCCATGGTCTATCATACACGACCATTCCTTTTAAATATTTGGTCTAACAAATTAGACCATGATTTTTAAAGTACCGGTCTACCATATCAGACCAAACCCCAAAAATTGTGGGGAATCAAAGCGCGCCCTTCTCCTTCAGCAGCGCGAGGTAGCTCGTGAAGGCGCCAGCCGAGATGGTGTCGCCGAGGCCGACGGTTGAAACCGGATTCTTGACGAGCCTCGTGGGGATTATGACCACCTTGTACTCCTTCGTTCTGAGCTTTCTTTTGGCTTCTTCAAAGCGGAGCTTGACGTATTCTCCCCTTTCGTTGTAGGGGACTTTGGTTCCGACCACGATGTCCTCGGGGGAGTTTATCTCGCCGAGGGAGGCCCTTGAAGCGGCGAGGGTTGTTGCCAGCTCAAGGCTGCTCCTCAGCTCCTTCTCGCTCAGCGGGTTGTCTGCGTGGGTTATGTACATGATGTAGTAAATCGTGTGAATCTGGAGGACCTCAAGGTTCATCTCGTCGATGAGGATTTTGCCGCCCAGAACGGTGTCCTCTATCCTGTTGTAGGTGAATATCCTGTCCGAGAGCTTTGAGTAGCCGAGGGCGTTGAGGACGTGGGCTATCTCCGACTCGTCCATTCCGACGCTGTCAACGAGCGGGAAGAGGTTGTAGATGACCTTCTTTCTCAGCTCGCGGTTCTGGATCGAGGCGAACTCGAGGTGAACCTTCGTGTTCCGGTGCCTCTTGAGGAGCATTATATCCTCCTTTGCCTGCCTGAGGTAGTAGTTGGCGTCCTTCCCGTCGGAATACCTCAGCTTTATTCCCTGATAGCCCGAGAGAATCGCGCCGTCCACGGTCTCACCTATTACCGGAAGGAACTTTTTGAGGCTCTCCTCGGTGTATATCCTTATGCTCTCGAATCGGGCGGAAACGATGAACCTGCCGGAGAAGGGGACTGTTATGGTCTCATTCCCGAGATTAAAGGTCGTCCCCGCGCGGAATTCGAAAATGCGATTCACTTTTATAGGGTCGTTCTCGCGGTAGGCCTCGCGGGGATGCTTCAGCACGAGGCGGCCGTCTTCAACAGTTGGATAGAAGAGGTTCGGCTTGTTGACGAACATCTGGGCCTGCTTTTTAGCCAGGTGGGGGGTGTAGACAAGAACCTTTCTGAAGTCGAGGTTCGCTAAGAGGTTGGCTATTATACCGGCCTGTCCGCCCATCCTCTCGACGTCGTATTTGAACCGGCTGTCAAACCAACCGTGGAGCTCCTCGTTGATGAGGGGCACCGCCATTGGCTTCCCTGTTTTGAGGGCGTGCACGAGCCGTGCAACGAAGTCCAGGGGTTCCTCTATCTGCCGCGGATACTCTTCCATCCTCTTTCTGACCTTATCGGCTCCAAACTCGTCGATCAACTTCTGAACCGTTTTACCTTTCAGGTAAACTATCGCATCCACGTTCGTGTTGTACGCGGTATAGATCGAGAGTTCCCTCGCCTTATCGAGGAGCTCCATTTGTATCACCCTCAGTGATTACTACTTAGAAATGCCGGTCAAATCTTAAAAGGCTTTCGGATGGAAAGAAGGAAAGTCAGAACTCGGTGAAGAGCTTTCCAAGTTCCGGGATTCGCTCCATGACATCCATCTCGCGCAGAGCAAGCCAGAGAGAGGCCTGATTGCTCGTAACAACAGGTACACCCAGGTCTTCCTCGAGCGCCTCTATTATCTCGAAAGTCCTCCAGTTGGTGCAGCTTATGAAAATCGCATCCGCCTCCTCGATGAAGCTCGCCTTCGCCAGTCTGTAGGCCTCGTGGGGTTCGAGCTTCCCTATCTCGAGGTTGTCCTCGATTCCGAGCCCCCGGATGTCGAGAACTTCGAAGCCGTTGGCCTCTAGGAACTCCCTCTCCCTTTCGTTGATCTCTTCTGTGTAGGGGGTCACCACGAGCAGGCTCTGGGCGTCGAGTATCTTCAGGGCCTCCAGGACGGCGGTGCTCGTGCTAACCACCGGGACCTTTACCTCTTCCTCTATCTTCGCCTCGAGCTCCTTCTCA
>JALTCK010000054.1 GCA_027074805.1 Thermococcus sp. | reverse complement strand
ATTCATCGATTACTTAATTGCCTATAAATGGGAAACTGCAGGTTTTGAAAGAATAGACGTTATGAAACTCGAAGGTGGAGCCATTGCCGAGAGAAAGACTTATGTCCGAAGGAGATAACCACAAATGCCCAATGACGAGTGGCTTCGGGACTGAGAGGTGATGAGACCAGCTATCGCCGAGGGCTTTATATACTACCCTTTAGCCCTTCCATTGGGTGGGGATTCATGCTCGGAAAGCTCAAGGAAAAGTTAGGCTCATTCGTTGAGAAGGTTTCCCAGACTGAGATCAGTGAGAAGGACGTTGAAAAGGCCCTTTGGGACCTCGAAATAGAGCTCCTTGAGGCAGACGTTGCTCTCGAGAGCGTTGAGGCCCTCAGAGAGAAAATCAAAGAAAAGCTCGTCGGCCAGAAAGTCAAGATAGGGACAAACAAGAGAGGAATCGTGGAAAAGGCTGTTGAAGAGGCCGTTCTAGAAATACTGACTCCTGGGAATAAAATAGACCTTCTTACCATGATAAGAGCTAAGGCGGAGAAGCCCTTCGTCATAGCCTTTGTAGGCTTCAACGGCTCTGGTAAGACCACAACCATAGCCAAGCTCGCCCACTGGCTCAAGAAGAATGGCTTTTCAGTGGTCATAGCGGCCAGCGACACCTTCAGAGCTGGGGCGATAGAGCAGCTCGAGGAGCACGCGAAGCGCGTCGGCGTTAAGGTCATAAAGCACGACTACGGCGCCGATCCAGCGGCGGTAGCCTACGACGCGATCCAACATGCAAAGGCCCGAAACATCGACGTGGTCCTCATAGACACCGCCGGAAGGAATGAGCTCAACAGAAACCTCATGGATGAGATGAGAAAGATAGTCCGAGTTACGAAACCTGATCTAGTTATATTCGTCGGCGACAGTCTCAGTGGGAACGCCGTTGTGGAACAGGCTAAGCAATTCAACGAGGCCGTTAAGATAGACGGTGTTATACTGACAAAGCTCGACGCCGACGCAAGGGGTGGAGCAGCCTTAAGCATAAGCCAAGCTATTGGAGCGCCGATACTCTTCGTGGGCGTTGGCCAGGGCTACGATGACCTCAAGCCCTTCGACGAGAGGTGGTTCGTGGAGAGGATTTTTGGGGAGGCGTGAAATCTCTCATACCGAGATGGAGGTTCCACCCCACGCCATAATGCAGAGGATAAGCGAGACCATGAGTGACGTGGCTATCCATATCAGCCTTTCTGCCCTTCTCATCGGGCCCTCCGGTCTTATACCCGGGAGACCGTACAGAACCACCGAGAGTGCCGCGGGTACGAAAAAGGAAATCCATGACCCTTCGAGGATGTCCAAGAGAATAATGGTTGTTAAAACGGCGGCAAGCGAAGGAACTCCAAACGCCACAAGCTCACTGCATTTCTTCCATAGGGCAAGGGCTATTGCGATTGGGAAAGGTGCCGTTACGAGGAGTACGAAAGTTGCTGACGGTCCAAAGTGAAAGTCGCAGATTGGATATGGGCGTATTTGAAGACAGGATGCTTTGACATAATACCTCGAAGGGAGCGCAACCATGAGCAGGAACTCCCACGCAGGAAAGATGAAAAGATAGAGGAGCGAGCGGAGCTTCATGGGTTCACTCACCACCTATTAGCACCATACGGCTGTGAGTTCAGCCGCTATCATCATACCTGTTATAAGGCTTGGTAGAAAGCCCGCAATACTGAGTAACACTTTTTCCCATTTGTCTTTCCCAACTACTCCACCAACCACAGCCGAGACAACAATCAGAACCAATAGAACACCCGGTCCTGTAGTTTTAAAATAGATAACAATTACTGACAAAATGGGCAACCCCGTTGAGAGTGCCAATTTCTTTAGGGTGGGCGCCTTAAACCAAAGGTATAAGATAATCAGGACGAGTGTAGGGAGTAGGACTAGGAGAACAAACTCTAATGAGGGGGAGTATTTGCTCCAAGAAGTGCAGGGTCTCCCTGCTCCACCTGTCCAGTTCTCGAAAAAAATTGTGCCTTTCTCGACGTAATACTTACTGATGGCTCGGCTATTATAGGCGAGTGCAAGCTCCCAGGCCGTTGCAAAAATAATGGAAAGAACATGTAGAATGAATTCCTTAGGGCGCATTAACTTACCTCCTATGCACGAGGACAAATCTTGAGGGATTAGCATGCGCCATGAAGTCCTCCCCCTATAATCATGAAAACTATGAACGCTGGGAAAAACCCCTGTATTACTAGTAAGGCCTTCTCCAATTTTCCTTTTCCAAGGACAATACCACTCACGATCGAGGTTAGGAGCATTCCCCCCAACAACAGGATACCGTCCTCGGAGACCAGCGGCATCAACACTGCGAAGAGTATTGGCATCCCAACCGATAGGCCCGACTTCTTGAGGGCGGGATTTTTGGTGTAAATGTGCAGTGCGATAAGCACTATGGCCGGAAGGAGGACGAGAATGACGAAAGTCAACGAGGGGGAGTACTCACTCCAGCATTTGATAAC
>JALTCK010000053.1:7732-8257 GCA_027074805.1 Thermococcus sp. | reverse complement strand
CCCATGGCATTTCCGGCAATAGCAAGTGGGGCCATAATGACGTGGGCGAGGGCTGTAAGCGAGGTTGGCTCAATCCTAATAGTTGCCTACTATCCAATGACAGCCCAAGTCCTAATCCTCGAGTACTTCAACAACTACGGCCTTAGGGCTTCGAGGCCGATAGCGGTTCTCATGGTCACGATAAGCCTCGGCATCTTCGTTCTCCTTAGGTGGCTAGTCGGGAGGAGTGCCAATGCTTCGCGTTGAGAACGTCTCCAAGGACTGGAAGGACTTCCATTTGAGGGAGATAAGCCTCGACGTGAGGAAGGAAGAGTACTTCATAATCCTCGGCCCGAGCGGGGCCGGAAAGACCGTCCTCCTAGAGATAATAGCCGGAATCATCGAGCCGGATTCCGGGAGAATATATCTCAGCGGGGCTGATGTAACGGACTGGCCGCCTGAAAAGCGCGGTTTAGCTTACATACCCCAGAACTACGCCCTCTTTCCAAACATGAGCGTCTTCAACAACATCGCCTTTGGCCTGAA
>JALTCK010000053.1:0-7722 GCA_027074805.1 Thermococcus sp. | reverse complement strand
CCAAAAGCCGAAATAGAGAAGCGGGTAAAGGAGATAGCCGAAGTCCTCGGCATTTCCCACCTCCTCCACAGGAAGCCGAGGACGCTGAGCGGCGGTGAGCAGCAGAGGGTAGCGATAGCGAGGGCTCTGGTTGTTGAGCCTCCGCTTATACTCCTCGACGAGCCCTTCGCAAACCTTGACGTTCAAACAAGGGGAAGGCTTATCAGCGAGATGAAGCACTGGAGGAAGGAACTCGGCTTTACCGCGTTACACGTCACCCACTCCTTCGAGGAGGCCGTGGGGCTTGGCGACCGCGTTGGGGTGATGCTCGACGGAAGACTCGTTCAGGTGGGTTCTGTGAGGGAAGTTTTCTCGAAGCCTGCAAACGAAGAAGTTGCCCGCTTTTTAGGGTTTGAAAACGTAATCGAAGGGGTAGCAGAGGGAAGGAAACTGAAGGCCAACGGCATCAAAATAGAACTCCCGGTAGAAGCAAAGGGACAAGTGAGAGTCGGCCTGAGACCCGAAGACATTGTAATTTCTCCCGGATCAATACGTAGCTCCGCAAGGAACGAGTTTAAGGCTGTGGTTGAGTCAATTGAGGAACTGGGCCCGCTCGTGAGGCTTCACCTAACTGTAGGAGGAATTCGTTTGAGGGCCTTCATCACTCGATCCTCAATGCTCGAGCTGGGGATAGAAAAGGGAAAAGAGGTTTACGTCAGCTTCAAGGCGAGCGCTCTTCACGTTTTCTGACTCCATCCTTTATTTCCACGGAAAGGTTCTCGTAGATTTCTTTCAGCGCTTCAATGAGTTCTGCTAACTCTTTCGCCGTTAGCGTCGTCGTCTTCGGCCCGATTTCGAGTATCAGCGCGTCGTACTCCTCCGGCGAGACCTCCTCAAGCTCGTCGAGGTGCTCGCTCTTCCTCGGTATCAGGTTCACCTCACCTATCATCCTACCTTTTCCGATGTCCGCCTCACGCTCCTCTATGGGAACCTCCTTCGGGCAGTCATAGCGCTCGACGAAAATCTTGATGTCGACCACCGGCGTCCTGTCGAGGGCGTCAATCTCGTCTATGTACAGCCTCCTGCCTTCGATGTGGTGGATTCTGACGGTGTAGAGCGCTATCGGGTTCGGTCTGTACGGCGAGCGGGTCGCGAAAACCCCCGTCAGCGGGTTCTTAGGGTTGCCGTAGGGATGGACCTTAAGGACGTTTCTAGCCTTCTCGCTCTCGTGGAACCAGAGGACGAGCTTAATCCAATCACCCTCTCGCAGGCCATCAACCGCTTCCCAGAACTCAGGCAGGATTTCGATGAACGTCCCGCTTTCCTTCCTCACGTAGCCGACCGGGACTATCTTGAGGGGCTCGAAGTCCATGAACACCATCCCCAAAATTCAATGACTTATGTTCCGTGCTCCCAGCTTTCAAGGTATTCCTTCTGTTCTTTCGTGAGTTCTTCGATCTCAATCCCCATCGAAGCGAGCTTTATCCGTGCTACCATCTCGTCTATCTCCCTCGGGAGCACGTAGACCCTAGGCTCAAGCTTCTCGTGGTTCTCAAGTATGTATTCTGCCGCTTTTGCCTGGAGGGAGAAGCTCATGTCCATTATTTCAGCAGGATGCCCGTCTGCGGCCGCCAAGTTCACCAACCTTCCATCAGCTAAGAGGTAGAACCTCCTTCCATCTCCCATCTTGTACTCCCTTATGTTGGGCTTGACCTCCCTTATCTCCACGGCTAGGGATTCAAGATCAGGCTTGCTTATCTCCACATCAAAGTGACCAGCGTTCGCTAAAATGACACCGTCCTTCATCAGCTCGAAATGTTCTCCCCTTATGCAGTTGATGTCACCGGTTGACGTAACGAAGATATCCCCTATCCTGGCAGCTTCCATCATGTTCATAACGAGGAAGCCATCCATCCTGGCCTCCAAAGCTCTGATCGGGTCCACCTCAACCACTATGACCGTAGCGCCGAGACCCCTCGCACGCATCGCTATTCCCCTGCCACACCAGCCGTAGCCCACAACCACGACATTCTTGCCTGCAACGAGCAGGTTAGTTGTCCTTATTATGCCGTCCCATGTTGACTGACCGGTTCCATAGCGGTTGTCGAAAAGGTACTTGGTATAGGAATCATTGACCGCTATTATCGGGAACTTAAGGACGCCGTCCTTCTCCATTGCGCGGAGTCTTATCACGCCGGTCGTTGTTTCCTCGCTCGCGCCCCAGAGGTTGCCTATCAGCTCGGTTCTCTCCTTGAGAACGCTGCTCACCATGTCAGCTCCGTCGTCAATAATGATGTTGGGTTCTATGTCCAGGGCTTTGTGCATGTTCTCGTAGTACTCATCTCTGCTCTCGCCCCGTATCGCGTAGACTTTTATTCCCGCCTTTGCTAAAGCAGCAACCACATCGTCCTGGGTTGAGAGGGGGTTGCTTGCTGCTGCCGAAACCTCTGCACCGGCTGCTTTAAGCGTTAGAAGGAGGAAGGCAGTTTTCATTTCGAGGTGAAGCGTCGTGGCTATTTTCACGCCCTTGAAGGGCTTCTTACCTTCGAACTCGCTCCTTATGCTACGGAGAACAGGCATGAACCGGGAAACCCAGTCTATCTTCTTCTCCCCGCTGGGAGCGAGGCTCAAATCCTTGACACAATAATCCTTCGTGCAGTCCATATGACCACCGGAGATACTTGGAGACCTCTCTTAAAAGTCCTCCGAAAGGCTCTTGAGTTAAGGAATGAAGGTGTGCTTTACAACTGCTCAGAATCGGTGTTTTCTGGAAATGCCAACCACCAACGGGAAGGATGGCAAGGTTTATATGGGGTTAAGCCCTCAATACTCCGGTGGGCTCATGATAATAGACCTCTCTCTTCCGCTCGGAGAGGAGACGCCGATCTACCCCATGGATCCGGGAGTTAAGATACGCCCATGGGCATTCATAGAGAAAGACGGTTACTACATGAATATACTCAAGCTAGGGGAACACACCGGAACCCACGTTGATGCACCGGCACACTTCGTGCCTGGTGGAAAGGCGATAGATGAGCTCCCCCTAAAGAAGTTCATTGGTCAGGCTTTTGTGATAGACGTGAGAAAAGGCAACGACAAAATTCAACTTGAGGAGATACCCGACTCCGGGTACCATGATAAGATAGTCCTCTTTTCAACCGGTGGTAGGGAGCTCTCACCAGAGGTTGCACTCTTTCTAGTAGCTGAGGGTGCAAAGGCCGTTGGAACCGATGCTATGAGCATTGGAGACGACGCGGTTCACAAGATACTCCTAAGCGAAGAGCTACCCATTTTCGAGAACCTCACAAACCTCGAGAGTCTTCTCGGAAAGGAATTCACCTTCATAGCCTTTCCGCTGAAGATTGAAGGCGGCTCCGGAAGCCCGGTGAGGGCCGTTGCAATACTGGAAGATGAAGGGGAATACAGCGAATCCAACCAATGGAGAGCTTCATTGGTTCTAGATCCCTCCCGAGAGGTGCTCTGGAACTATATTAAACGCAGTGGAACGTTTTTTCGATGATTGAAAATCCAAGAAACGGTGCTCTTTGCTTTGTTTCTAAAAATCCCGTAGAAAATCCCTTTTTTCCCGCAAAATCCCTTAAATACAAGTTTTTCGTAGAATTCATCGGTGATGTGCCATGATGGGCAAAAAGATATGGGCAATCCTTCTGGGATTGCTGATGGTAGTAACTCCACTGGCCTTCAGCGAGACCAGCGCTGCAAGCGACACCGGAACCACCGTAATACTGGTGAGTGACAACGCTGCCGACCACACTTTGGCCCAGTATCTTGCGAACCTCACGGGGGCAATAGTTGTAACAACCATGTGGGGAATCTACAATCCGAACGTGACCGCCAAGATCCTAGGCTATTCCCCGGATCAAGTGATAATAATCGGTGGACCAGATGCCGTGGTTTCCCAATACGTCAGTGATCTAGAAGAGTACAATATCACAGTCTACCGCTGGTGGGGTGTAAACAGGTACGAGACGGACATTGCAGTCATAGGGAACGCTAGTGCCATGTTCAAAATAAACTTCAGTGGAAGTGTCATGGTTGTCGGAAACGATACTGCCGCAATGAAGCTGGCGCTTAAACTTGCCATCCAGAACCACTCAATGATAGTCTACGTAAACGCAAGCACTAACGCGACAGCTCTCATGAAAAAGCTTCAGATAAGGAATGCAGTGATGGTTCAGACCAAATCTTCAGAGAAAGTCATGAAAAAGATCAGGGAAGAGCTCAGGGAATGCAACTGCCAGGCCAAAGAAGTCATGGAAAACGTTAGCGCAAATGAAACTCTGATGCTCATGAAGAAACTCCAGGATAGGATACGCACGATAGAGGAAATTGCCAACATGACGAACTCCACAGAGCTCAAGGAGGGTCTTCAGCTCATTGAAAAGCTGATGGAAGGAGTTAACTCATCCATTAAGAGCGGTAACTACACCGAGGCTTATCAACTGATGCTCAAACTCCAGACCCAGACTGAAATGCTCTTGAAGCTTTCACACAAAGAAATGGAATTCGCACTTAAGGACCACCAGGCACTTGCTCTCGAGAGGGAATACCTAAAGCTCGAGGCACAGGTGCAGGTGCTTGCAGAGCTCGGCTATAATGTCACCAACATCACACAGGTGATGGAACAGCTTAAGGAGGCCATTCAGAACAGAGATTACAAGGAGGCTAAAGTCCTCATTAAGGAAGTTAAGATGATGATAAAAGAAACCTACAGGAAGGGGATCCCGATGACATCCAGCACAAACATGACTTCTAACACGACGAGCTCAATGAGTCAGAACTCCACCTCAGGTATGAGCCCATCGAACCCCTCGAACGGAACCAAACACCACAAGCCATGAGTCAGTCCTTTTTACCTCTTTTCATCTTCTTCTCGCGCAGATAGGGGTAGCGCATTACGTGGCCGCAGTTAAGACACTTCATGACAACGTGCGGATACGGCCTGCTTCTGAGCCTCACAACCGCGTTCTTCCCGGGAACGAGGAAGGAGTGGCACCTCTTACAATAGCGACGCTTCCACTTCCTTGGGAGCCTTATCTTCGCCTTCTGCTGCACTGCCAGCGCTATCTCGACGTACCTGTTGGCCAGCTCCGGCTCGTAAGGGTAAACGCGCTCGGCTAAAGTGAAGAGCGTCTCCACCCTCTCACGGGCAATCCTTCTCTTCTCCCTCTGTTCCCTCTGCCGTATGAACTTCTTTGCCATTGTTCTCACCGTATTAGCCTCAGCCTGCCAGCGTAGGGCTCGTAGAGGTAGCCCTCGCCGATGAGCCTTGCCAGCGTCTTCTCAGCATCTCCTCTCTTGAAGCCGTATTCCACGAGGGCCTCGAGAAACTCTCGAACCGAGACGCTTCCGTCCTTCGAAACGGACTCGAGGTCCATGAAGATGCTTAGGGCTATGTTGGAGCGCTTGTCGGAGCTTATGTACCTTTCATAGTTCTCAACGAGCTTCATCAGGGTTCCGGGGGGGAGCTCGTTCATCCACATGTCAAGAATCTCCTGGTTGATGAGGAGAACATCGTTTATGAGCCCCTTATCGAGCTTCCCCTGGAAACGCGCCATTGATCCGAGCAGATGAACGCTCAGGAAGTAGCGCGTGTTTGTCTCAAAGACCATGCCGCTCAGCCTGAGGGCATCGAACTTCTCCCCGTACTCCCGGCGGTTCTTTATGAGCCAGCTCTCAAATTTCCTCCTGAATGCTCCAATCTCGCCAACGTTCAGGGAGCCAAGTTTTGCCCTCTCAAGGAAGATCGTCGCCACCACGTTGGGCATCAGCTCCTCGAGTTCCCTGTTGCGCTCGTACGCAACCGGCTCCGTGAGTATAAAGGGGGATTCGGAGAGCCTCGCGGTCGGGTCGTCCGGCGTCACGCTCCCCTTGGCCCCGAGGAAGACCGCACCTTTTTCCTCAAAGATGGGGCGCGCCCATTTTGGAACCGGCAGCTCCTTCTTCAGGAGCGTCCTGCTGGTGGGAACGTAGTATGAGATTCCCGAGTCGTTCGGATCCCTGACCCTGAAATCGAGCCAGAGCTGGGGGTCGACGTATTCCGTCCAGGGATCGCGCTTCAGCCTCAGCTCCCAGGGGAGGAGTGAGTGAAGGTACCTGAAGGTCTCCCAGACCGAAAGCGCTATTCTCTCCTCCTTTTTGAAAGCCGAAAGGGAGACCCCCTCTCCCCAGCCCAGCTTGGAGCCCACAATGGTCGGGGAGGCAAACAGGGAATAAACGAGGGCCTTTTCAAAATCGTAGTTGGCATACACGGTGTCCATGAAGAGGGACTCAAACTCGGACTTCGTGAGAGCTAAATCAGAGAACTCGAGCCAATGGGCGGAATATTCCTCCCCAGTGAGCTCTTGGACAAAAATTGCCCTCATCGTTCCCCAGGGGTAAGCGGTGAGAATGCCTCTAACTCTAACGTGGGAGCCAGAATACAGCCTCCCAGAGACCTTTGAGACGTCATCTATCTTCAAAACCACGTAGGGCCTGAGCTCATCGCGCGGGAGGGACTTGAGTTCGGATGGGGAGAGCGGGGAGAGCAGGTAATAGAGGCCATCCCCAGGGGAATTGGGGGGCTCTCTCATCAGGAAAAACCCGCTGATCTCTATCTCATCGCCTACCCTAGCCCGCTGAAGCCTCATCTGGAATTCCCGAGCCCTCTTAGCCGGTGTCAGTGGTTCGGGACCCCTGGAAAGCCGTATAAATTCAAGTATCTCCTCACTCATCAGCCTCCAACTCCACCACAAGATTTATAAATCCTCCGCGACAGGTAGGTATCGGTACGGCGGTCATAGCGGCGGGGTCACACCCGGTCTCGTTTCGACCCCGGAAGTTAAGCCCGCCAGCGATCCCGGGTGTACTGCCCTCCGAGAGGGGGCGGGAAACCGGGGACGCCGCCGGCCACTATCTACCTTCTCCGAGAGCTTCTCGCAAGCCTTAAATCTTTCTGTGCGTATTCTCTAGCGATGAGCGTTATGGTCGATGGAGAGGAACTCCTGAGGAGATGGGAGAAAACCGTTGAGCGGCTTTTCCGCGATGGGGTTATCAAAAGCGAACCCGTTAGGCGGGCTTTTCTGAAGTATCCGCGCTACCTCTTCGTCCAGAAGCGCTACTGCTCTTATGCCCACGTCGATGAACCCCTCCCGATTCCAGCTGGGCAGACGATAAGCGCGCCCCACATGGTTGCGATAATGCTCGAGCTGGCCGAGCTTAAACCGGGGATGAAGGTTCTCGAGGTCGGAACGGGAAGCGGCTGGAACGCGGCTCTGATAGCCGAGCTCGTGAAGACCGACGTTTACACCGTCGAGAGGATTCCGGAGCTTGTCGAGTTTGCCAGGCGGAACCTCCAGCGGGCAGGCGTTGAGAACGTCCACGTCTTCCTGGGAGATGGAAGCAAAGGCTTCCCGCCGAAGGTCCCCTACGACAGGATAATCGTCACCGCCGGGGCGCCGGAGATTCCGGGGCCTCTGGTTGAACAGCTCAAGCCCGGAGGGAGGCTGATAATCCCGGTGGGGAGCTATCACCTCTGGCAGGACCTGTACATCGTCGATAAGACCGAGAAGGGGAAAACCAAAAAGCGGCGCTGGGGTGGCGTTGCCTTCGTGCCGCTGGTTGGAGAGTACGGGTGGAGGGAGTAGGCTTTTAAGCTCCGGATCCGCCTTTATTTAAGGTGATACCATGGTCAGGCTCATCGCTTTCGACCTCGAGGGGACACTCGTCAAATCCGTCTCGAGC
>JALTCK010000052.1:3278-8295 GCA_027074805.1 Thermococcus sp. | reverse complement strand
GGAAGCACGAAGATAAGGTTATAGAGGGCGAGAAGGAAGAAGGCAAGCTCCTTGCTACCATGAACGATTATAGTGGCATATACAAGGTAGCTACCGGCTGAACATGGTAGTAAGGTTGTTGAAACAACGATACCAAGGATGAAAGAACCAAGTAATGTGGCGTCTCTGCTGAATATTTTTTTTCTGACTTCGCTCTTTCCACCAATTCTCGATTTCTCTAGAAGCCCTGTTACGATGGTGTAGATCCCAAAGGCCACCGCCAAGACCCCTGCTGCCCACATTGGGATGTATGAACCAAGATACAGCAACCCTACTCCGAGGAGATAGTAGGATACGTAGACTGCCACAACGAAAGACAGTCCTACGAGATAGAGCCTTCTCCGTGAGACCTCTTTAACTGAGAGGGCTATCAGGAGCATAGTGTATATCACGAAGGTGCAGGGATTTATCGAGTCGCTTAGTGCAAGTGTGAAGAAGGTTGGCAAGAAATCTGGCATACCAAGTGCCCAGAGTGCCAGCGAGCTGATTCCGAACGATGTTAAAATTATTATGAGAAGTCCTTTGAGCTCCCCTTTCATGATTAGGGGTTAAAACGTTAGTTTTTGGGCTTTTCTAAAACGAAAGGTTAAGAACGGAAAGTTAGCGCCTCCGCTTCCAGAGTAGAGGGAGTGCTGTTAGGAGCACTACCAGAGCTGGTCCACATATCTTGCCATTTTGCTGGCCACTTGTGGTTCCAGTATGGCTCGTAGATGTTGTGGGCATGGGTGTTGTGGTAATGGTTGGTGAAGTGTGAGGTGATGTAGTTGAAGTGTGAGTTTGGGTTGAAGTGGTGGAGGTAGTTGTTGGGCTTTCGGGCATTTTGTGCTCAACGAATATGGTGTAGAGTGCGTTGATAGCCTCCATGGCTTTCGTGTCGTTCCGGGGAAAGATGTACCACTTTCCATTGAACAGCAGGACACCGTTGGATTTCATTGCTTCCTCTATGAGCTGGGGCACGGCACTGACGTTGAACTCTCCTTCGAGAACTGCGTACAGGGTTCCATTGTATGTTATTGCTATGGCAGGCACGCCATCGATTCCGGTGTACTGATATTGTTCCCTGAAAAGTTTCTGGTTTTCTTCATTGTCAACAAGCTCGTAGTATGTCAGGCTGTCATTTCCATAGACTTTGGGGATCTCCTCCCTCATGCGGTGACAGTGCGGACAGGTCTTCATTCCATACATGTAGAAGTGGATTTTATGAGGATCGATAGTGGTGGCCCCAAAAACGGGACTCAAAACGGAAGTTGCAATGAGGATACCTAGCAATATTGCGATTTTTTTCATACACTTCACCGTTCTTAGTCCTCGGAGGGGGTTATAAAGTTTAGCCGCGGAAAGCTTAAATTCTGAGGGTTGCATAGTTATTGGGGGTTAAGCTATGCAGGAATGGTACCGCTCAAGGGCGCTTTACGAGGCCGTTCTCAAGCTCGTAGAGTCGGGTAACTATGATGAGGCAGTCAAGATGGCGGAGGGAATACCCGACGAAGCGATTAAAGCAAAGACCTTTTCTACGATAGCAGTTGAGATAGCCAGGAGAGGCGGAGACTACCAGAAGTTCCTCGAGAGGGCCATTGAGGTCGCTCTTGACATCAATAACTTTGAGGAGTCCACCAAAGCTTTGATGAGCTTGGCCTTTGAGTTTCTCAACATGGGAAGGCTTGATGATGCAAAGAGGATTTCCATGTTTATAAAGGACGTTCCCAATCGTTCCAAAGTCGAGGCTGAGATAGCCCTGAACTTGGCAAAGAATGGTAAGGTTGCCGAGGCGATGGAGATTATAAACGGTATTCTCGATGAGGACGTTAAAACCTGGGCAATGTCCAGACTAGCAAGCCAGCTCTAATGTTTGCGTGAATTTGAGTATTCTCTCAATTTCCACTACGATTTTTTACAAAAAGACATCCATAAGGCTTTTTTAGCCTCTTTCCTCTTCCGCTCGGGTGAGAAAATGAACGGTGGAGAGATAATAGGGCTTCTCGGGATGCTACTACTCGTTGGATCGTGGATACCTCAGACGGTAGAGACAATAAGGAAAAGGCACTGTCCCCTTAACTTGGAGTTTATAGTAATCTATGTGCTGGCGGCGAGTTTACTGACCATCTACTCTTACATAATTGGTGATTGGATATTCTTCACCCTGAACTTCCTCTCGGCATTTCAGAGCGGAATAAACCTGTTCGTGAAGTTAATAGAAAAGAAATGAGGGGGTCACCTTCTCTCGTAAAGCCCTACAACCTCTCCCCACTGAAGGACGTGCCCTTCCATGGCCCTCTCTAATTCTTTCCTTGTTGCCCCAGGATTTAAGTCGAGAACTGTGTCAAGTGCGTAGACCTTGAAGTGGTAATGATGTACCCCGTGTCCACGTGGTGGGCAGGGCCCGCCGTATCCGATCTTTCCGAAGTCATTGACTCCCTGAACGATTTCTATTGGGGAGTTGACGACTTTCTCTGTTGGCACGGCTTCCGGTATCTCACCCCTTGGTGGAATGTTCCAAGCTATCCAGTGTGTGAAAGTCCCTGCAGGGGCGTCGGGATCGTCGACTATTATGACGAGACTCTTTGCCTCAGGGCTCAGATTGCCTACGAAGATCGGGGGGTTCACGTCCTCTCCATCGCAGGTGAATTTCTTTGGAATCCACCCCTCGTTGTGGAAAACTGACCCTACCTTGAGGGTCTTTTTATCTTCCATGCTAACACCTCCATTGTTCAAACATCCTCCTGCGATAACGAGCAGGATAATGATAAATGGAAGGACCCTCATGTTACTATTTCTTACGGCATCTCTCGTAAAAATATTTCGGCGATAGTTTTTATTAACCGAAATTCCTAGATGTTAATGGTGATTCCTGTGGAGCTGGTTGGAAAGATTGCCCTTGTGACCGGTGCCGGAAGGGGAATTGGAAGGGCCATAGCGGTTGCTCTTGCTAAGAAGGGGGCAAATGTGGCTGTCAACTATGCCCATAGTGAGAAGAAGGCATTGGAGACAGTTGAACTCTGCCGCTCCTACGGAGTTGATGCAATAGCGGTAAAAGCAGACGTGAGCAATCGTGAAGAGGCCAAGGGGATGGTTGAAGAGGTCATAAATCACTTCGGGAGGATAGACATACTGGTGAACAACGCTGGTATACTTGGAAATGCGTTAAAACCCATGGATGTCACGGATGAGGAGTGGGACGCCGTCCTTGGCGTCAACCTAAAGGGTGCCTTCATCGTCACCCAGGAAGTTCTCAGATACATGAAAAGGGGGAAGATAGTCAACATAGCCTCGATAGCGGGAAAGGACGGAGGAACCGTTGGACCCCACTATGCGGCATCGAAAGGTGGCCTCATAGCCCTCACGTTCAACCTTGCAAGACACCTAGCGCCGAATATACTCGTCAACGCTGTCGCCCCAGGTCCTGTTGATACCGAGCTGATAAACCCCGAGATAAAGGAGAGGCTTCGTTCGCTCTCGCTGACGGAAAAGATAGCGAAGCCAGAGGAGATAGCCCACGCCGTCATTTTCCTGCTGGAAAATGATCATATAACAGGTGAAGTCGTAGACGTCAACGGTGGCAGGTTGATGGATTGATTTTTAAGGTTTCTTTCCCTCTCCTTCTGATGCCCCATGAGAGTGCTCTGGGAGAAGGAGATAGATGCCTCAGAAATAGTCGTCTCGCCGAGGCCGGTGTGGAAATGTCGGGCCTGTGCGATGTATGGGAAGAGACCGAGCTGTCCTCCCCACGTTCCGGACTGGAGGGAAGCTCGGGAATGGGTTAAGCATTTCAGAAAATCTCTTCTGGTAAAGTTCGAGATAGAGGTAGAGGACTTTGAGAACGAAAAGAGGAAGGCTATTTTGTATCTTCTCAACAAAGAAAAGGAGCTTTTCAAAGAGGGGCACATCTACGCGATGGCTCTCTTTCCAGGGAGCTGCAATCTATGTGATGACTGTCCCTTTGAAAGAGGAGAAGTCTGCAGGTTCCCGACAAAAGTGCGCCCAAGTGTCGATGCCATCGGGATAGAAATTGGAAATCTTGTGAGAATTGACTTCTCCGAAAGCGTTTTGTACGGAATGGTGTTAATTGAGTGAGGTGCCGAGGATGAGGGAGAACGTTACTCCCACTCAAATGAAGTGGGGTATATCAGTCATAATGACGATCGTCTATGCTTTTGGAGCGGCCTATTTCTACTATCTCCCAGCCAAGGGGGAGCCAAACATAGGTGTGAACTTCCGGTGGCTCCTGTTCCATTTTCTTGTTCTGGGCTTCATTTTTTGGATGGTTCTAATCCCTGGGCAAAAAGCTGGGAAGCCCGCTGGTTTGTTAACGCTGACAATCCTGACGATTCCTGCGGGACTCGTGATATCTCTGTTATTCACGTTCGCCGTGGCAGGGGTGGGGATAACGGGGACTCTGGGCCTAGGGTATCTAGTTCTCTCCATTGTCCCATTCACACTTGCATACAAGGCTGTTGTGGATAGGGTAGATGTGACCCCGGTTCTCTTAGCACTTGCGTATTGGATTGTTGTCTATTTATGGAGGAAGGCAATATGGTGAAAGTTGCATACGTAACTCTGCTTGGAAGGTCGCCGTGGGCGGTGGTGAACACTTATTACAAGGTACTCAAAGAAGGAAAGGGAAAAAGAGACATAAGGCGTGTTTATGTCTTTACGGAGGAGCGGTACAGAAAAAATCTGCCCAGGGTGGTTATGGCTATAAAAGTCATATCGGAGGCATACAATCTACATCCAGCTATTGAAACCGAAGTTGTTCCTGACTATGGATTTTTTGTAGCAGATAGGAAGTTTAAGGAGCTATTCGCGAAGTTGGAGAAGGATGGGTACAGGATAGGGCTGGACATAACCTCGGGAAGGAAGGCGCTCGTGGCGGCCGCAATAGTTCAGATAAGAGAATTTCCGGTTGCATTTATCGTCTACATGGGGCTTCTAGACCTCGACTTCCCGGATAGGCCGTACATGATGATACCCACACATATGC
>JALTCK010000052.1:0-3268 GCA_027074805.1 Thermococcus sp. | reverse complement strand
CCTCTGTAACTTTTTGGGTGATGAAAATGAGGAGAAGCAGTGAAGGCATCAACAAGCAAGAGCTTCAAATGCGCATGAACGTTCTTGGAGAACTGAAGGTCAATTACCCCTTTTATGACTTGGAGCTTCTAAAGGCAGAACCCGCTGAAGAAGGATATAGGGTGGTGGTAACCGTAGACAGGAGGCGGTTCAATGAGAGGGTCCCGGAACATCTATACAGTGAACTGCCCACGTACACAGACTTTTACGAGAGCTTCATGTCCGCTGGAATACTCCGGTATGACAATGTGGGGGAGTTTCTCCAGAATCTCGAGCTCTATGAGCGGTTAAAGAAGGGCGTTGCATTTGCACCGGACACCAATATCTTCTACCACCGCTTCATTTCATCCTTCAAGCCTCTTAACGGCTATCAGATAGTTGTTGCGGAAGGGGTCAAAAAAGAGATTGAGGATGCGATGAACTACAAATATAGAAACAGACAGCTTGAAGAAATCGGAAGTGGGGTCCAGAACAGGAGTCTCCTTAGGGAGTTCAGCAACAGAAGGACGAAGAAGAGTAGAAAAGCAGCGTATATAGCTCTCAAGGAGTTCGAGGCACTGAAGAGCCGGATAATCATTGCTGAGGATGTGAAGGAGCCGACTCACAACAATGACGAGCGAATAGTGAAGAGTCTCAAGCGCTACGACCGGATGACACCGACTCTCCTTGTTTTTCTAACAGCGGACATAGCAGTTACAGATGTCGCTGAGATGGAGGGACTTGAGTACTTCCTGTTCAAATATCCGCGCGAGAGCCTCGGAAGGCACAACGTTACGGCCTATCAGTTGAGGACGCTCCTCTTTAATCTAGCGGCAGTTTTTGGTGTTATCGAGGTCAACAGGATTTTGATATTCGGGGAGTTTGGCGGGAAGCAGGGATTAAATGAGCTCAAGGTGGTCTTTCCAGCTGATAACAGAGCCTACCACGAGTTCATGTTCCACTTAAAGCTGAGCAGGAAGCTGATGAGAGTGATGAGCGGCTAAGCCCTGTGAGTATCCACGAAAGCTGCCACCAGCTCAAGGAGGAACATGAAACCAGCCAGAAGGACTGCGAACGACGAGAAGAGTCCGCCAAGTGGAATGAGAATAGAAGATGTGGCTATGCTCACCACGACCAGCTCCTCCTCTTCCTTCAATTCACCGCCGTAGCGGTACTCTAGGAGGAAGGTAAGCAGGTTGAAGAACGCTAGTGCAACGTTCTGAAGCACGAATATGTAACATGGGAGAAGTAGATCGTAGATTAGGAATGGAACGGCCCAGTGGAGGCGCCTCATCGTCTCAACTCCAGACCGCCCGCCGAAACCTCGGTGCCGTTGTGGAAAACTATGAAGGTGTAATTTCCGGGTTTGGAAACCTGAACGACGAAGCGAAATCCGTTGACTGTTAAGATCGTCGAACCGTTGAGGCTGTCGAGTTCGGACTCATTGAAGGTTCCGGTGGCCTTCACAACGTTCTCCGGGTGAACCTCAAGGTAGGAGGTTGCTTCAAATTGGCCGAATCCAACCGAAACGGGGATTCCAGAGGCGTAGGGAACTAGAACAGTTCCGTTCACAGGATGGGCGTTTACCGTAACGTTGAACTTCTCAGGTACAAAAGGGGGAACGAGTTTAAGCACGTAAACGGTGATGCTGGCGTTGAGCCTTTCCCCGATGACCATGGCCTCAAAGGCGTAGAGGATCGCGTTCGTCCCGTTAAGGAACCTCGCAACTTCCTCAAAGATGTTCGACGGGGCCGTGAGATTACCTGAGAAGGTGCCGTTTATCGGCGCCGTTCTCATCGTGACGACTACTGATGCTCCTCCGGACCGCTCACCCGGACTGTGATGTGGAGCGCTGGAGGTGGCCGCAAAGGTGCTGGATGAGATTTGGCTGGGGGTTGAGATGCATCCCCCGCCGATCCCGATCAGGATCAGGGTGAGTAACAGTAAGGCATAGATCCTTTGCATACCCCCACCGGGAGTACTGGAGGATTAATCCTTAAAAGTGTTTTGAAAAGAACACTGAGGGTAGATCACCTTAGCATCCCCTCGAGCTTCTCCACAAACTCCGTGCTCCTCTCGAGATCAGCGAAGTACTCCCTGGCCTTGTCAACGTGCTCCCTTTCGACTCTTCCTCCCTTAGCCAAGACGCTCGCCGGAGCCAGAAGCTGGACGGCGTAGCGCAGGCTGGTCTTCTCGCCGAGTTCCGCCAGGTACTCTATCGCCTCCTCGCTGACCTCTATCTTCTCCTCCTTCGCGCGTATCTTGACGATCTCGCGTATCTCCTCCCTCTTGTAAGGCTCAGTGTTGATTATCAGCAGCCTGTCGAGCATGTCGATGGGCATTCCGTGCGGCGCTTCAATGTCCGTTCCCCTTATCTTCGTCCTTCCCCTGTTGGTGGCCATGATGAGGATTGGAGCGAGCTCGCTCTCCATGGCCCTCGCGAGGAAGGAGAAGGCCTCGATGTCGAGCATGTGAACCTCGTCGATGAAGAGAACTCCCGGGACGAGCGTAGCCTTGCCTTCCTCGATCCACTGCTTGACCGTCTCATCGACGCGCTGCCTTATCTCGTCGCTTATCTCCGCGCCGGTGCTGAAGAGCAGGCCGAAGATGTTCCCGCGGGCGTTGGCAACGTCGAGGTCGTGGAGCGTAACCGTGTAGGTGAACTCCTTTATCTTGAGAACCGGCCCGCTCGGAAGGCTGACCTTCCTCTTGAAGAAGAGTCCCTCTTCCTCCTTTGTGGTGCCGACCTTCGAGACCCTGCCCGTCTCCGCATCTATCTGTATAACGTCGCCCTCTTCAACGCCCATCTCCATGAGCTGGTAGGCTATCTCCCTTCCAGCTCTGACGGTCTTCTCGTCGTCCTTCGTGCGGAGGGTTATGAGGACACTCTCCGGAACCTCTACGTAGGGATTGAACGGATGCCTCGTTTTGTTTATTTTAACCTCCTTTACTTCACCCTCGTAGACCTTCCTCTCCTCGCTTATCCTGACTCCGATGGCTCTCCTGAGGGCCTCCTTGAGGAACTCGGTCTTCTTGATCTCAGCGGAGTAAATCTCGCTTCCGGCGATCTGGACAAAGGGAACGTCCTCGCCAAGTTCCCTCGCTATTCCCATCGCGATGGCGGTCTTACCGCTTCCGGTCGGGCCGACGAGGAGGATTCCCTTTCCGGCGAGCTTGCCGCGCTTTATGAGCTCGACCGCTATTCCAGCGGCTTCCCTTGCCTTGACCTGCCCGACCATGCCGTCGGCCA
>JALTCK010000051.1:7106-8332 GCA_027074805.1 Thermococcus sp. | reverse complement strand
GTATGTTACACCAATAAGATAACAAAAAGTGTTATTGGGGATTTTGGGGATTTTTGGGGAAAAAATTTTCCCCAAATTTTCCCCCAACCTCACACCTTGGTTTTAACATTAGCAAAAAAGCGAACTCTCACTCACTTCTCGCGTTTACCAGCCTCAGCACTTCCCCCACCCCACTCCTTGGCTTCTCTCTCACTTCCACAGGGGCCACATGCCCGGCATACCAGCCGAAGGGGCTCATCTCCTTGAGAAACGACTCAATGTCCACAAAATAACCCTCGTCGATAATGTAGTTGTAGTGATATATCACTAACACAACAATGGGATAAAAAAGGCGGGCCTCATCCTCGCCGAGGACCCGCATGAGCCTCACCGGCTGAGGCGCTTGTATTCTGTGAGGAGCTGCCTGAAAAGCTCGACCGCAATGTCTATGCCCTCTATCGGGTTCTCGACTGGGAAGTTTGTTGCAAAGTGAAATGTATTGTTTGAGAACTCTACCGCAAAAATCTTCGCCTTGGGGGCTTCTTCGTACTCCCTCTGCTCCTCCTCGTCCTCCTCTTCCTCTTCGTCTCTGTCAATCTCCTTGAGGGGCGTGGAGCTTATCGCGAACGACCCGCCCCGGCGGTGCTCCCTGATGTAGGTCCCCGCGGGGATGAAGTTTAAGGCTACTCTCCTGCCCCCAATCATTTCACGCCCCCCTCACCGCATGGATTATCTTTGCTGCGACGTAGAGTATCACAGTCCCCGCTATCAGAATGAAAAAGAGCGGGCTGGCAACAAACAATGCAAAGAGAGTGAAAAAGTCAGTCATCACCACCGCCACCTTTCTTCTTCCTAAGGCGGGCGAGCCAGAGCTCGTCGCCCGGCAGGTACTTAAACGAAAATGTCCCGAACTTGTTTTGTTCGACGTATGCCACCCCGCGAGGGGCTAAGACTGTGTATCGGGGCTTTATCAGGCTCCCGCGGACGGGCCGCGAGCCCGGTGCATAAATGTGGTAGTCGAGCTTTGAAACAATTCTCCAGTCGAGCTCTGATGCGCTGTGGCTTGTTAGGACGAGGGAGATGTGCCTCTTCCTGAAATCGGCAACGTGGTTCTTTGTGCTCTCGATGAGATGCCAAAATGCCCCGCTCGTCGAGGCTGGCCAGAGCTCGTGGGCCTCGTCAATGATTATCGCGAGCTTCTTGCCTGCAAAGTTGGAAACGGCGTAGTGGAACACCCTGTCCCAAAA
>JALTCK010000051.1:4203-7096 GCA_027074805.1 Thermococcus sp. | reverse complement strand
CCTCAACACCTGCGTACACTTTGAGCCACTCGGGGGGCTCAACGTCCCGCGGGGGGTAAACGACGCTAAGCTTCTTCCGATGTAGCTTTTTGAAGAGCTCCGCAATGCTTGCATACTCCTCCGCCTTGCCTTTGACGCGCTTTGATGTCGAGCCGCTCACGACTTTGAAGTTGAGTGAGTAACCCCGCGCCTTGAATATCTCTGTCTTCTCCCGCCAGTCCTGCAAGCGAGGCACTTCAAACGCTTCGCGGCCCCTCAAAAGCACATACCAGCCGGCTCCGCTAAGCTTCTCTGCTAATAATAGTGCTATTGATGACTTCCCTGAGCCGATTGGGCCAAAGATCCCGAGCTGGTGCGCCCCGAATGTGCCGGGGTTCAGAAACTGCCGCATGAGCTCACTGCCGTTGCGTTCGAGCACTTCCATTCGCGCCGCGGTCTTAAAGGGATTCAGGCTTGCCATGCCCCTCCCCCCTGCTTATAAAATAATTTCTCTTTTTTTCCCTGAGCGTTTCCCTATAGGGAAATTTCCTGGGAAATTTGGGAAAAATCTCACCGCTCTCACGGCTCACTCACCTCTTCGGCTTCGTCGTCGCCCAGGACGAAGCGTCCGTGCTCCTCACTGCCGTACAAACGTTCGAACGGGTTTTCGATAGCACCGATCGTAACGAGGAGCTTCTGCAGATTCGTCTTCGACAGTTCGAGGAAAAATTGATACATGCTTTCGTTGGCAGACACCCATGAGATCAGCATTGACTCCCAGTATGAGAGAAATTCGAGCACGTTCTCGTGCGTGACGGTGAAGGGGACCCCCTCCCAGCTCTTGCCGCCGTGCTCATAGTACCAATCAACTTTGTAGAGTGTGATCTTAAACTTCTTCTTGTTCTGGCGCATGAGAGCGTACGCGATTGAGAATGCGCTGATCAGGTAGCGTGGTTGCCCCGTTTCGTCGTATCTCTGCAAATACGCCCAAACGGTCGTTATCGCCTGCTTATCCATCCCCCATCACCTCGGTGAGGTTAGTTCGTGAATCGCTTTCGTGATCAGCTCCTCAAGGTGGTCGGGTGAGCCCTTACCATGGTTCACCTTCTTTGCCTCCTTGATCAGCTCCTTGAGAGCGTGGCCACACTTCCGGCGGTGTATGCACTCCTGAATAACTATCAGCGCTGCATCTACGAGGAACTTGTTTTTTCTTGTCTGCCGCCAGGCTACCTGCTTTTCTCCAACCAACTCGGACCAAGTGACCCGGTTCATCCTCAATCACCTCACCAGTCCTCCTCACCTTGAGCGAACTCAAGCCAGAGCTCGGCGAGCCTCTGTAGTCTCTTCCCAAACTCGGTGCTAACCTTGAGGACGCTCCCGTCCTGGTGGATCATCCTCGCCTTTGCCAGGTATTTCACCGTAAAATAGAAGTTGTTCTTGTAGTAGTGGAATGGGTTGGGGCCCTGGACGTTGCCCTTACCCTTTAGCTCCTCGGCATAGGCGGCGAGCTCCTTGAGAATCTCAACCCTGTTCTTGCCAGCCTCTTCGAGCTCCAGCCACTTCTTTTCTAAGGCATTGGCTATGTCCTCGTACATTGGGTTGAGCTTCATAGCCTCAAGGCTGATGGGTAGCCACTCAGAGGTCGTGATGACCTCGTGTTTTTCCTCACCCTCCTTGATCCTCTGTAGGAGAAGGATAGCTATGTCTTGGCGGGCCTTGTGTCCTGGAAAAAGCATCGGAATGATGTCCTGCCACTTGGTGGGCCGCTTCACTCCAGATAACTGCAGTTTGGCTTCTGACATACTGGGCCGCTTGACCATACTAACACCACCAGGTTTTTTCATTCGTGTTTATGCATTTCTAGTATTTATGCTTTTCGATTAGTAGTACTAATCGATAGTGGGCACGATAACCCACCATACTAATCATTGCTTTGGTGGGCTCGAAGGTGGGTGAATTTCTCCTCTTGCCCATACTAATCAAACCTTAGTAAAAGGGCCATCTCTTGCGTGACCCCTAGGTTATGCACCACAAAAATATGTGAGAATGGTAAGATCGACCACCTTACTAATCACTGCTTAAACTGGTGGCGGTGGCAGCAACTTCATATATAATAAAAGGCATATATAATAATAAGGTATTCAAAGTGGTGGCAATCATGGGCTTAAGGCGATTGATCCTCGGCGATTATGCCCGGGACATTGAGGCCCTCAAGGCTAAAGTCAATAACCTCGAGTCCAGGCTCCAGGCCCTGGACGACGTGAGCCGCAGGGTCGAGCTCATTGAGGAGCGGCTCAAGGTTTTGGATCACCTTCTTGAGCAGGAGAAGGATAACAGAACGTGGCTTAGGAGCCTGATGAAGGAACTGGAAGAGGTTAGGCTCGAACTTGAGGCCATAAAGCTTGGTTCCACTCCGGAACAATCCTCAGGCATCAGTATGAGCGAAGAGGAGGAGAAGCAATTCGTTTTGGCACTCATCAGGAAGGGCGCTCACTCCCCATCGGAACTCAAGCGGTTAGTCCCCTTTGGCGTTGGAAAGCTCTATCGCATCCTTAGGGAGCTTGAACGTGATGGTCTAATACGGAACATTGGAAAGAAGAAGAAGCGGAAGTACGTTCCGGCAGAGGCCGAGGGGTAGCATTGTTCCGCTATCGTTCCGCCTGGAACAACCTTTTCAGAGTGAGGGTTTTGTCTCTCATGAAGTCGCTCACACAACACAAAAATGAGTTACGAGAAAAGGTGGTAGAAAAGGGGTTTACACGAACAGATAATGCTTAACCCAGTTTCGCGGGTTGAGGGCGAGCTCTGCCACCTCCCTGAGGGCCGGCTCAAGGAGTTCGGGGGCAACATCGAACGTAATCCCATCTCTGCCACCGCCGACGAAGTAGCCTTTGGTCGAGGGGTGTTTGTCCAC
>JALTCK010000051.1:0-4193 GCA_027074805.1 Thermococcus sp. | reverse complement strand
TCCACCGACTTTGCCGCCCACTTGTCCGCAATTTTGAAAAGCTGTTGCCCCAGCCTTTGCTTCAAAAATTGGGTGGTGAACTCAATGATAACCCTCACGCGGGCCGTGGACAAAACCTTGATCTCAAGGTATGGTAGTCCCCTCTCAAAGCACTTATGATAATACTGAGTCGCCGCCTTCCTGTCCTCCGCTCTTCGGACGACGATGAACCTCCACTCGCGCCCTGCCGCCTTGACTGTCTTCCACTCGGTCATGTCCTCACCTCCTCCATGGCCCTGAGCATGGCGATGTCTTTCTTATGCACCGCGACAAAGGGGGAGGGGAAGTGCTGTCCCCCTTTCACGACTGTTGCGTCCTCGACGAAGACAAAGAGGCCATCCTCCCCTGCCAAGGTGCCGATAACGCTGCCCTTCTCTCGTTTTCGCTCAATCATTACCCTATGCCCCCACAACGCTCGGAACTCGATGCGGCCCATCTCAATCACCCCCTGCCCCGACGCTGATTTCATCTATGATGTCGAAGCCGGCCTCCTTCGCCTTCTTCCGGAGAAGGTGATACCTGCCCTCCACTACCCAAACGAGTCCCATCTCCTCGAGCTTTTTGAGGGCCTTTGCGAGAGTGAGATCGGTGAATGATGTCATCTGCTTGAGCTCGTCAAAGCTCGCCTCTTGCATGCTGAGCACGTTGACCACGTCATCGAGGGCTTGGAGGGAGGGTTCTTCGTCCTCGCCCTCTTCTGAGGTAGTGCCAATAACGAGCTCGACAACTCCCCACGGGATAAGGACGCCGTAAACCTTCTTCTTGAGCTCCGGGACGTAGTGCCCTTGCTTCGGGAGGGTTTGAGTGCGGGGGTACCCAAGCCCTTCCAAGATGTTGGCAATATCCCGCAGGCGCTTAGGTAGGTTAAAGTTCCCTCCCTTCACCCTGGTGCGGATATTGGTGAGGTCGTAATTCCTAATGAGTAAGCCGTCGCCGAGGCTGATGCCAATTTCGTACTTATCTGCCAGAGATATGAGGTCGTGGAGAGGCTGTGGTACCAACGTTTCTTTGTTCTTGAAGACTTCAAGGATTGCCTTTGCCGCTTCATCTAGATTAAAGTCCAAGCCGTGTTTTGTGAGTAGGGCCGCAAGGAGCTCGGCCCCGGTTAGGAGGATTGCAAACTTCTCTGGATCTCTGCCGTCGGTGATATTGTGCTCAGCCGCGTATCTGAACCACCGCTTGAGGGCCCCTTTGATGAAGCTCTTGCCGCCCACCTCATTAGCAACATCTACGAGCTCCTTAATGAAGTGGTGAGCATAAACTGTACCCCTGCTGATGCCCACCAAGTCATCTAAGTGCTCCCTGAACTCCCTCTTTTTGGTAGGGGTGAGCTGTTCATTTAGCTCAAGGGTTATGAGCCTATCGAGGAGGGCTGTGTCGTTCTCGAACTCCTCAACCATCTCGTTAGCGGTGAATATAGGGACTGCCGCAAGCGTGTAGAGCTTAACGCTCCCAATCCCCCGACCTCTGAAGGTGAGGGGGTTCTCTGTGAGGGGGGCCTTGAGGTCCTGGAGCTTTTGGCTACCGTACTTGTGGATATCATCAAATAGGAGAGGGAACGTGCGTGAGGAAAACGCTTCATCGAACCTGAAGTCTGAGCGGTACGCTGATGGACCCCACACTTCTGAACCGTAGGCGTTTACAGCGATGAACTTCGCGAGGTGGCTTTTTCCTGTCCCCCTCGGGCCGATGAGGAGGAGGGCAGGCTTAAGTGCTCCCGTTAGGTCTAAGATACTGCTAAGGAATCCTGCAATGCCAAGGTAACCCATAGTTGCATAATAGACTGAAATGGGGAGGTACTCCTTGTACTTGATGATGCCCTGGAGGAAGTTCTCATACTCCTCCTTGCTAACTTTCTGTGCCCACTCCTTGAGCCTGTCCACGAAGAGAGAGGTTAATGGGGAGTGGGGCAGTAAGTGATCGGTTGTTGTCGGGAGAATTGCCTCAAAGCGTCCGTTGTTCTCGTAGATGCCAGGGGCGAGGTAAGCCGTGCCCCTAAAGCTTTGAGAGATCCACGTGAAGTATTTGCGGAGGACCTCTTTTTCATAGCTTGTAGTGATGCCGCCCTTTACCAGAGTGTCGATGACTGTCTCGATGTTGCCCTCGATTATCTTACCCTCAACGTAGAGTTTCACAAAGGCTGTTCCCTCGTAAAACACTGCCTTGAGGACTTCGATGGGCTTTGCGGTAAGAGGAACGCCTTGGACGTACTCGACGGCAAAGCTCTCCCATTCTCCCTGCTCACCTTCCACCGTGACCTCTTCGCCCTTATTCTCATCACCCTCCTTGGGGAGCCCCCCAAGTACACGGTAGTAGTAGACCTTCTTCATACCTTTGTAAAGTACCCCGTCGCGGCCCTGGAAAATGACAGGGATCGTCACAAGCTTGAACGCAAGTGCCTTATCCTTGAGCTCCTGATGAAGTTGGGGGTTTTTGTCCGCGAGCTTCTGCTCAAGGGAAAGGTATGTCTGCGTGGGGTTCTTGCCAGGAACAAGGTAAACTTCCTGAACCTTCAGGGTGCCGATAACATAAACCCTCGTGAGCCTTGTGAGTTGCTCGATCTTGCGGCGTTTAGGCCGGGCCGCTCTGATGATAGCCTGGATCTTTTGCCAAGCGAGCTCACGTGCACTTTCAGGACTGATAGACTTGCCGTGAGCCTTCTCCATAGCCTCGATGGCAGACGCCACCATATCCGTGAGGGCAGGGACACCCCTAAGTCTGTCTCCTGAAGTTGAGGGAGCATACCACCAGGACTCAGTGATGACCTCGCCGAACTTACTCGACTTCTCCTTAAGTACCTCGATGAACTTTCCCTTGATGCCCGGGAAAGCTTCTTCCAAGGTTTTGCCGCGGAGGATACGCCAAACGTTGTTGTATGCGTAAGTCCAGGCTTGAACCCTCTGCTTCGCTTCTTGGGCCTCATTCTTATCCCTCTCGCTCCTGCGCTCGGTGAACCTTTTGTCGTCCAAGAGAGCCGCAAGGATCTCAGCGGACTTAAGTGGGTGCACTCCCAACCTCGCGAGGGCCGAGGCAAGAGTGAGGGTGAAGTCCTGCCGCCCCACATATGGGAGGAGAGGGGCTACAAGCTTTACGATAACAGGAGCGTTGGCGTCATCTGAGACCTCCATCTCCGTCGAGAACTTTGAGATGGGGAGGGTCTTAGGTTTAGCAGAGGATGGGATAACGTCAATCTCGTGATACGAGGGATAAAGCTTGCTTAGTAGTTTGTGGAGCTCCTCGAACTTCACAGCCGTGATGTCCCCGGTCTTAGCGTAGGTGTAGAGGAGTATTGCGTACTCCTTCGCGGTGAGGATCTTGAGAGGGAGATAAGGGCCTTGGACAAACTGATAACGCCTGCCACTTGGGTGAATGCTTGGGGGGGCTACTACATAGTTGCCGTCCCCCCTGATCTCAAGCTTGCTGAAGTATGTGTTAAGGGTTACCGGCTTGATGAGCTCTGCCGCGTGGGGGTCCCTCCAACTCATGAGGTAGTAAACGTGAACACCCTTTCCAGTTTCAACGACCCATGTATCTAAAAGCTCGGTGAGGCCGTGCTCCTCAAGTATTTCATAGTGCTCTGCAAGGGCTTCGCGGCTCTCATAATCAAAGACTATCAAGTTTTTAGAGCGCTTGCCGAGGAGGATGCCTACGTTCCACGGACCATCGCCAAGGAGGTCCTCAAGGTTGGAGGTAGTGATGATGTTCTTCTCCCACTCCCCCGCGGGCCGCTTATCATGATACTTGAGCCTGATGACTGTGAGGCCGTTCTTGAGATAGTGCTTAACGTATTCTCTTAGTTTCTCATCGAAATCTTTTTTAGGAGAATCAACCACATCAGTCATGAGGAGCACCTCCCGAGGCTTCTGGGGGGGAGTGCTTGGGGGGTGTTGCGTCAAATCTTTTCTTCTTCCCCAACGCCCTCACCTTCGAGCTGGGCTTTGAGTTTCTCAACAAACTCTCTAAACTCGGGCTTCTCAAGGATGGGTGCCATCGCAAAAATGGTTTCTGTCATGATCCTAAAGAAGTGGTCCTGCACGTGCGGGTCCTCAAGTGCCTTGGTCGCAATCTGGAGCTGAAGCTGATATGCCGGGATGTTGTTGCCAGCCTCAAGCTCTTTCTTTGCGGCCTCAAACATCTTATAGACCGCATATATG
>JALTCK010000050.1 GCA_027074805.1 Thermococcus sp. | reverse complement strand
ACTTTAACACACGCATACGGAGAATGGTATAAGTTCTACGGGGTAGTGTTCAAAAAGATAGGTTCAGACCGTGCAGTAATAGGGATGGGTTATCACCCAGAGGGATATTATACATATTCCAATGTTGACATCAACATCCTCAAGCATAAACTCGTGATTTATGACAACAGAAATATAAAGGGACTTCCTGAAACAATAAAAGCAAGTCCAGGAACCCAGAGCCTAGCCGGACTTCAGGAGAGGTGATTCTAGTGATTTTTTATTTATTTTTTGCAATCTTGGTCGGCCTTGCTAAGAGTACCCTACTTCTAATTCTAGGTTTAACTGGGGTATTGATTTCACTCTTAAAGCCACCTACCCTTAGAAAAAAGATTGTATCCCTCATTTTCGTTCTATCCCTCCTGTCCCTAAGGATAGTCTATGTTTCCGACGATATAACGTTGCTTCATCTTCTACTTGCCCTCCTATTATCCCTTATGTATGTGACAGTTGGTGTTGAAAGCGTAGAAACAACGAGAACGTTTGTTATTGGCCTTTTTGTATTTACCGTCGTTTCCACCGTTAGTTCAAGTTCATACGTTCCCACAGTGCTCATACCCGTGCCCGCACTTCTCGGCCTTCTTGTTCTTTATGGTGTTGAAATGGAACTCGGAGGGAGTAAACAATGAACGGAAAGAGGATGATGGGACTGCTTTTGCTGGGAATACTGATGATGTCAGGCTATGGGCTTTGCGAGAATAGCACCAACGTCACAATAAAAGCCACGATAAATGAGAACTGGACGCAGTTCAACCTGACGTCGGGAGACGTTATGATAATAAAGATTTTGAACGTCAGTGCAGCCAACGTGACCTTTATAAGAGGCCCAGGAATCCTTGTGTCTCCAATCGGCGGGAAATATCCGTCTCTGGCACCGATAGTAACTCTCTACTTTGACCTCAACGGTAGCGTTTATGCATTCTTTCCATCAAAAACATTCAGCTTGGGAGAATGGAAAAAGGGTGGGAATGTAACCATTATATTAGCCGACAGGAAAATAATGCTGAAAAACGGGAACATAATTAAATCCTTTGAAGCACCAACTAAAATTGAACCCGTCCACTATCTGACAGTCAGAACAACATCAAGGATGATGAACGCCACCCTGCAAATAGAAAAGTTCAGTCTTTTTAACAAAAAACCACAAACAACCGGTAACACAATCCCTTCAATGAGCTTCCTTTACTTCCTTTCGGTACTTGGTGTAGGAGTTTTAGCCCTTGTCCTTTACAAGAAAAAGTAAAAGGGTTCTTAGCGCTCTTTATTATTTTATAACCTCCACTCAACCCCAAGAATCTCACTGTATGCATCTAAAACCCTGCTCAGGTACTCCTTGGCTGTGCCAACCTTATCCAGCTTAAACTTCTCGGCCCACTTCTCGTTTCCAAACTCCTCGCTTCCCCTGGCGACCAGATCGATGACGCGCATGCTGTCCCAGAAGACTGGAGTATAGCCGGCCTTCCTCGCATACTCTATGAGCCTCTTGAGCTGCTTCCTCGCGTGCTCCTCCATGTCTACATTTTCGCCGTAGGCGTCCATGAAGAGCGCCTTGAGGACGGGCTTCATCCAGCCGCGGTGGAAGCGGCACCAGCCGACGTTGTCGTACCAGAACTCCCAAAGAGCAGAGGCTATTATCTTCTGCGCCAGCTCCTCAGGCTCGAGGAAGACGCCGAACTGGTAGAACGTCCAGTATCTTCCCTGTATCGGGAGCGGGATGTAGTTTCCGATGGCCCAGTACATCGTTGGAGTCATCTCGCCGTCCTCGCCGAGGGGAGTGAAGACGGCGTAGTCCTTGAAGCTTTCCCCGTAGCCCAGCCTGTCCTTAAAGCGCTCGTCTAGTATGACGCTCGCCTTCCTCTTGCCGAGGCCGATTATTCTGGCTATCTCAGTCTTTCCAAAAGCCACGCTGTGGGCCAACTCAGCAACGAGCTTCGCGTTCTTCTCGCTCGTCTCGTCTGCTCTCTCAAGGAGCGCCTTGGTCGTGAACTCGGGTTTGTCGCTCAGTTCAACCTCCTCGGGCTTGAGCAAACCGCGATGAACCAGCTCGAGAACCCACGCGGCTGTGCCACCGAACTCTATGGCGTCGAAGCCCATTGCATCCACCGCTGGAACGCTTATGTCGCTTGCGCGGAGGGTTATAACTCCGCTGAGCGGGCCGTTGGCTTCCCTCGGCTCGTATTCTATGTGATGGCCGTTGGCGTACTTCTTGCAGACGACGGGGCACGGCTCACCGCAGTTCGTCCAGTTCTTGGTCTCGATTGCCTCTTTGTTGAAGGGCTCCCAGTAGTGCTTCATTATGGCCTCGTGGATCTTTATGCGCTCCTCCTTCTCAATGTAGGGCATCCCCCAGTTGAGTATCGGCACGAAGTCGCCCTCTGCCGGATAGTTCCCTCCGAAGGTTCCTCCGGTTTTCAGCTTGGGGTTGTACTTGTACTTGACGGTCTTCTCAGCCACTACATCCTTGTAGGGCTTTTTATGCACGCCCTCGACTATCTCCTTGGCGGTCCTGAAGGATGAGATATCCTCCCCTGGGAAGGCCCTCTTCCTCGGCTTTCCGCCGAAGATTATCCCGACGACGTTGTGGGCCCTGAGAAGGACGCTTCCGGAGCCTCCTCTAGCCGCCCAGTCCTCGCTACCGACTACTCTCTTTCCATTCCTGAGGGTCTGGGAGAATATCGCCCCGTAGTTAGTGTTGAGAGAAGCCGGTCCAACGACGGCTATACGGTACTCGAAATCAAAGCGGTCCCCAAAGGTGTCCATGAGGTACTGGGTGAGCGCATAAACGCCCTCCTCGCCCTTGTAATCGCGCCATATCTCTATAACCTTCTCAAGCGCTATCTTGTGGAGTTCAGCCTTCACGTTCTCTCCATCGTTGTAGAGCAGGATTACAACGGGTTTCTCAGCTTTTCCCTCAAAGGTCACGAAGTCGATTCCAACGTTCTTGAAGGCGTAGGCTGCTCCTCCCATGGCAGAGGGGAAGAGCGTGCCGTAGAGCGGTGAGCGGAAGAAGAAGATGAGTCTGTGAGCACCGGGGAGTATTGAACCTGAGAAGGGCCCCATCCCCATAACGACAACGTTCCTAGAGTCGTATGGGTCAATGGAATAGGTTTCGAGCGATTCGTGAAGGTCAAGCCCGTAGTCTATGATTCCGTACATTCCTTCTCTCTCTATCTCCTCAGCTTCAACCTTTCCTTTACCCAGTTTGAAGTGTAAAACCGTGAACTTCATGAGCACCCCTCCAGTGTATCACTCCAAGTGTTGAGTGGATGGGAAACCTATTTAAGGTTTTCTGAAATACTTGGGTTTTTATTGACTGGGACTACGTCGCGGAGAAATGTTTGGAGAAAAAGGGAGGGAAGCAATGAAAAAAGAGGGGGTTACTCGATATTCTCAAAGCGGTCTTCAAGTCTCTGCAGAACGCCTGGAAGGGTCGTGTATTCCATGTCCTCGAGCGGAAGTCTGTGGGGCTCGAAGGGTCCGTGCCTGCGCATGTACTCGGTTACTTCAAGGGCCTTTTGCCTGGCGTAGTCGAATGCCGGGTCATCGAATAGGTCAACCGGGCCCACGAGCTTTCCCTCTGGGCTTATCTGCCAGCCGAGGGCGACAACCCTTGGAGGACCATCAAACCTGGTCGGGTTGGCCTGGTGCATCGGGACCGGCATTATAGGCCCGTTGTGGGAACCGCGCATCCAGCCGCTGACTAGGTGCGGGAAGGCGAAGGGCTCGAGGACTTCACCGAGAGCAGGTAAACCGCTCTGGGCCCTGACTATCGCTACCGGGTCGTCTTTGCCCACGTATTCTCCGGCGATCTCGAAGAGTTTCTCCGTGCTAACGACTGCCACCGGCTCGTCTCTGCTTATTGGATGACCTTCCTTGGGATAAACCCTCTTGATGACGTAGCGGCTCTTTGCACCTATGAGTGCGAGGAGATCGTAGACTTCCTCTGGGGTGCTTAGGATCACCCGCTTATGTTTGAGGATGTCCCAGACCTCAAAGCGGAAGCCCATGTGCATCTTTGGATCTATTACGAGGCCGGCAGTATTGAAAGGGTCGGCGAACATCCTGAATATCGGCAGGTTGAAGGCTCCTGGCTCCGTCTTGTCCATGTGGAAGGTAACTATTGGCTCGCTCTTTCTCAGGGTTATCTCCATTTCTGCAACTCCGGGTCCCATCCCACGGACGTTTCCACTGAAAGCGTCCTTGAGGAGGTCTTGTCCGGCCCCATAAAGACCGAGCTTCTTTGCCACCTTTGTTGCTTCCTCGAAGGCCTTCCATGCCAGTCCGTGGATTTCCTCACTGTCCACCCCCTGCTTGTGGGTCATTATAAGCTGGAGATCGTCTCCCGCCTGTGCCACATAGAAGTCTATTATAGTCCCTTTTTTGAGGGCCTCTGAGAGAATACTTTCGGCAGTCTCTATCAGCTGTGGGTGCACCCTTGAGTGCCCCGGCCAGCCACCTATGTCAGCCTTAATGACACTAACCGTTATTTTTTCTCCAACGGCCATGGCAACCACCCGTCTTAATCTACCGGGTTTTATGCTTATAAAACGTTAATATCACCGTAGATGATACTAGGTGGAAGAGAAGAGAAAAATGTGGAATTTTCACTCGCAGACGTCGGTCCAGCCGAACTCCTCCTTTACAACCTTGATGAGCCTCTTGAGCTCCTCCTTTTTGACGTTTACACTTGAACTGGCTCCAACTAGGGCTATTATCCCGTGAACCTCTTCTTGGAGCTGTATGACATCATCTGACACCTTGATGAGCCTGAGCTCCCTGCGCGCAGTTTCTCCCTCTCCGATGTAGAATTTATCATGGCCTATCTTAACGGGCTCTTCCATGGCAATCACCAGAATATTTTTGTGTGGCAAAGTTAATAAAACTTCCGGCCGAGGGAAAGATTTAAATATCCATTCCTACCCATATATGAGTAAGAGGTGAACAAAAATGATGCTCATACTGGAGGCTTATTTCCGGAATTACCCTGCGAGAAGGAAGGTTGCTGATTTCCTCTTTGAAAACGGACTCAGCGTTAAGAACGGGAAGATATATCTAAGGGAGGTAGAGGTTCCAATTAGCGAGCTTGCCCGTGTTATCGGAGTCAACAGGAAGATAGTCTATCACACGATAGAATACATAGAAAAAACCTACCCCTTAAAGCTGATATTTGAGCGTTTGAACCCGCTTCCCAGCCTCATTAAGGTTGCCCCTCTTATGGGTTGGGAAGTTCTTGAAATAGAGCTTGACAAGGAAACCTACTTGGAAAGCTTTTCGAAGATACTCTCAATGCTCTCTGGGAACAAGGTGCCTGTTATGGAAGTCTTTAGCAGAAACCTCCGAGAGGAACCGAGCAAGCTCTACGTCGTTATAGACGGCGTCCTGCCAGTGGATGTTTTTGCCGAGCTCAAGGAGATAGCAGGCTTCCAGAAGCTTATACTCCACACCCCGGAGAAGAACAAAGAAAAACTGGTCTGCAACTACTGTGAGGTCAAGTACTGCCCCAAGAGAATACTCCTTGAGAAGATGACTGTCAGCCAGTGACGAGAAATCCCTCCAGTCCCTCTGGTTCTTCCCATTTTACCTCTACCCTCGTAACCCTGGCTAGCGGTGGTCCTTGATGGGCCCATCCTATTAGCGCTTCCACCCTCTCCTCATCCCCTTCTATCACGGCCTCGACGGTACCGTCCGGAAGGTTTCTCACCCAGCCTGCAAGGCCCAGTTTTCTGGCCTCCCTCTGCATGCTCCAGCGAAAGCCCACTCCCTGAACCCGGCCGCGGATTCTAAGATGAGCCCTAACCCGCTTCATACACCATCCCGGTTATGTTAAATCCACAACGGATTTAAGGTTATCCATTGAGGTAAGTGTGGTGAGATTATGGAGGCGATTTTCGTTTATACCACCTTTCCTGACTGGGAGAGTGCCAAGGGGATAGTCAGAGAACTCTTGGAAAGGAAACTCATAGTCTGTGCCAACCTCAGGGAGCATCAGGCAATGTATTGGTGGGAAGGGAAGATAGAGGAGGGCACCGAGGTCGGAGCGTTCATGAAAACCGAGGTGAGCAAGTGGAAGGAGCTGAGGGAGGCCATAAAGGATCTTCATCCCTATGAGGTCCCGATGATAGCTAGGATAGACCTCGACAAGCTCAACCGCGAGTACTCCGAATGGATGGCCAGGGTGCTGTTCGGATGATAAGGAAGGTCAAGCCCGAGATAAGGGTGGTCGGCTTCGACGACGGAACCTTTTCCTTTTCTTCAAAGCTCAACCGGGAGAAGACAATTCTCATCGGCGTCGTCATGAAGGGCTCTCAGGAGGTAGTCGGAGTCCTCTCGCGCTGGATAACCGTGGACGGGAGAGACGCAACTGACTTTATCGCCGATGCTGTCATTAACTCCCGGTTCAAGGATCTGAGGGTCATCCTCCTGAAGGGGATAACCTACGCCGGCTTCAACGTGGTTGATGTAGAACGTTTGAACCGCGAGACGGGCCTTCCTGTTGTCGTGGTCGTCAGAAAGAGGCCCAACTTGGAGGCCATGGAGGCCGCCCTGAGGAAGCACTTCGATGACGCCGAAGAAAGGATAGGACTCCTGAGGAAGGCCCCTCCACTCCACGAGCTGATCCCTGAAAAGCTCTACATCCAGTTCCTCGGGCTTGATGACAGAACCGCCACGGAAATTGTGAGAATAACGACGAGAACGGGCCTGCTACCAGAACCTCTTCGCCTGGCACATATGATAGCGAGCGCGCTTATGAGTGGGGAGAGTACGAAGGAGTAGGTTTTATAAACGGTCAGGGGAAGAAGGAAAAGACCGATGATGGCAACAGGGTAGCTACCGAATTTGATGTGGAAGCCGTTCCAGTCTGAGGTCATTCGCATGGAACAAGAAGTACCGGCAGTTTTGAATCCCTCATGGTTCTCTCCGCCGTGCTGCCGAGGAGGAGGTCCTTGAGAAAGCTCCGCCCCTTCTTCCCGATGACTATGACGCTGGCGTTCTTTGAGAGGGCCATTCCTATTATGGCCTGGCTCGCGCTTCCCACGAGGACTTCCGTCTCCATTTTGGCTTTCAAACCCTTGGCTGTCTTCTCGAGGTTCTTCTTTGCTAGGAGGATGTTGTGTTCGAGCTCATCCACATTCCCATAGTCCACGGAATGTAGAAGGATTCCCTTCTCAATGGTCTCCTGAAACTTCCTGACGGTTTTAATGACCTTCACGGAGCACTTTGAAAAGTCCAGGGCTATCAGCGGCCTGGAGAATATTTTTTCACAATCCTCAAGGGGCTTTATCTCCTCATCTTCCTTCTCGTATTTCAGGATTAGGACGGGCTTTTTGGTGGCTCGCGCGAGATTTGAGGCGGTGGTGCCAACGAACATCCTCCGCCAGATATTTTCTCCTACGCTGGGGAGAACTATAAGCTCTACCTCCCTCTCCTCCGCAGTCTCTGCTATCTCTATTGAGGGGAGGCCAATGGTTACTATCGGCTCCACCTTTGCTCCGCTCTTTTCCAGCTCTCTCGCAAGCTTCTCTAATTTCTTACGGTAGATTTCTTCCAGTTCGAATGCCTCAAACTCGGCCACGGTAATGTCAATAACGTGGAGGAGGTATATCTCTCTGACTCCTGCCTTAACTAGGTCAGGGAGGCAGTGTTTTAAGGCGTGAAGGGAAACCTCCGAGAAGTCCGTCGGGTAGAGTATTCTCTCAAACATAGGGTTCACCTCGGTATAATTTATTGCTTCGATGCTTATTAGCGTTGCCTGCCATTGGGAAAGGGTTATAACGCTTCAGCCTTAGCTTTAACGGTGGTTGTCATGGTCAAGAGGGTCCACATCTTCGACTGGCATAAGGAGCACGCGAAGAAGGTTGAGGAGTTCGCGGGCTGGGAGATGCCCATCTGGTACTCGAGCATAAAGGAGGAGCACCTCGCGGTGAGGAACGGCGTCGGAATCTTCGACGTCTCTCACATGGGCGAGTTCATCTTCCGCGGTAAGGACGCCCTGGAGTTCCTCCAGTACGTTACTACCAACGACATAAGCAAGCCTCCCGCGATAAGCGGAACCTACACCCTCGTTCTCAACGAGCGCGGCGCTGTAAAGGACGAGACGCTGGTCTTCAACATGGGTAACGACACCTACATGATGGTCTGCGATTCGGATGCCTTCGAGAAGCTCGAGGCCTGGTTCAACGCGATAAAGCGCGGGATAGAGAAATTCGGCGAGCTTGACCTTGAGATAGAGAACAAGACCTACGACATGGTCATGTTCTCAATCCAGGGCCCGAAGGCAAGGGACCTTGCCAAGGAGCTCTTCGG
>JALTCK010000049.1 GCA_027074805.1 Thermococcus sp. | reverse complement strand
GTCATCACCTTTATCCTCCCGCTACCTGCCGGCATGAAGCACTTCCCGCCGCAGACCTTTCTCAGGGGACAGGTCTCGCAGGCCGGGGAGCCCTTGTGAACCTCCTCGATGTAGCCTAAGCTCTTCAGCATCTCTATTGCGGCCTCTACCTTGTCCTTTCTAAGCCCGAGCTCCTTAGCTATCTCCTCCGGTGTTCTCCTGCCCTCCTGAATGAGCTCTAAAACCCTCTCCAAGATGTTCAACTTCACCACCCCATTCGAAGGCCGACATGCCATATCAGGATGCCAACTAGGGAGGCCACTGTTATCATGTAGGCCGTTACCAGTGCCGCCCACTTCCAGTTGCTCTCCGCCCTTATCGCACCGATGGTCGCTATGCACGGTATGTAAAGCGTCGTAACTACCGCCAGAGTGTATGCCTGCAGGGAAGTGAGGGCGTTTCTTATCGCTTCCTCGCTCCCGTAGAGGACGCCGTAGGTTGATATCACATTCTCCTTCGCTATTATGCCGAAGAGCAAGCTTACTGCTGCTTTCCAGTCGAGGCCCATCAGCCTAACGTAAGGCTCCAAGAGGTATCCAAGCTTTTCAGCGTAGCTCTTACCTGTCCCCATCGGTGCCGGGAAGTTGCTGAGGTACCAAATTGCGATAGCACCTGCGAGTATGACCGTGCCAGCTTTCTTCACGAACTCCTTGCTCCTCTCCCATGAGTGCAGGAGAAGGGTCTTTCCGGTCGGGATACTGTACTCGGGGAGCTCTATTACAAAGGGACTGCCCTCACCGGGGACAAAGTGGCTCACAATCCAAGCAGAGAAGAGAGCCACACCGAAGGCCAGCAGATAAATGCTGAGGGCAATGAGAGCGCTGTTCGAGCCGAAAAAGGTACCTGCCAAGAAGCTTATGACGCTCAGCCGGGCGGAGCAGGGGATGAAGGGGTTCACAAACATCGTGACAAGTCTGTCCTTCTCGTCATCGAGGGTTCTGGTTGCCATCACGGCCGGAACATTACAGCCGAGACCGAGTATGAGCGGTATTATGGCCTTTCCCGGAAGGCCGAACTTCCGGAGGATGCCCTCCATCAGAACCGCTACCCTCGCCATGTAGCCGAGATCCTCGAGGAAGGTAAGGGCAAAGAAGAGCAGGAAAACGAGGGGGAAGAAGCTCAGAACCATCCCCACACCACCTATTATCCCATCGACTACCAATCCCCTGAGCGTTTCGTTCGCTATATACGGGGCAAGCCAGTTCCCAAAGTCCGTGAAGGCATCGGCAAGCCAGTTTTGGAGAGGCAGTCCGAAGGCAAACACGAACTTGAAGAGAGCGTAGAAAACGAAGGCCATAGCTATGAAACCGTAAACTGGATGGATGAGGATTCTGTCGAGCTGATCCGTGAAGGTCTCCCCCTTGGGTTGGCCATAGCTCATGAACTCGTGGGTGAGCCTGTCTATGAATTCAAACTTCTGACCGGCTATTATAAGGTCTATCGCCCTTCCGTACTTTGCCTCAAGCTCACCGATGTGGGTCATTATCTCATTGAGCTTTTCTTCACCAAGGTGCCTCCTCACAAGCTTAATAATCTCTTCATCGCGCTGGAGGAGCTTCAGGGCCAGCCACCTCACGGGGTACTTCGAGACCAGCTTGGTTCCTTCGAGGCACTTGGAAATGTGCTCTATTTCCCTCTCAACATCCGGATCGTACTGAGGTATTATTGGAGTGCCCATGACCTTACCATGCGCTACCTCCATGATGGCTTCCTTCAGTTCGTCGAGGCCCCTGCCCTCTTTGGCGTTGAGGGGAACAACCGGGACGCCAAGAACCTTTGACATCTTTTTAGCATCAATTTTTATGCCCTTCTTCTCGGCTAAGTCGATCTTGTTGAGGGCTACGACAACGTTTTTGATGCCCATCTCAAAGATCTCCACCGTGAGATACAGGTTCCTGAGAACGGAGGTGGAGTCAACTACGTTGACAACCACATCGGGGTTCCCGTTGAGAAGGAAGTTCCTAGCAACGAGTTCATCAACGGAGTGGGCCGTCAGGGAATACGTCCCAGGAAGGTCAACGACTAAAAACCTCTCGCCCCGGTATTCAAAAACTCCCTCCTTCTTCTCAACCGTCACACCGGGCCAGTTGCCCACGTGCTGTCTCATACCGGTGAGGTCGTTGAATATCGTGGTTTTACCAACGTTGGGGTTCCCGGCTAAGGCCACCACCCTCATCGCCATGCTACCACCTCACAGCTTTCTCACAAGAACCCTCGATGCCATTCCCCTTCCAAGGGCAAGTCTTGCACCCCCGACTTCAACAACAACCGGGCCGGGGTTGTAGACGTTCACAACCTGCACCGTTGCACCTGGTGAGAGACCCATTGCATAAAGCCTGCTCCTGAAGTTCGGCCCCCCCTGAAGGTTGATCACAACACCGCTCTCCCCGGGTCTAAGATTACTCAATGGAACAATCATGTTCATCACCGTTAGGCTCTCCTAATCACCTGTATCTCCCCCGGACGCTTAATAAATCTTTGGTAAGCC
>JALTCK010000048.1 GCA_027074805.1 Thermococcus sp. | reverse complement strand
GTAAACGCCTTCGATCCTCTTTGCAGCCCATTCCTTTCCGACCGTCTCGAGAACCCACGCCTCCTTTGGGTCGGCTATTATGAAGGAGCTGAAGTAGTAGAGCCTGTGGTTTTTGCTCCCGTTCCCACCCTGCAAACCCCCCTCCACGAGGTTCGTTATGAAGTCGAGGGCCTCCTTGGCGCTCTTAGTCCTCTCAAGGGCGAGGCGTATCATGTCCATTCCGGTTATCCCCTTCTCAGGCACTTTAACCTTCGTGAAGACGGCGGTGTTCCCTATCGCCACCTCGAACTCGTTGACACCCATCTCCGCCCCCCACATCCACCAGGGGCGGGAGAGGATTACAGCGTAGGTCTCCTTCACCTGCGGGAACTCGACGTAGGTGAGTTTCACCTTCTCCTCATCGTGCTTCATCCTGGGAATGAAATCCAGAACCTGGGCCTCGTTAGGCTCGCGGTCGCTGTTCTTGGCGAAGAGAGTTACACCTTCCTTTGTGGCCCCAGGGGCGGCCACGAGTATATCGCACATGGTTCCACCCTTTTGGGATAGGGATGGAGAGTATATGAGTTTTCTCACTAGACCTCCAGAGTGATGCAGTCCGGCGGGACTTTTTCCACTATCCTCACGTTCTTCCCTGCTCTGTAAATCCTCAGTCCCTTCCTCCTCAGGCAGTCTGCATCAATGATGAGCCGTAGTGCAGGATATTCCTTGTGTGAGGAAAGTTGGGCTTCACCTCTAACAGCAGATGCGGAGGAATAAGCCGACAACTAGGCCCATCGCAAGTTACTTCGCCTTGAGCTCTTTTACGAGTGCAGGAGCCACTAAAAGAGCGAAGGACATCATGATGGAGAGTAGTAGCTCAGTCCCGAGAGGGCCTCATCCCCATACAGGAATCTCTTTTTAAGGTTCGATCCTTCATCGGCCACGGAGACTCTTAGAATGAAATCAAGAAGACCCCTTGTATTGAACCCGACAGAGTTTTATTCCTCCTTTGATTCTCATATCATTATCTAGCTGGGTTATCTCAATGCACTTAACTCTTGCCCACCAATCCAAGAGGTTGGCCACTTATCTAACGTTCATGGAGAATTTGAAAGTTCATTGAGGTGAATCTTTCCGTCTTTTAGTTTCATCATATAGAACTTTGTACTATTTGGATATGGCTTTTTAATCCTAAGCAAGTGAATTACATTGAACTCAGAAACTTCTTCAATAATATCAATAACGTATGTGGACATACTTTCGAACATCGCGAGATCTTGGTCTGAAATACTATTTTTCTCCACGGTCATTATAAGGGTAAGCCCTCTCTCTTGGACGGTGCTCATTAGGTCTTCGAGGAACATGTATATGCTCTTCACCTGGCGTCTTAAGAACAGGAAATCCAGCCGTACAGCTATGACCAGTGCCCCCTCTGGAAGCTCTCGGATTGCACGTAGGAGTTCGTAGAGCTTATCGGGATCAATGTCTCTACCAAAGATGAGGGTTTGAATGCCCTCTTTAGGAAACGTTGCTATTTCAGGGGACCCCCTTGGCAGGATGACTATTGCTGATGTTTTATCCTTGTTTGCATTTATTATATGAGGAATGATAGCTTCTCCCAGTCCATGGGAGCTTTCGATCAGTATCACACTGCCCTCCTCTACAGGGGCTAAAAGCTCATCAAGTTCCTGAATGCCAATTTCCATCAATCTCACCGGGTAGACTCACCTGTTGTATAGACTTTCGGAAGCGTACACCATAACCCCTGCATTGGTGAATGTGTACGGTCTTACGTCCTCATCGAACATACTTCCCCTAAACTTGAGTATCTGTATGCCTTTAACGGTCTTTCCTCCCGTGTTGTACCTCTTAAGTTCTATTACCCCGCTTGACAGGTAGTCTTCAACGCCGCAACGTGCATCCCCGCTTATATCGGAGGTTATGAGTACTGTGGTATGGTACTTCGCGAAGACCTTGAGAAGGCCTATAAAGAGGCGCCGATATTCGAGTTCATTGTGGGTGGTAAGCCGTACCATCGTTATGGGATCAACCGCGGCCCTCGATATCATGTGCTCTTCCAGTTTCTTCTCCACGGCCTGTACAAATTTCTCAAAGCTTTCAGCGAACTCTTCGTAATAAGCGGCATCAAATATATACGTCTTTTTACTGATGGGGGTTGCGTCTATCCCATGGAAGAGGGGGTTTTCCAAGTTAAATCCGAGCGGCTTCATATCTTCTATGATCATGTTGAGGGGTTCCTCCAGAGTTATGTACAGCACGTCCTCCCCATTCTTCACGCCATCCATCAAGAACTGGATCGAGATCGTAGTTTTCCCAAGACCGGGCCCTCCTTTCACGAGGTAGGCCCTGTTGGCTATCAGGCCCCCGCTAAGCATCTGATCGAGCCCGGGGACCCCCGTTGAAATTCTCTTCATAACATATCACCCTCAATATCTAGCTGAAGTTAGGAAGTGTATGAATAAATAGTTTTCGGTTGGAAAGGTTTATATACAGAATTATATCAAACATAGCAAATTATTTTGATATACTTCATATTTGTTTATTGTATTA
>JALTCK010000047.1:1663-2568 GCA_027074805.1 Thermococcus sp. | reverse complement strand
TAACAAAGGACGCGCGGAAGCCGAATACCCAGAGAGTTCCAGTGCCGTCGTCGATCTGGAATCTCCCGTAGGTCTCGTCTTCGCTTATCATTGGCTCCCTAACGACCGTGGCGACGACCTTAACGCGGTAGACCTTCCGCGCGTCCTTTGTTATGAGATAGTTAGGCTCAAAGTCGCCCTCGCTCCTTACGTAGTAGCCGTCGATGATGTCCCTGAGGTAGACCCTGCTCGCTGGCAGTCTCTTCTTCATTCCTCCTCACCCCCGAAGAAGGTGATAATCCCGCTGATCTTTGGAAGGGCCTTTATTTCAAGCTCCCTTACCTCTTCCAGGGCCTCTAAGTCTGCCTCGCTGAAGTCCTGAACCACCTCTCCGAAGAGGTGGATCTTCTCGTTCCTAATAACCCTCCCGATGACCCTCACGGTCTGGCCGTTCTCCGGGAGCACGTTCTCCTCGCTCTCCACGAGGATTACTCCGGTTCCGTCGTCCACCCAGAAGGTGTAGTCTATCTTATCGACCTTGAAGGCCTTCCCTATTATCGCAACCCTCGTGTCGTTTTCACCTATCTCGCCGATCTTTCTCTCGACGGCGGGCTTCCTCCGCCTGAACTGTCTCTCTGGCTCCTCCATTCACAGCACCTCCTTGAGAACTTCCCTCAGCTCGGCCCTTACGCGGGCTATCTCTCTCCTCTCGTCTATCTCCTCCCATCCGAAGGCTTTCAGAAAAACTCCGAGGAAGCGGTCTTCGACCACGTTCCCCCTCACGATTATCTCCTTCCCCAGGAGCGTGTAGTACTCCTCCTCTGCGAGCTTCCTTCCGGCATCTTTGATGGTTAAACCGCCGTCCACGAGGTCCTTAAGCTTCTCCGCTATCTCCTCGGGGTCGGCTCCGATGAGCTCTGCGGCGT
>JALTCK010000047.1:0-1653 GCA_027074805.1 Thermococcus sp. | reverse complement strand
GTCGCCGAAGAGCGTCGTCCTTATGTAACCCGTCGAGTCGTCGAGGCCGAAGTCGAGTATCGTTATCTTAACCGGTTTCACCTCGCCGTGCTCCGGGCATATCCAGGTCTCGCTCGTCGGATCGTAGTCCACCTTCCTCCTGCAGACGGGGCAGGCATCGTATACCGTAACGCGGTAGAGCCGCGCCACGGTTCCTCTAACCTCGACGAACTTCTCGCCTCCAATGAGGTCCCCTATTTTGACCCTCTGGTAGTTGTAGCTCCTGACTTCCTCCAGAGGAGGTATTTCGTCAACTCTCGGGTCGTCTGGGTTGAGTATTATCCTTGTCTTGAAGTAGGTGTGCAGCTCGATTCCGTTCCTCCCCTCGCGCACGCTGGGGTCTATCACCTTTATCATGTCACCCTGCTTCAGCTCGTTGTAGTACTTCGTCACGAAGTTGTCCCAGAGAACGAGCCTCGCCTTTCCGCTGGAGTCGTAGATGATGAGGTTGGCCACCCTTCCGGTCGAACCGTCCTTCTTCTTGTACTCGCGAGGGGGATACTTTCTCATGACTCTCGCGACAATGTTGACGCCGCTCATCCCGGGGACGAGGTCGGCTATGTGGAGAAGCTCCTCATCCCCTTCAAGATTAACACCGAGCTCCTCCGCAAGCATTAGGGCCGCCGCGTGCTCGGAGATTCCTTCCCTCCTCGCTATCTCGGCTATCCTTTTCTCGATTTCATCCCGAGAAAGCCCCTTCCGCTTCTCAATGAGTCCGATTATCTGGTCCTTTGTAAGCACTCCCATAACACTCACCTGAATGGTAATCCGCTCGCCGGGTATTTAAACTTTTCCGGAGGAGGAAAATTGAGCTGTTAGCTTCAGGATTTCCAAAGGGATAGGGAGAAACTTATTCTGCCTCGTAGGTACTGGGGGTTTCTTCTGATTCTCCCGCTTTTTCCTTTTTGTTCTCACTGGAGTCTTCTCCCGAACTATTCTTTCCTTCAAGCTTCGCTATCAGGTCGCTGTACTCCGCGTGGACAACCTTTTTGAAGGCTTCCTTTATTACCATCGGATCGTCAGAGGGGAATCCATAGAGTTCAGCGAATTTTGGAGTTGTTCTAAGGAGTTTCGTTCTTTCATAGGGCTCCGCATATATCATTCCCATCTCGAGGAGCTTCCTCACGTGTTCGTAGGCCTGACTCCCGCGGAGTTTGATGATCTTGCTCTGCTCTATGGGCTGGAGGTAGGCTATCAGTGCGAGGGTCTTTAGCTCTCCGGTTCTCAAATCGGGCCTTGGCATCAGGTGGATGACCTGCTGGCTGTACTCCTGCTTGACCTGCATCACGTACTTGTCCCCAAGGACTTTTACAACCTCTATGGCGCTTTTCCTCTCCGCGTACTCAGCGGCTATTAGCTCTATGAGCTTTTCAATGTAGTCGAGTGACCTTATTCCAAGGGCTCGAGAGAGCTCCTTGACACTGAGGGGCCTCCCAGATACAAAAAGAGCAGCCTCCACGAGGGCTTTGTCTTCAATCAGTCCCATTATCAACACCGGGTTTCCTTAGGCGCCGGATTATATAGGGTTTACGCACCGCTCACTTCACCGCAATATTTATAAACTCAACTCGGGAGGTCACTACCGGTACGGCGGTCATAGCGGCGGGGTCACAC
>JALTCK010000046.1 GCA_027074805.1 Thermococcus sp. | reverse complement strand
GGGTAAAGACACCTTCGTTCTCAACGCCCTTTATCGGCGGGACGAAGGCCTTGGAGCCGACGGCCAGGACGAGCTTGTCGTAGGGGACTTCGCCCTTGTCGGTGATCACAACCTTCCTCCCGCGGTCTATGGATTGAACCTCGGTGCCGAGCATGAGGTTGATCTTCTGCTTTTCATAGAACTCGTTCGGGAAGACGATTACATCCTCCGGCTTCTCTATCGCGCCGCTTATCACGTGCGGCAGGGCGCAGGGTGAATACTGCATCGTGGGCTCCTTTCCTATGACGGTTATCTCGGCCTTTCTATCGAGCTTGCGCATGAAGAGAGCGAAGTTGCTCCCGGCTGTGCCAGAACCGACAACGACAACTTTCATGGACACCACCGGAGAGAGAAGGGGAATGGGATATAAAAAGTTGCCTTAGCTGGAGGCCTTACCGCATCCACTTCCTCGCTATGACGGCGACGATAAGCGCCATGAAAACCGCTCCGGTCAATGCTTCAAGGGCGCTCAGGGCTTTCAGCCAGCCGGTCGGGTGCATGTCGCCGTAGCCGAGGGTGGTGAAGGTGACGAGGGAGTAGTAGAGGGCGTTGAGGAGAGTTCCAAGGCAACTTCCAGGATTTTCTGGATTTAAAGCGATTATCACATTATTCGAGAGCTGAATGGTTGCTTTGTTCAACACTCTTGCATTAAAGGGTAAAGAAAAGTTAGATAATCCAACCCATGCTAAATACGTTGGACCTAATACAATTCCCCAATCTTTCCAATAGCGTCGAATTCCACTAATGAATTCCTCCACGGTAGTTATGTTTTCAAAAGTGCCACGATAATACAAAACTACCAAGTATGAAACTCCAAAAAGCGTCCAAAGCATACCCAAGTCTAACAACTTAAACCACTCAATATCCCATTCAGTATAAAAACTATAGCTTAGTATCTCAAGCCAATATGCGATACCAAAATACAATACAACTAATAGGCTCACCCAGATAATTCGCCTCCAGTTTGTGCCATATTCCGAAGGCAGATCACCAATAAGCCACTCAAGGAAATTACGAATTTTCATATTCGCTCTCTTGGACCTAACTCTCCTTCTGACACGCATTTCGAGGACAAACATTCTGTCGGCTTCTTCCCGTTTGCCTTCTTTGTCAAAACTTACTCTTTGGATGCGAGCAGCTTCGATTTTTGAAAGAGGTTCCTTGAAGAGACTCTCAAATTCCTTGATATCAAATTCCTCCAGGCCTTCTCTGCCCCTAAGGCTTACAAATGAGACAGTACCTGAAATTGAAACACCATCAAAGCTCAAAGATTTGTAAAATTTATATGGCCTATCCTGCTTTTCTGCAAAATCCCAAATTCCAGAAAGTAAACACCGATCAAATATAACGTCTCCCTCAAAAATGGTATCCTTGAATGATGTTTTCGACTTAAAGAAGTTTCCAGACAGATCGCAGATATTTTTAAACACAGATTCATCAAAGTAGACGTGACTATTAAATGAACACTCAACGATTGTGACTGGAGCAGGGAACTCAATATCGCGAAAGCTCACTGAATCTTCAAAAGTAGTTCTCTCTATAATAAAGGATTTTGCACTTTTACCAAATGTGATTGGAGAATAATTTTCTTCTTTATATCCCCCTTTTCCAAATAAGACCTCCCGTTCAAATGTCGAGTGAACTATTCGGAAATCTCCTGTTAGGTTTGCCCCACTAAAGATGACAGCTCCCTGAAAGCGGGAACCTTCTATATCGACATCGACAAAACTATAAGCAGAAAATGCAACAACGTTTTCAAAAACTGCTTCCCTAATATGAAGATGTCTATTGAATCTGGTTCCCTGAAAACCTACTTGACCCAAGAAGCGTACAAAATTAAAAATAACATTTCCAAACATTGCAAAGTTGAAGTGCGCTGAACCCTCAAAGCGAGAACGAGCAAAATTGGCTAGTGGGTACTCTTCGGATGAATACCTCTCACCCGAATTTCCTTGAGACTTATAAAAGACACTCCACTGAAAATCAGCTTCTTTTTCGAAAACACACTCTATAAAATCAGCTCCTCGATGAAATGTGCAATCTCGTGCGTCTATTCCTATAGTCCTAGTGAATGCTACAGAGCCTTCAAAATATGCCTTCGAAAAATTCGGCTTAGAGTAAAAGTGAACTCCTCTAAATGATATATCTTTCTTAAAATGCGTTCTCCGGAAGTCTATTGGTGAGAACTCAAAATACCCAACATCTTTGGATTCTACATCAACTAAGAACTCGCTACGATCAAAGTGTAAGGACTGCTCAAAAGTACTTCCCTCAAAATTCACGTATCCCCTGAACTTCACTTTTACGAACAAAGTTCTAGCAAAAATGTGCATCCCCTAAATTCCGTGGAAGGTCCTAGAAATTTGGCGTTTTTAAAATCAATTGAAGCGGTGGGAGAATCCCTCTCAATATTCACTCCAAATTGGGAGGAATTAAACCTAACGGCTCCATAGAATTCAGCGTTATCAAAACTCACACTATTCATGAATTTGGTATTAATAAACGTGGCTGAAAATTGGTAGAAATCGTTTCTAGTATCAACAACCGGATCATTTGGTCTCAATGGATTGGCATGGCCAACATTTACCTCTGGGGAAACTTCTTCCCAGAAACGTAGTTGCTGGTCATTATCGTCCGGATGAAATACATCGTTAGTGTTTTTGAATTTTGCTTCCTTAAATCGAACCACTCCCTTAAACACAACGCGATCAAATGATACATATCCCTCAAAAGTGACGTTATTAAAGCTGGCATCTCCTTCAAAAATAGCGCCGTAAAACGATACTGTTCCTCTAAATGTGGCTCCATCAAAAGATGCACCCTTCTTAAACAGTGCGTATTTAAACGGGAACTTTCCAGCCCACGTCAGTCCAGTTTTGTCGTCAGTATACATCAATTCTTCGTTTTCATACGTCTCAGGGAATGTTATTCCCTCCGCATTAACATACTCCTCAAAAACAAGTCTCGTTATTTTCTTCCCATCAACCTCGATTTCTTCCACTCTAGGTTTAAGATTTTCCAAAAAAGTTATCCATATATTTGCATTCTCATCGCGCTTGGACATGGATGCCCACAGAAAGTTATCCTATGTTCAAGTTTTTATCCCTTTCGACGAGCTCAAAGAACTCGGCTGGAGTCAAGATTAGAAACTCGTGCCCTTTAAGGGAGAACCTCTTCTCCCCGTCCCTCAGCTTCAGCACGTGCTTCTTATCGAGGCTTATCAGGAAGTCGGCCTTGGCAGAATAGACAACATCAAAGAACTTGTTGTCATCGTAGTCGGGCGAAACATCGAAGTGCTCGGCCGGTTCAACGAGGACTGACGAGGCCCTAAATATCCTGTAAATCCATAGGGCGTAAACCCTGCTCTCCAGGTATTTGAGAACCTTCTCGCTCGTGAGCTTGAAGCGCAGCTCCTCAAGTATCGCTTCGGATGTGTAGGAACGAACCGTTCCATCGACCACCATGTCAAGTACCTTTCCAGAACTGCCGAAGGGGTTTATCGCTGCCGCTATGACGACGTTCGTGTCTAAGACGACCTTGAGCGCTTCCATTCCTCGTCCACTTCCTCAAGGAGCTTTTCGATTTCCTCCTCAGATGGAAGCTTCCTGTCCTTGGCAAGGAGCTTGTACTCCTCCCAGAGCTCTTTGGGGGACTCGTAGTGCAGAAGAAAGAATCTGACGGCTTCCTTGATGAACTCGCTCCTGCTCGAGAACTCCCCCCGCTCGACCAGCCTGTCTATCTCGCGCATCAGGCCTGGGGGAAAGCGGACGGAGACCTTCTCTGCAGTGGACATTCCATCACCGTAGGACAATAGTCGGACAAAATATATAAGCGTTTTGAGAGGAGGGAAAGAGAGCCCTCAAGGCTCCACCACGGTCCCGTGGTGCTGCCTCTTGACGACGTCGAAGAGGTGGTATGCATCCTCCTTGCCGACGATGTAGGTTCTTATCCTACCCCTCTGGATGAACTTCGCGGCCAGGGCATCGACGACGCCGCTTCCGCCCGCCTTACTCTCGGCCTCCATCGCTATCTCCACGAGCTGCTCCGGTGTTATCTTCTCGAGCTTCCTCGCGTTCGGGTTCTTCCTCGGGTCGCTGTCGTAGACGCCGTCCACGTTCGTGACGACCACTAGAAGGTCGGCCTGAAGGTACTCCGCGAGGAGGGCAGCGACTGCATCGGTCGTGTGGCCCGGATGCGTTCCGCCCATTATCGGTATCTTCTTGAGCTGGATGACCTCCCAGGCCTTACGGAAGTCCTGGATTATGAACGGGTAGGCCTTCTCGCCGAGGGCGGCGATGAGCAGCATCGCGTTGGCCCTCGTGATGTGTATGCCGATGTAATCCTTGAAGGTCTCGTTGGGCGTGAACTCCTTCGCCGCTCTGATGTACTTCCTCGACACCCTTCCGCCGCCGACTACAACTGCTACCTCGTGATCCTCGCTTATCTTGACGAGCTCGTACGCTATCGCCTTGATAAAATCGATGTCTGGATCGTCCGGAACGAGAACTGAACCGCCTATATCAAAGACTATTCTCATGATGACCCTCACGGTGCTAATCGAAGCCCCTTTATAACCTTTTTCTTGCCACGGGGGTGGCAAAAGGAGGGAAAAGGGAAAACCTCACCCTATCTGGAAGGCGCTCGTGCGGAGCTCGCCGCGCTCGAAGCGATGCGGATCGTACCACTCCCAGTCGAGGGGAACCTTTGAGTGGCCCTTTGAAATCAGCTCCGCCACCGCCTGGGCAACCGCCGGGGCCATCATGAAGCCGTGACCGCTGAAGCCCGCCGCTATGTAGAAGTTGTCGAGGAGCTTTCCGATGGCGGGATTGCTGTCGGGGGTCTTCGCGTAGAAGCCGGCCCACTGGCGGACGATGTGAGCATGGCGGAGCGGCGGTGCTATCATCGTTGCGTAGCGGAGAACGCCCCTGAGAAAGTCGTAGGTCGGCTCGTAGTCGTCGAGGCTCCTGGCCCTGTGCTCTATTCCGGCGCCGCAGATTATTCCCCCGTCCTCGCCGTCCTGGATTATGTATGCATCGTCCCAGCCCGGCGGGCAGACCAGTGGCTCCGCCTGGCCGGGTTCGAGCGGTTCCGTCTTGACGAGCTGGTGCTTGTAGGCGGTTATAGGCACGAGGTCACGTTTTAAGCCGGCCATCTCGTTTATGAGCGGAGCCCAGGCGTTGGCCGCGTTGAGGACGGCGTCGACTTTAACGCTCTCGACCTTCCCGTTGCTCCTGAACCTGACCGCGGTTATCGTATCCCCCTCACGTTCGAAACCAACAACTTCTGTGTGCTCCCTCGCATCAACGCCGAGTTCCTTAGCCCTGAAGAGGTAGGCAAAGAGCGTTTTGAAGGGGTTCGCCTTGCCGTCCTTGGGGTTCCACGCTCCGGCCAAGAAGGGCTCGGTGTTGAGGATTGGGACTATCTCCCTTGCCTCGTCCATATCGATGAGCCTCGTCGGGACGCCGAACTTGTTCTGGAGCGCTATGTTCGCCTTGAACCCCTCGACCTCCTCCTCACTTGTCGCGAGAAACAGATAGCCGGTCTGCTTGAAGTTTATGTCGAAGCCGAGCTCCCCCTCAAGCTTTTCCCAGCGCTCGACCGAGTGTTTCATGAGCCTTATGTTCGCCTCGTCCGTGAACTGGGCGCGGATTCCCGTTGCGCAGCGGAAGGTCGAGCCCGAGCCAAAGTAGTTCTTCTCGAAGAGTACAACGTCTTCCCCGAGCTTAGCCAGCTCGTAGGCGGTGGCAACGCCGATTATCCCGCCGCCGATTATCGCGACCTTACTCATTGGTACCACCCACTATGACCTCTACGCGGACGGGCCGAATCGGGACCCTTGCCCTCGGGAGGGGAATTTCCTCCTGCCTTCTTCCGGTCTTTCTGGCCAGTATGCCAAGGACTATGGGGATGCACGTCCTCCCCTGGCAGGGGCCCATTCCTATGCGGAGGAGCCTCTTGATCTCCTCGATGTCGGTGACGCCCTTGTCAATGAGCGCCTCGATCTCCTCGACGGTGACGTCGTTGCAGCGGCAGACGATTACCTTTCCGTCACTCATTCTCTCACCACCACACCCCTTTCTGACGAATGTTGAGGCTGATGCCTCAACACGTCGGGAGCTTTGCTCCCAACGAGCGCTGGCGGAAAAGTTTTTACTCTACAACTCACTCCGGTAGGTGTGAGAGCGTGACTCAATGTCTTTCTTTGAGTGTTCGCACTTGGAATGCGCCCTTCGGGCGCGGTTAGACGGCGAACCTCTCTGAAATCCTCGCTTCCCAATGGCTCTCCGGTCCAAATACACTGGATTTTCATTCTCTCACCACCTTAATCGCCCTCACGTCCCACGCGAGCTCAATCGGTACCTCGACGATGATTATCGGCGTGTCTCCCTTCGTCTTCTCCCTTGGAACGACGGTGAGCACCTTCCCCTTCCCGACGGGCTCTCCAATACGGTTGAGGAGAACAACTTCCTCTCCCCTCTCGGGGAGCGGAAGGAGCTCGTGGGGCATCGTTATCCTCGCCTTATCCCCGACGTAGTGCACCATGAAGAAGGCCAGTCCGGGGCAGATCTGGACGCAGAGGGAGCAGCCTATGCACTTCTCGTAGTCGACTACCGGCAGGTCGTTCGGCGTTGGCATGCTTATCGCGTTGGTTGGGCATATCTCCCTGCAGGGCGCGCAGGGTATCTCCTGGGGGCACTCCGGAACCGCGACGGGCCTCGCCCTTAATCTTTCTTCACTCGGCTTCGGGATTTTCCTGAAAAGCTCATCGGGCGTTATGTAGCCCTCCCTGAGGTAAGCCGGAACCTCAGACATTTCCACCGACCTCCGCAAGAAGCTTCCTTATCCCCTCGGCGACGTGCCTTCCGAAGGGCCCGGAGCGGAATTCCTCAAGGTCGCGCTGGGCCCTCTCTATCTCCCTGACCCAGCTCTCCTCGGCTATTCCAAGCCTTAGAGCCGCTGATATCCCCGCCACCTTCCCCTCGAGCATCGCCGTTGTGGCTTCCTCTATTCCCGCCGTGTCCCCGGCAACGAATATTCCCCTGACTGTGGTCTCCATCCAACTGTCGCGGACTGCAACGTGGCCGCCGAGCTCGCGGACGTACCGTATCTGGCAACCGGCCTGGTGGAGGAGCTCGATACTCGGTCTCAACCCAACCGCGAGGGCTATCACATCGACGTCGAAGACCTCCTCCGTCCCGGGAATGGGCCTCCAGTTATCGTCGAGCTGGGCAACGACGGCTCTCTCGACCCTCTCCTTCCCCTCGGCGCGCAGAATCGTGTGCCTCGTTAATATGGGCACTCCAAGGCGCCTCACCTTGGCCGCGTGGACGAAGTACCCGCCGACCTTCGGCATTGCCTCGACTATCGCCTTCACCTCTACGCCGGCCTGTATGAGCTGGTACGCCAGGATAAGCCCAACGTTTCCAGCACCGACTATCAAAACCCTATCGCCGGGCTTTACTCCGTAGGTGTTCATCAGAGTTTGAATCGCTCCAGCACCGTAGATTCCCGGCAGATCGTTGTTCTCGAAGGGGATCATCTTCTCCATCGCACCGGTGGCCACTATCAGTGCCCTTCCGCGGAACTCTATGAGTTCCCTGTTCTTCCTCACACCGAGGACGAGCTTCTCATCTCCCTCCTGGAAGATGCCGACGGCCGAGGTTTCAAGGAAAACCTGGACGTTCTCCCTCTTTCTGACCTCATTCTCCAGGATTTTTGCTATCTCCACACCCCTGACCCCGGCGAACTGCTCCCTCTTTCCGAAGAACTTGTGGGTCTGCTTGACCAGCTGGCCGCCGAGCATGGGGTTCTCGTCGATGAGAACGACCCTCGCCCCGGCATCGGCCGCGTTTATCGCCGCCATCAAACCAGCGGGCCCGCCGCCGATAACCACTATATCGGCCTTCATCCCCTTCGCGTCCCTGAACTCCGGGGGCTTGGCCTCCTTCGGTAGCTTCGCCTTCCCCCTCTGAGGCTCTATCCTCATTCCGTCCTCCACGAGGGTTATGCAGGTTCTGACGTTAGGTATGCCGTTTACTACCATGAGGCACGAGGAGCACTTCCCGATGGCGCAGAAGAGGCCCCTAGGCCGTTCCCGGTTGTTCGAGTAGTTCAGAACCCGTATCCCAGCGGCGTGGAGTGCCGCGGCGATCGGCTCACCCTCGTGGGCGGTGATGGGTTCTCCATTAAAGTATATCGTAACCTCCCTGCCGCGTTTAAATTTTAGAATAGGATGCTCATTAAGGCGCATTGAACATCACCTGTGGTCGTATGCACATGAAAGTTTATGAAAATTTTTCAATACGATGGTTTTTCACCTTTGGTTCTTGAGCCCACCAAAGCTTTATATATCTGCCAGGGTAGGTTACTTTGGCGGCGGGCTAGGCCGGGGGGTTCGGCGTCCCCTGTAACCGGAAACCGTCGATATGCCGGGGCCGAAGCCCGGGGGGCGGTTCCCGAAGGCGCCCGCGGAAGCCGGGGCACAACGGTGATCCCTCGTCCCGGGGGGCCGGCGGTGGGCGAGGTTCGGCTGGAGGGCCGAACTAACGCCCTTTGCCCGCCGAACCCCGCCAGGCCCGGAAGGGAGCAGCGGTAGGCGGGA
>JALTCK010000045.1 GCA_027074805.1 Thermococcus sp. | reverse complement strand
GCTAAGACTCTCATGGAGGAGATGGAGTATACGCCGGAGGATTTTGACTATGCCGTCTTCCATCAGCCTAACGTTAAGTTCCCGCTTACGGCAGCCAAGATACTGGGCATTCCGAAGGAGAAGGTCCTTCCTGGGCTCCTCAGCGGGATAATCGGCAACACCTACAGCGGCGCTACATTAGTTGGCGTCTCGGCGGTTCTCGACATAGCCAAACCAGGTGATAGGATCCTCTGGGTCTCATTTGGTTCCGGTGCTGGAAGCGATGCCTTCAGCCTCGTCGTACAGGACGCGATTGAGGAGAAGAGAGACCTGGCCCCGAAGACCATGGACTACGTGAACAGGAAGAAGTACATAGACTACGCCCTCTACGCGAAGGCCAGGAGGAAGTACATAGTCTGAGGTGGTTGAGATGAGGAAGGCGGTAATAATTGGTGCCGGGATGGTTCCGGTTGGCGAGCACTGGAGGCTCTCACTCAGGGACATAGCCGTTGAAGCTCTACTCAACGCGATGGACGACGCTGGGATCGACAGGGTTGACTCCCTCTACGTTGGAAACATGATCTCTGGATCGTTTGTCGAACAGGAGAACCTTGGAGCGTTAATAGCGGACTGGGCTGGTCTCGGAAACATTCCTGCGGTCAAGATTGAAGCAGCATGTGCCAGTGGTGGGGCAGCAGTTCAGGAAGGTACGAAGGCAGTTCTGAGCGGCCTTGAGGACGTTGTTGCTGTTGTGGGAGTCGAGAAGATGACCGACGCATGGCCGAGTGACGCGACTCGCTATCTGGCCTACGCAGCCGATGCTGACTGGGAGCTCTTCCATGGTGCAAGCTTCGTCGCCCTGAATGCTCTTATAATGCGTTACTATATGAAGAGCTATGGATACACCGAGGAAGATCTGGCCCTTTTTGCAGTGAATGCTCATGCTAACGGTGCCAGAAATCCCTATGCAATGTTCAAACGTCCAATAAAGGTTGAAACCGTCATGAAGAGTCCTTACATTGCCGATCCACTCAAGCTATTCGATGCGTCTCCCGTATGCGACGGTGCAGCGGCGGTCATAATCACTACTCCAGAAAAGGCGCAGGAACTTGGAGTGTCAAAGGAGAAGTGGGTAGAAGTGGCAGGGGTAGGAAGGGCCATAGACACCATAAACCTCGCGAACCGTGATGATTTACTCACACTCAAAGCAGCGAGGATTGCAGCTGACAGGGCCTACAGAATGGCTGGAGTCACGGTTAAAGAGATAGACTTCTTCGAGGTGCATGATGCGTTCACGGTTATGGCTGCTCTTAGCTTGGAAGCGCTGGGGGTTGCGGAAAAGGGCAAGGGAGCCGAGCTGGCCAGGGAGGGGCAGATAGCCATAGACGGTGATTACCCGATACAGACGATGGGTGGTCTGAAGAGCAGAGGGCACCCGGTTGGAGCCACCGGTGTCTATCAGACAGTTGAAGCTGTACTTCAGCTCCGTGGCGAGGCGCCTGAGGGGATACAAGTCCCCGATGCCGAGATAGGTCTGACCCAGAACATAGGGGGTACGGGTTCAAATATAACGGTTAACGTCTTCAGGAGGGTCTGAAATGGGGAAACCGATGCAAGTTTCGAGGCACTGGAGGCACTTCCGTGAAAAGTACAGGCTGATCGGTGGAAAGTGTGAGAACGGTCACCTGATGTTCCCCAAGCGTGACGTCTGCCCAGTCTGCGGCTCGAGAAACGTTGAGGAGTACGAGTTCAGTGGAAAGGGAAAGGTTCTAAGCTGGACGATAGTCAGGAACCCGCCTAGTGGCTTTGAGTATTACAAGCCTTACCCGCTTGCCCTTGTCCAGCTCGAAGAGGGACCAGTTGTCCTTGCCCAACTTACCGATGTTGATCCGGAGGGGATAGACTTCGGAATGGACGTGGAGATGGTCACCAGGAAGGTCAGAGAGTTCGATGAGGATGGAATAATCCTCTACTCCTACAAGTTTAGGCCCGTTTTGAAGTGATTGTCATATCTTTCTTTTTCAGGATTTTTGAAACGTTAATCTTATAACAGAATTTGTCCTCTCCCCTGCCATGGATGTAATACTCGGGGTGATACTCGCTTTCTCAGCGGCTCTCGTTTGGGCCATCGCCTCAGTTCTCTCAAAGGTCTCCATGGAGAAGGTCAACCCCTTATCCCTTAACGTGGCCAGGCTGTTCCTGAGTTCGGCTTTTTATGTTCCTCTCGTCTTTTATCTCGGCCTCCCAACAATCACACCAGAGAGATGGGCTGTTCTTATCATCTCGGGAATCATCGGATTCACGGTGGCGGACTGGTTCTTCCTGGAGGGGATGCAACTCATGGGAGTTTCCAGGGCAGCAATTCTAGTGACGTTTCATCCGGTCCTCACAATGTTCACGGCGCATTATCTCCTCGAAAGACCCCTCACTCCGGGACTTGTTGGGGGTGCGTTTGCAATAATTCTCGCCGTAATTCTGGTCACTACCGAGAGCGGTCCGGGGAGGATGGGTAGTTGGAAAGGGGTCGCCTACGTCTTCTTCGCCCAGCTTATGTGGACGTTTGCGGTAATAGTCACTGACTGGTTGGTGGCTGGAGAGAGTGCCTTCTCGATAATCGGGCTTAGGATAGGTTTTGGGGCGCTCGCCGGCCTAGCTTTTCTGCCGAAGATTAAAGACGACTTCAAAAAGCTTAACAGAAGGGGATGGGGACTTGTCGGCCTAATAACGCTTTTTGGCACGATACTCGGTCAATACTTCTTCACACTAGCCCTGAAGGTTGCCGGCTCAAGCGTGGCAACGCCGGTAACGGAGTCAAGTCCAATAATGGCCTCCCTCTTTGCGGTGGTTTTCCTAAAAGAAAGACTCACGAGGAGGTTGATCTACGCTATAGTCCTCACGACACTCGGAATAATGGTGATAGGAATCTGGGGATGATCAGGCTCTCTCAATCTTCATCCTATCGCCGTTCTCGAACTCTAGCTCGAGCTCTCCACGTTGCATCTTGACTTTCACGCCGTCAACCACTGTCTTTATCATCCCGTTCTCGGCTTTGGCGCCCAGCATCTCCGCTATCTCATTGACGCTTTTGAGTGAGCCGCTCATCGTCGTTTCTATGGTTTCACCTTCGCTCTCTATCGTGACCTTAACCTTTCCCTTTCCTTCCCGTATGAAGCTCTCTTCTTTCATTTCTTTCACCTTCTCTGGCTGCGGCGGACGTACACACGGCATTTTTCCACCCACATAACTTTCTCATGAACCTTTATCATCCTTTCGCACATCCTTCACCATCCGAACCCATATCCCGCTCTGACCAACTCTTCTGAAGCCGTAGTCCTCGTAGAACCTTATCGCCCCTTCGTTCTTCTCGCCGACCCAAAGTTCTATACTCCCCTTATCTGCGAGGTATTCAAGGCACTTTTCCATGAGTTTCCTCCCTATTCCGTGTCCTTGATATTTTTTGTCCACAACGAACTCGTGGACCGCCCCTACAACCTTTTCCTCGTACTTGCTGTACCAGTCACTGTCGCAGACTATAAAGCCCGCTATCTCATCGCCGACCTTCGCCACGAAGAAGCCGTCTTTAGCTTTGTTCCAGCACCACCTCAGGTAGCGCTTGGCGTAGCTCTCGCCCTCGCCGCCGTACTCGCGCATTCCCTCGTAGCCGCGCATGTAAATCTCTATCAGCCGCTCGAGGGTCTCCTGGTCAAGCCCCCTGAGCCGTTCTATTTTTACCTCCGCCATCAATATAAGCTCATCGTGGGGTTTAAAAAGCCTGACTCCGAGCCTTAAGTGGAGCAAGAAGGTGATTGAAATGGGAAAGGCCAAACCCAGGTACTGCGAGATATGCGGCGCACCGATAAGGGGACCCGGTCACAGGATAAGGATAGAGGGTGCGGAGGTTCTCGTCTGCGACCGCTGTTACGAGAAGTACGGTGGCAAAAAGCCCGGCACCTTCAGCATAATGCCAACGGGAAGGCAGCCGAGGAGGAGATACTCCGGACCAAGGCCGAAGCCGGCTCCAAGGCCGAAGAGGGAGAGGCCGTTGATATCCGAGGAAATCGTTGAAGACTACGCCGAGAGAGTGTACAAGGCCATACAGAGGAGCGGTAAGAGCTACGAGGAGCTTTCCCACGAGATAGGACTCTCAATGAACGATTTGAGGGCTATAGCTCACGGCTATCGCGAACCGACCATCAAGGAAGCCAAGAAGCTGGAGAAGTACTTCAAGATAAAGCTCATTGAGAGTTCTGAGGCGGAACCCATCGAGAAGAGGACCATACCGAGGGACTACGAGCCGACGCTCGGCGACATAGCCAACATCAGAATCAAGAAGAGGAAGAAGTGAGCTAAATCCCCTCTAACTCCTCTTCCTCTCTCTTCTTCCTGAGCTCCTCCGCTTTGGTTCTCTTTGGCGGGTGGAAGCCGCGTAGCTTCTCGAACGTCCCCCAGAGGCGCATCAGTTCCTCCCATGCCTCGGTGTCGGGTGGGATAACCAGAATGTGGGCCGGCGGGTGTATGTCCATCAGCCTGCCTATAGCCTTGGCCGGCGGGAGGTCTATCTGGGCAACAACGTGCGCCTTGAACTTCCTCCTCGGCTTTTCCTTGCTTATCTGTTCAAAGGCCCAGTCCGATAGCGCCGGCGGGATTATCCTCGGGTCGCCGCGTATCTTCATGCCTCCGTAGCGAACGAGATCAGCCAAGGCCATGATGGCCTTCTGGAAGTTGTCGGTCCTCACTAAAACCATCGTGTTTCTCATGCTCTCACCATTCCTACGTGGGGGAGGCTCCTTTTAAGGCTTCCCGGTTTTTATGTTGATTGTGTGTCCCATGAGTTTTCTCCATTTTTGACGTAGTGACCTAAACCTTTAAAAACTCATCCGGTATCATTTATAAAGGGTTTTTAAACCCACCATCTGGAGGTGTAAGCCTTGGTAGACATGAGCAATGTAAAGCTCAGAATTGAAAACATTGTCGCTTCTGTGGACCTCTTCACCCAGCTGAATCTTGAGAAAGTTATCGAAATATGTCCAAACTCGAAGTACAACCCCGAGGAGTTTCCTGGCATCATCTGCAGATTCGATGAACCAAAGGTGGCGCTCCTGATATTCAGCTCCGGCAAGCTCGTTGTAACTGGAGCGAAGAGCGTCGAGGACATCGAGAGGGCTGTTAACAAGCTCATCCAGATGCTCAAGAAGATTGGGGCGAAGTTCTCAAGAGCACCGCAGATCGACATCCAGAACATGGTCTTTAGCGGTGACATAGGAATGGAGTTCAACCTCGACGCGGTTGCCCTGAGCCTCCCGAACTGTGAGTATGAGCCGGAGCAGTTCCCCGGTGTCATCTACCGCGTCAAGGAACCGAGGGCCGTCATACTGCTGTTCTCCTCTGGCAAGATAGTCTGCTCCGGTGCGAAGAGCGAGCATGACGCCTGGGAGGCCGTTAGGAAACTCCTCCGCGAGCTTGAAAAGTACGGTTTAATCGAGGAAGAGGAAGAGTGGTGAAGGGCTTTGGGGTTCGGGGTTATCTACTCCCCATTATTTCTAGAACATCGACCCCCTTCGTATCATCCCGAGAACCCCTCCCGCCTTCTCACCGCGATAAAAACCTTGGAGGAGTTACGCCTGTGGGAGCCGATAGAACCCGAACCGGTCCCCGATGAGGAGCTGCTCAAGGTGCACTCAAAAGAATACGTTGAGAGGGTGAGGAAGGCGAGTGTGAGGCACTCTCACCTCGACTCGGACACCTACGTTTCTCCTGGCACTTGGCATGCAGCTTTAACTGCCTTCGGTGCAGTCAGGAATGCAGCGTATCTTGCCATGAAAAAGAAGGGAATGTATTTTGCCCTGGTCAGACCTCCGGGTCACCACGCGGGAAAGTCTGGGAGGGCTTTCGGAGCCCCAACACTTGGCTTCTGTATTTTCAACAACACTGCCTATGCGACCAAAATAGCGGAGGAGAAAGTTGGTAAAGTTCTCGTCATAGACTTCGACGCCCATCACGGCAACGGAACCCAGGAGATACTGTGGGATGATCCCAAGGCAGTGCACATAGACCTCCACGAACGGGACATATATCCCTGGAGTGGGTATGAAGGTGAGGTGGGAGGAAGGGGGTCTGAGGGTACAAAGGTAAACCTTCCGATGCCCCATTACTCTACGGATGATGACTTCCTTTTTGCATGGGAGAAAGTTGTGGCTCCTATAATTGAAGAATTCGACCCTAAGGTCGCAGTGATTTCGGCGGGATTTGATGGCTTTGTTGGAGAGAATCTGACAACTCTCCGCCTTACAGAAGTGTTTTTCAGGGAAGTTGGGGTTTCACTATCTGATTATCCCCTAGTGGTGGTTTTTGAGGGGGGTTATTCCGTGGGCATTGAAAGGGGACTCCCTGCCTTCATAGAGGGCTATTTAAGTGGAGAAAGTGAGAAAAGGCCCCTGAAGCCCAGCTATGAAACCCTATCCACAGTGCAACGGGTCATCGAGATGCAGAGGGCATGGTGGGGGTTGTAGCTTACGGGATTGTAGCCCTTCTCCACCAACTGGGTAGTCGTGCCGTCTTATGTCTCTCACTGGAGGATTATGTACAGGAACCTTAAAAAAGTCCTCTCCCAACGGGACGCACAGGGGGGCTGACAAATGGTAACGATAGAGATTGCAGCAGAACTCTTGGTAGCAGTTCTCATGCTTGGTGTCCTTGCAATGGTAGTTGGAAGAAAGCTGAACATATCGTACGTACCTCTCTTTATAATTCTGGGAATCCTTATAGGCCCCGTCTTTGAGTTCATTCCCCGATCATTCTCCCACGAGCTCTTTGAGTATCTTAGGGTGTTTGGACTGGTCATAATACTATTTACTGAGGGACACAACCTAAGCTGGAGGCTCCTTAAAAGAAACTCGGCGACAATCCTCCTTTTAGATACCGTTGGCGTTCTTCTGACGGCTCTTCTCGCCGGTTGGTTCTTCGCGTGGTTGTTCAATGCACCCTTCCTTATTGGGTTTCTCTTCGGTGCCATAATAAGTGCCACAGACCCGGCCACACTTATACCGCTGTTCCGCCAGTACAGGGTTGAGCAGGATATAGAAACCACAATAGTTACTGAATCCATATTTAACGACCCGCTCGGTATCGTGTTGACCACAGTTGCCATAGCAATGCTATATCCAAACGCCGTTTCAAAAGTGTTTGCTGTTTTCTCTGGCCACGTTGGAATATACGGCGCGAGTGTCCTTTACTTCCTCTACGAGCTCTTGATTTCAATTCTTGTAGGCGTTGCGATGGGTTTCTTTGGTTACTGGTTCATAAAGAAGGCGGAGATCTTTGAATTCCCGGAGATAGAGATATTTGCCCTTGGCCTTGCGTTCCTAACCTTCCTCACCGGAGAAAAGGTCGAGGCATCCGGCTACCTTGCGGCCACGGTTGCCGGTCTTGTCCTTGGAAACTTCAAGGTTCTTGGCCGCTTCCGCAGTCTGGCTGTGATGGATAAAGTGCTCAAGGCCGTTAGTTCTGAAGTAGACTTCAACGAGAGCATCTCTGCCATAGCGACCCTGTTCATATTCTTCCTCCTTGGGGCAAGCCTTGATCTCAGGATATTCACGGGGAACTTCCTTAAGGGCATTCTCATTGCCTACTTTATAATGCTCGTTGCTAGGCCGATAGCGGCCCTACCGATACTCAAATGGTGGAATCCAAAGAAGTACGTCTTCATATCGCTGGAGGGTCCAAGGGGGATAGTCCCATCAGCTTTGGCTTCCCTTCCCCTCACCCTTGCAACCACATATGGGGGAGGGACACTGACGGTTCACTGGGGTGAGGTTATCCTGGCGGTGACTGTTATAACGGTCTTCACCTCGATAGTCACCGAAACCCTGTGGCTTCCCCTCCTCAAGAAGGTGCTCCTCGAGACTGAGACAGTCGAGGACAGGATCAGGAAGATGCAGGCTAAAAAAGCCAGAGGGAGTTAGGGGCTCAAAGCCCCAGCATTTCTTTTGCCGCCTCTATTCCGAGGTCGAAGGCTTTCATGTTAACATCTATGGCCTTCTTTGGAACACTGACGCGAATGACTTCCTTCACATGTTCAGCTGAGAGCGGAAAGTCTGGCGTTTGAGTTAGTGCTCCGATAAGCACAACGTTTGTTGTTATGACGTGACCTGCCTTCATTGCAAGCTCCTCGGCATCAAAGGCCATGAACTTTGCCTCGAAGTCTTCTTCGACGATTTTTCTAATCTCCTCGAGTGTTGGGTACTTGGCGAGTCCCATCGAAACCTGGACGGGCGGAATCGGTCTGGCGTTGGTGAAGACCAAACCCCCTTTCTTGAGATAGTTTATGTAGCGGAGGGCCTCAACGGGCTCGAAGCTCAGTAGGACATCTGCTTTTCCCTCAGGCACCATAGCGCCGTAGACGTCCTCGCCAAAGCGTACGTAAGCTATGACCGAACCAAAGCGCTGGCTCATACCGTGGACTTCCCCAACGCGTACCTTGTAACCGGCCCTCAGTGCAGCCCACCCGAGTAGGTTTGCCGCCGTTAGAATCCCCTGACCGCCAACTCCCGTGATGACGATGTTATACTCCTTTGGCATCATAGCTCTCCCTCCCTAACCTTCTCAAAAGCATCGAATGGACACACTTGGGCACAGCCGCCACAGCCCCAGCACATAAGTTCATCGACTTTTGCCTTTCCGGTCTCGGCGTCCCAGTAGATTGCCGGACAGCCGTAGGCGTTGATACAGATCTTACACCCAGTACACTTGTCCTCGTTGACCTGATAAATGGGCCACTGGATTCCTGCACGCCTCAGCTGGCCTATCTTGTAGAGGGCACAGACGCGTCTTGCAACAACAACGCTGACGCCTTCAACCGCCAGGGCCTCTTTGAGAACCCTCTGAGTGGCTTTTATGTCGTACGGGTCAACAACAGCAACGTAGTCCGCTCCAAGGGCTTGGGCGACTTCTTCAATCTTTATTCTCTTACCTTGCCCGTGTGGCGTCTCCCCAGTTCCTGGATTAGGCTGGTCGCCAGTCATTGCCGTTACCTCGTTGTCGACCACCACTATGAGCACGTTGGAGCGGTTGTATATTGCGTTGGTCAAAGCAGGAAGCCCCGTGTGGAAGAAGGTTGAGTCTCCTATTGTGGCGGCTATTACTTTCACTTCCTTGCCTGTCTTCCTCTGTTCCTCGGCGATGCTCCCGTTCAAGGCTATGCTGAGTCCATGGGCAACTCCAATGGAACCTCCCATGGCAACGGTGGTATCTACGGTTTTCAGTGGCGGCAGAACACCAAGGGTGTAGCAGCCTATGTCACTGGGGAATATGGCCCTCGGTGTTGCGACCTTCCTTAGGGCGTAGAAGGTGTTTCTGTGGGGGCACGCAGGGCACAGCGATGGTGGTCTCGGAGGAACGATGGCCTGCACCTTTTCGTACTTCTCGTCGATTTTCTCAAAGTTTATTGGAGTTTCGATACCGAGGAACTTGGCTATCGCAGTAACGGCCCTCCTTGTAGTCATTTCATAAACGCGTGGAACGAGGTCTTTGCCGTGAATCGGAATGTTCAAACCCTTATCGTAGGCCCAGGTCTTGACCTGCTCTTCAACCACAGGCTCGAGCTCCTCAACGATGAGAACCTTCTCAAGCCCGCTTAGGAACTTCTCAAGCAAGCCGTAGGGCACCGGGAAGGGTGTTCCAAGCTTGAGTATCTTGGCGTTTTCGATGCCAAGCCATGCCAAAGCTTCCTTTACATAGGCGTAGCTCAAGCCTGGAGCGATTATGCCGATCTTAGCCTCTTCATTGCCTTCAATCCAGTTGAAGGGGCAGTCATTGAGCTCTTCTCTGATCTTCTCTATCTTCTCGAGTATCTGTGGGTGGAAGCGCCTTGAGTTGGCCGGTATATCAACGAACCTGCTCGGATCCTTTTTAAAGTCCCCAAACTTTCTCTTGGCGCCTTTTATCTCCTCTGGCAGTTCGCCAAGAACCACGTCCCCCCTTGCGTGAGAGCTCCTCGTAGTCGTCCGGAGGATGACAAAGTGCTTGAATTTCTCGCTCAGCTCGAAGGCGTACTTCGTCATCTCCTTGGCTTCATGTGGGGAAGTGGGCTCGAGGACGGGTACGTTGGCGAACTTGGCGTAAACCCGGGTGTCCTGTTCGTTTTGGCTGCTCCACATGCTCGGGTCGTCTGCCACCATTATTACAAAGCCGCCCTCAACGCCCATTCCCACGGAGCTAAGGAATGTATCGGCTGCGACGTTGAGACCAACGTGTTTCATTGCAGTCATTGCCCTCAGACCGCTCCAGGCGGCTGAAAGGGCCGTCTCAAAAGCGACCTTTTCGTTCGTCGAGTACTCCATGTAAATCCCGGCTTTCCGAGCCACGGTCGCCATGGTATCCGTGAGCTCTGAGCTGGGTGTTCCGGGATAAGCTGCGAAGACTGCTATGTTTGCTTCCAGTGCTCCGCGAGCTATCGCCTGGTTTCCGAGGAGCAGAACCTTCTCCCCGGGTTTATCCCATAAAACCATGTCAGTAACTTTTGCCATCCAAAATCACCTCACTCATCCTTCAAAACACCTCTAGCCCTTGCAAACTCAACAAGCGCATAAGCGGCTGCAGCAACGTCCTCCGGCCTTTCGTAGCTTGGAACCCCCTCACTCTCTAGGAGTTCTTTGGCCTTTTCACTGACGTAACCTGCCATGAAAAGGCCGAGAACTGGTTTACCGTTATCAACCTCTTTTATTGCTCTCAAAACACCCTCGGCGTGCTCTGTGGGCGTCATTCCCGCGAAGGTCGGGACGACGCAGATGCTTATCAGCATGTCAACGTTCGGATCTTCAAGCAGAAGCTTAGCCGTTCTGTAGTAGTCCTCCCCGCGGGCACTTGCAATCATGTCAACGGGGTTCTTTACCGCTGCCATCGGCGGGAGAAACGAGCGGAGTTCCTCAATAGTCTTTCCCTCAAGGTTAGCCAGCTTTAAGCCCTTCTTGTCTATAGCATCCGCCGTCAAGACACCCGGGCCACCCGCGTTGGTCATTATTGCGACGCGATTCCCTCTGGTCAGTGGCTGGGTGAAGGCTCTCGCCATGCTGAGCATGTCGTCTATCGTGTCCGCTATCATGACGTTACTCTGTTTGAATGCGGCCTCATAGATTTTCCAGCTTCCGGCGAGAGAACCGGTGTGACTCGATGCTGCTCTAGCGCCACTCTCGCTTTTTCCCGCTTTGAGGACTATCACCGGCTTCTTCTTGGTGACGCGTTTAGCAACTTCCATGAAACGCCTTCCATTCTTGATTCCCTCGACGTAGAGTGCTATGGCCTTGTCTTCCTCTGTATCGGCGAGGTACTCCATGAGCTCGGCGAAGTCAACATCTGCCATATTTCCTATGCTTATGAACTTTGAGAATCCTATACCTTCTTTGACGGTCTTGTAGATTATTCCCGCCCCCAGGGCTCCACTTTGACTTATGAAGCCGATGCTTCCCCTCTTGGCATCCATTACGAAGCTGGCGTTCATGTCGTTGTGGGTGTTCATTATGCCGACGCAGTTGGGACCTATTATTCGCATTCCATACCTGTGGGCTATCTCGACGAGTTCTCTTTCCTCTTTCTTCCCTTTCTCATCAACTTCACCGAACCCTGCGGTTATCAGTACGACTCCCTTGACGCCCTTTTCGCCACAGTCAACTATGGCCTGCTTAACGAACCTCTTTGGGATAATCACTATTGCCAAATCCACGTCGTCAGGTATATCTTTGACGTTTCTGTACGCCTTAACGCCTTGAACTTCATCATCCTTTACGTTTACCGGATAAACCTTGCCATCCCTGTAACTTTTGAGATTCTTGAAGACCTCGTAACCCAACTTGAGCGGGTCGTTGGAGGCTCCGATAACAGCTATAGCCTTTGGCTTGAAGAAGTAGTCAAATGTCATCCCATCACCATAGTAAAATTAAGAGGATTCTATATAAGCTTTCCTAAAAACGGTCACTGAGGTAGATATGGACATGGTGGGGCGATGTAACGGCTTTGATGGGCTAAAACGGGCATCAATGGATAGGTTAGGCTTGAGGATTCTTGCCCCGAAACATTTAAGTTAGCACAGGTTATTATATTCCGAGGTGAATGCCATGGTGAAGGTGAAGTTTCTCGGGCATGCAGCCTTCCTGATTGAGGGAAGCAGGAAAATAGTGATAGACCCGTTCCTCACGGGTAATCCCAAGGCGGCCGCAAAGCCGGAAGAGGTTGAAGCAGACCTGATACTCATAACCCATGCCCACGGAGATCACATCGGCGATGCAGCTGTCATAGCGAGAAGGACCGGGGCGAAAATCGTTGCAATGTATGACGTGGCTAACTATCTCGTGGAGAGTGAAAAGGGGATAACGACGATTGGGATGAACTACGGGCCAACAGAGATAGATGGTGTCGGAATAATCCAAGTACCGGCCTGGCATTCTAGTAGCGATGGTATACACGCCATAGGAAACGCTTCGGGCTTCATAGTGAAGCTCGACGGGAAGACGATATATCACGCTGGTGATACCTTCGTCTTCAAGGACATGGAGCTCTTCTCGGAGCTTTACGGACCGATAGACGTTGCACTCCTCCCAATAGGCGGTCATTTTACTATGGGGCCTAGGGAAGCTGCAAAGGCTGTAGATCTTCTCAAGCCCAGAAAAGTGGTCCCCATGCACTACAACACCTGGGAACCCATCACTGCTGACCCAGAGGAGTTTAAGAGGCTAGTCGAAGGCAAGACGGAAGTCGCTATCCTGAATCCTGGAGAGGAGCTCGTCCTTTGAAAAACCTTTTAAGGGGCTTTTTCCACCTTCTTTTCAGGTGATAGAATGGACAAAAGGGCCTTGGCTCTCCCATTGATTCTACTGATTGCATTATCGTTCACCCTCCCCTTCGCCTCTGCCCAGAACAATACTTCTCCCTACGACCTGATACTCGTCAGGGACGATAACATGATAGACTACATAGTGGCCCTTCCCTACTCTCACATGTTTGGAATTCCGATACTTCCCGTGAACCCCAAGGAGCTGGATCCTGGAACCATAGCCCAGCTTGAGTCCTACGCCAAGCTTGGGTGGACGAGAATACTTATCATAGGTGACTCTCAGGCAATAAGTGACAAAGTTCAGGATCAGCTCCTTGAGCTTGGATTCAGTGTGGAGCGGATAGGCGGGAAGGATAGGACCGAGACCTCTGTAAAGCTCGCAGAGAGGTTTTTTCCCAACGGCGATCAGGTTCTTGTCGTGGCTAGTTCAAGTGACTACGGTTCTGCCTTAGCTGCCGCCAGATGGGCGATGGTCCAGCACCATCCCCTGGTTCTTAACCAAAACAACACCCTTTCAAACTCAACGAAAGAGGCTCTCCAGAGGCTTCGACCCACCCTTGTAGTGATCATCGGCGCTGGACTCCCTGAGGATTTGGAGTCACAGATAAGGGCCTTGGGGTATCAGACGTACTGGATAAGGAAGGACCTGACGATAACCGTTCCAACAACTCCCGTTCAGAAGGAAACAAACTGGGGTCTAGTAATCTTGGCCGTTATACTCTCAGTGGCTATTGTGGTGCCCGTGACGGTGTACTATGCCAAGAAGAAGTGGTCTGCCAACAAGGTCCCCATTGAGGTACTGACAGAAAAAGAGAGGATAGTTGTTAAAGCAATACTTGAAAAAGGGGGGACAGTTAAGCAGGAAGAGCTCCCTGAGCTGACAGGGTATTCGAGACCAACCATAAGCAGAATAATTCAGGAGCTCGAAAAAAAGCAGCTCGTAACGAGGGAAAAAGTAGGGAAAACTTTCATAGTGAAGCTCGCGAAGGAAATAATCATCAGGGAATAAACAAAGCTCGAACCGGTCAGTAAGCCCCAACCGCTCATCACTTATCAGTTAGGGCTTTTCTTCATTCCGGGTCAGAAATCATGGGAAAAGATGGCCATGGGATCTGTTGACGTGCCTAGTGTAGTCTTTTGAGTTTTTAAAGAGCATTCCACAGCGCGGGCAGCGGTAGTAGCGGGAGCCGTCGCGGTCGTAGAATATAACCGCCTTCAGCTCAGCCACTTCCACCACCTCCGGCGTTAGGTAAGAAGACTCCTTTTAAAATTTTATGGAGGGAGAAGAGGGATAATAAAAATTAAACCCAGATTCTGTTGCCCTTAACTTTTAGATAACCGAGCGTCTGGAGTTCTTTGAGGAAGTCCTCCAGGGCGTCTTCGTCAAAATATACGTTTATCCTCTCTCTCTCCGTCTCAATCGTAAGAGGCTCCATGGAAATCAGGGTTTCGATGAGCTCGTTCTTCTTCCGGTATTTCTCGGCGAGCTGGAGTACGACCTCGGCAAGGGTTGATCTGGCTATTCCCTGGAACATTGCCTCCACGAGGCTTTCCTCCGTCGCGTAATCTTCGGCTATCTCGAGGGCATTCTCGACGAGATCTTTCTCAACTTCCATGACCTCGACGTAGTATCTCTTCTCTAGGGTGAACTCAGTAACCATGCCTGGATTGAAGACCTCGTCTATCCTTTCGAGATCGTTTTCAAGGGTTTCAATAGGAAACCTGAGCTCCACCGTGAGCTCTTCCAGGAGAGGCTTCTCGAGAAGCACCAGCGTCCCGTCATCCTCCTCAAGAAACCCCCCCTCCATCATGGAAGTGATTAGCAATAGTCTTGTTAGGTCGGAGTCGCCGAAGAGCTCCGGGAGGTCCTTTGACTCACCGGTTTCCCAGTCCTCAAGCATCTCCTCAAAAGCAATCTTAATCTCCTCAAGATCATCCTCAACTACAGGTATTCCCGCTGCCTTCTTCAGTAGTTCGCCGTACTTCCCTCGGATGACTACGTAGTGTTGAACCTCAGAGGTCGTCTCCTCCTTGGTCCTGTTCATTATGCCCGCCCTACTGAGCTCCCTTGAGAGAGTGTTCATATCCTCCTTTGTGAGAACCTCCAGCTTCAATACTGTCACCGGAGTTAATACTCCCCACAGGTTATAACCTTTAGGACCCTCCGGAGAGGAGTTCCTCAAGAAGGAGCTTAATGGGTTTGTTTCTGAGTGTATTTAGTAGGTCCTCCACTTCATCTCTCATTTTGGGAGTGTAGGATGCGTAAAGGTAGAGAGCGTATGCCATTTTCTTTGGATCACCCTCGTTGACACTCACAATCGCGCTCGGGAGGAGGGGATCATCTAACAGTCTGTCTCCTAACCTCTTGAGGGCGGCCTTGTCCTCTTCCAACAGTGCCTTCTTCAGGGGCTCATAGAAGAGTTTTACAACGAGGTTTGCACTCCTTATTCTCTCCTCCAGCTCTTTCTTCGGGTCAAGCTTTTCCACTTCTCTCCGCTCCCAGAGAACATAAAAGAGACCCCCCAGGAGGATCACAATAGCTATAAGGAGATATGGAAGGAGCGGAACGTTTACCGTGCCCGGCAATTTTCCAGAGTTCAAGAGATACATCAGGACGCCAATTCCAACGATCATCCACAGACCTATGAAGATAATGTAATAGAGTGCGTTGTTCCTTGGCTTCGGGGCTAACTTTTGAGGGGTGCTCTCGAGGTTCTCCAGACTCTTCTCCAGTATCTCGACCTCGGCCTCCAGCCGCTTTACCCTCCTCTCGATCTCCTCAATGACACTCTCATGCATTTACATCCCTCAACTTAGTGATGGATTACTCCATTCACTGTTGGGAGTTAGATGCATAAGAACCTTCCTCTTCAATCTCATGGAGAACGAACTTGTAAAAGGTCAGAGCGCCGATCAGTGCGTAGACGTACTGGTTTATCAGCTTGTAGAAAAATGCCACTACAACGTCCATCCCGCTTCGGCCGATGGCCATCATAACACCGAGCTCGTTCGCCCCGATGCCCCCGGGAGTTCCGAGGGCACCTCCTAGGAAGTTCGAATAGACGGTCCCCTTCAGTGTACTCAGGAATGAATAGTTGAGGCCGAAGGTTTTGGCCACGAGATAGAGGGTTGTCGAGTTTAGGGTTACTAGGAGAAAGCCCAAGGCGAGGGCAAGCATTACCGTACGAGGATTTGCCGTAGCATCTTTCCATCCGGAGTACACGCCATTAAGAACCTTTTCCAGACGGAGAAGCCGGAAGATGAAAAGGAGTGCTCTAAAAACCCATTCGTCGAGGATTATCGGGAGGAGAAGAACTCCTGCTAGGAGTACCCCCCAATAACCACCCCCAAGGATCGTTATAAGTGTTAGTCCTGCTATAAACTCCGTCAAGATTCCGAGAACACTCGTGGCTAAGACATCCCAGTATGTAGCTCCAATGAACTTCACCTTGACAAGAGTACCTATAGCGGCGTTCAGGGAGAAGGAAAGATACGTGCCCGCCAAGTTCGTCAGCAGAACCCTTCTGTACTTGACTCTAGTCACGTTGTGGAGATAGAGGTACCAGATCAATGTGTATGTCGTGTAACCCAGGAGCCCCGCCAGAATCGCAGCAAGGAAATAGGGGGAAATAAGCTCTCCGACACTTAGTTCCACGCCCGATGCCTCTGTATAAACCTTGTAAATGAGATATCCCGTTATTACTGCCGTAGTGAGCAGTGTCAGAGCCTTTTTGGAGCCGTGGGAAAGTCTCACTCCACCTCATCCCCCGATTCAAGCAGAAGTCTCACATAGCGAGGCATCTGGAAAAGCGTCTCGTGCTTCTCTGGGTCGTAGTAATAGAGGTCGAGTTCCTTGGCCCTTTCAACGTCGACTTTTCTGAAGTCCACGTCACCTTTAATCCCGACGAGGAAACTCCAAGGGGAAGCGTATCCTATAACAGGGAAGCTGAAGTAGTAAACTCGGTCAAAGGCACTCTTCATGGCCTTGTAAGCATCGAGGAGCTCGTTAGTGAAAAGGTAAACGCTTCCGGCCTGCGTTATGTAAAGACCCCTTTCGTTTAGCTTCTCGTAGGCACTGTGGTAGAAATCCTTGGAGAATAGGAGTTTCGCCGGACCTACAGGGTCAGTAGAGTCCACTATGATGACATCAAAGCGTTCGTCGGTGTTTCTGAGGTATTCAACGCCGTCTCCTATTATGAGTTCTGCCCTCGGGTCGTCAAAGGCTCCCCTCTCAACGTTCATGTAGACTTTGGAGACCTCTACTACCATCTCATCTATCTCGACCATGACGGCTTTCTCAACGCTCTTGTGCTTCAGTACCTCCCTCAGAGTGCCACCATCACCGCCTCCGATTATCAGAACCTTCCTCGGGGTAGGGTGTGCGAGCATAACTGGATGGACGAGAGGCTCGTGATAACTCTCCTCACCAACCTCGACGAGCTGAACGGTCCCATCCAAAACGAGGAGCTTCCCAAAGCCCTCTGTTTCGTACAGCTCAAGCCGCTGGTACTTGGTCTGAGTCTCAAAAAGCCTATCCTTGACCTTGAAGCCAACACCGTATCCGCGGGGATACCACTCGATGAAAGCCCTTTCCTCCCCGTTGTATCCCATGTTCTCACCCCGGGAATAGGAAAGATAATGAGCTTAAAAACCCATCAGTAGGGGAACATCACCACCGCGGCTATAGCTGCGGCAGGCTTGTCCTTAACGGTTATTTCTGCACTGGCAACCTTGAATTCGGCAAGTTCCCAACCACGCTGGGCGAATCCCTCATTTACCATCTTGCGAACCATTTCCTCAGCCTCTTCCTTAGTGCAATAGCCGCTGTACTCATAGATAAGGCCCCCTTTGTTACCCTTGCTAATTCCTATTCCTAAGGCAGCGCTTATGGTCATTCCAGGCTCGTCGCTCTCTATATGGGCATAAACAGTTGGGAGGAGCATTCCAATCGGAACGTCGTGTACCTCCTCTATCCACTCTATGTGAGCGGGGATAACACTACTGAGCTTAACGAGGTTGACGTTACCTATGCCCAACTTGAGCAGGGCGTTGTCAAATGCGTTGAGCTTGGTGCCGCCCTCGGCGGCAGCAGCGCCTATGAAAGCCCTCTTGGGGGTAGTCCAGCTCATCCTAAATTCCTCCTTTCTTCTCTCACTTAACAGCCGATTATAATTGAAAGCAACGGTTCGTTTACTCGCTAATTTGTGGGCGGCTTAAAAAAGTTTCGCTACATCTGAAAGAAAGTCTAATGGAGGAGATTCACCGTCCAAGCGTATTGCTAGGGGAGATGTGGGAATTAGATGCTGCTGCTTGGCTTCCCTGCTTTGTAGTGATTCACAACCCTTCCTAGAGTGGCCGAAGTGAATATTCCAAGCACGCTTGCGAGGGAGGACATAGCATACATGTGCTCACTGAGGACCCCTGAGACAAAGCCAATTTCACCTATTAGAAGGCCGAGGACACCAAAACTAGCTATACCCGCTCCACGGACGATGCTGGTGGGGATATCAACCTTTCTCACGATCAAGGTTGAGAGGAGTAGCCTTACCACGTATATTGTCACAAAGAATTCTACAACAACGAAGGAAAGTTCCGTTTCAAAGTTCAGCCCGCGCCAAGCGAAGAATATGGGGGCGAAGATTCCGTAGGTGACACCGCTGAGTATCGTGGTCAGCCTGTCGTACTGTTTGGTTCCGATAAGGTCGCTGTGCATCATTAAACCTGCCAGAAAACCGCCGATGCTGAAGTGCATCCCTATCTCCTCGCTGATAAATGCTAACGATGTGGAGAATACCATGAAAAGACCAAAAACGGCTTCATCGCTTCTGAGTCTGCGGAGAAATCGAATGATCTTTACCTTCTGTTTTATGCCGATAAGGTAGTTAGCATATAGGAGGACACCTACAAAGGCGAGATCCTTTAATATGCTTGACATTATGGGCCTGTACTCGCCAGGACTCTCGTGGAAGCGTATTACCATGTAGACTATGAACAGACCGAAGATTTCACTTATCACTGCGTAAGACAGGGCAACGTGGAGGAACTCATCTCCAAAGAACCTCTTGAGGCGAAGCACTATGGGGGCCGAGGCTATTGAGAGTATCGCGGCCGAGATAATGTTGTCTGAGCTTACAGTCCAGCCTGTGAATGGAAGTGTGACAAGGAACATAACGGCGTATGTAATGACATAGAGTGGGAGGGTCAGCCTTCCGGCGTAATGCAGCTCCTCAGGCGTCACCTCTAACCCTGCTGAGATCATCAGAAAGAACAGGCCCAGTTCGGCAAGTAGCTCCATCTGGTCCCTAGGCATGTTAACTAGGATGGCGCTCAATACCATCCCAGCCGTGATTTCTCCTAGGAATCCTGGATAACCCAGTCTCTCGAATCCCTCAGCGAGTAGCCTTGCGAAGGCTATGATTATGAAGACGTAGCCTATGATTTGCATGAATCCAGATAATGTCCCACATTTTAAAAATGCTTTTATTGTCTCGGGGGAACCCTTGAACATGAGGCACTACGAGATAGTCCGGATAAAGGAGAGTGGGAAGATAGAGGTGCCGCTCGACTACGCCTACGACCTCGGGCTCGTCGAGGGGGCCTACTTTCTGATCGAGATAGACACCGACCTCAAGGAACTCCACGTCGAGCGCGTTGCGCTGCCAGGGAAGAAGCTCGTCGAGGTCGAGCTTGTCGTTGAGGACAAACCCGGCGTTCTGGCAGGGATAAGCGGGCTCATAGGGAAGCACGGGGCCAACATACTCTTCAGCGAGTCCGAGGAGCTGTCCTCGATAGGGCTGGCCGGCATAGTGGCCGTGATAGATGTGGGGGGCATGAACGGCACCATGGACGGGCTCATGGATGAGCTGAAGGCCCTCCCGGAGGTGAAGGAGGTCACCTCCCGCCCGCTGGAGTGAACCACCCGAGGAGCATGAGGAGGACGATGGCCGCGACGAGGGTCATGGCCATCAGGTTCACCTCCCTGCCAACGTCCCGGGATGGTGCCGGGTGGCTCCTCCCCAGCACCCCCGAGGCCTTCAGCGCGGCGAAGAGTCCAAGGGCGATGGCGATGCCGAGCGCGTCCTTCGGGTTAATCCCCGCGCCGAGGAGGACCCCAGCGAGGAGTGCCGCGAGGGCCAGGCCGAAGGATGAGAGCTTCCACGCCCCCTTTGATGACGGGCTCAGCCTCCTCATGAGGTGGTAGTTGAGCTTCGTGAAGGACGTCAGAGTCCCGATGGTGCTTAGGTAGACTGCGAGCTTCCACCATCCCCCCAGTTCCGAGGAGATGAGGCCCTTCGCGTAGGCCCCGATGAAGGGCGAGACGCCGCCTATGGCGAGGCTGAGCATGAGAATGGAAACCGCTATCACCGGCGCGTTTCTGTATCCGAACTCCCCCAGCTTCCTGCTCTTGGTCGAGATTGAACCCACCGCGAGGAAGAGGCCGCCCTTGAAGATGGAGTGGGCCATCGCGTAGTAGGCCGCGCCGACGAAGTTGAGGCTCGCTATTCCAAGGAGCACGTAGCCCATCTGAGAGACTGTTGAGTACGCCAAGAAACGCTTTGCATCGTTCGCGATGAGCATTCTCCCTATCCCGAAGAAAATCGACACAATCGCCGTGCCCATCAGCACCGTCCGGAGCGTCAAGCCTACTGGAAGGGAGGAGAACAGCAGGAGCATTCCGTAGGCCGGCGCCTTGACGACCGCGCCGCTCAGGAGGGCGCTTACCGGTGTAGGTGCACGGGAGTGTGCATCCGGGAGCCAGCCGTGGAGGGGGAAGATGCCCGCCTTCAGGAGGAGGGACGCGGCCGCTATGGCGATTGCAGCATACAGCTCCCTCGAGGGGGCGGCCGTTTCCGAGACGAGGTCAGCGTTCAGGTAGCCGGTCTCCATGTACACCAGGCCGATTGAGAACACGAACAGGTAAGAGGCCAGCAGTGAGAGGATGAGGTACTTGAAAGCGGCCCCCTTTGCGCCCTTGTCCCCGGAAAACGCCACCAGCGCGAAGGCTGAGACGGAGGCTATCTCCATATAGACGTAGAAGTTGAAGAGGTCCCGCGCTATGAAGGCCCCGAGGAGACCCGCGTGGGTCAGGAGGAGAAGGGCAAGGACCTTGGGCGTCTTCTTGTCGCGGGGGTCGAAGTAGCTCAGGGAGTAAACCGCCACGAAGGCGAAGAGGACGAGCTCACCCATGAGGAAGGGGACGTTCGTTTCCGTCAGTGCGACCTCTATCCCAGCTTTTCTCGCCCAGCCACCGACCACCTCGCTGCCCTCGTTGGATAACCACACCACGGGGATCGGAATGACGGCCCCCAGCAGGAAGACCGCCCTGACTGCCAGTCCCCTCAGGCGGAGGACGTCCAGGAGCACGATCAGGAAGGCGAAGAGTATCGGGAGGGCCGCCATCAGGGGTATCACTCACCATCACCCCTCATTCGGATTATTATGGCGAGCGCCAGCGACGTTATGGCCACATCGACGACGAGCGTGGTGAGCATGAGCGTCGCCGGGAGGGGGTCTACGGGGTCTGTGGGCATTATCGGGACGTCCTTCCCGGGGGAGTAGGCCAGCCCGACGAAGAACAGCACCAGCCCGAGGGAGACCACGTTTACCGAGAGGACTAGCTTTACCGGCTCCCTCTTGGCCATCAGGCCGTATATCCCGACGAGCATTATGGCTATCCCAGCCTGCTCCGGACTAATCACTCTCAACCCACCTCAGCAGTATGTAGAACACGAAGGTGAAGGCGGCGCCGACCTCGAGGCCGACTATGACGTTGAACGGTAGCACTATGCCGCCCTCGGTCGGGAGGAAGTTCGCGTAGAAGGCCCCGAAGGCCACCCCCGCCAGGCCGAGGAGCACCAGCAGCGCACCCGCGGAGCTCTCTATCAGGCTCGCCCAGTTGAAGTGGAACCTCCTCCTGACTTTTGCGTACCCGTGGGAGGTGATGAGCAGTATAACCGCCACCGCCAGGATAACTCCCCCCTGGAAGCCACCGCCGGGGCTCAGGTGGCCGTAGAGCATCAGGTAGGCGGCGTAGGTGACGAGGAAGGGACTCACCATCTTTGTCGTCGTCCTCACGACTGTGCTCATTTTCACTTCTTCTTCCCTCCCAGGAGGATGTAGAAGCCGATGACCGCCGTGAAGAGGAGGCTCGCCTCGCCGAGGCTGTCGTAGGCCCTCCAGCCGGCGAGTATGGCTGAGACGAGGTTGGGGACGCCCATCTCCCCCCAGTGGGAGACGTAGTAGGTGTAGCTCCCCCCGTAGGGGGGCGAGTAGGTCAGGGAGAGGAGCAGGAAGCCGAGGGCGGCTGTGAGCAGAACCGCGGTCGTCCTCACCTCGACACCTCCTCGATGGTGAACACGAAGATTCCTATGACGACGGCGCCGACCACTATGGCCGAGAGGGCAACATCGGGGGCGTTCAGCTCGAAGAGTGCTAAAATGAAGAGCAGGCTGAGCAGAGAGTACTTGACGAGGGCGCTGACCAGGTTTTCCTCCTCGACCACCGCCAGTGCCAGGAGCGTCATCGCGATGAAAATCACGTCAAGGATTGTCCCAAGCATACATGTCCACCACCACTTTCGGAACCACCCCGTACCTGTAGGCAGCCCTCGCGAGGGCGTGGCTCACCATTGGGTTCATCATCGCTATCAGGAAGGCCAGAACCAGGAACTTGGCCCTCACCAAGGCCGGGGCGTCCATGGTTATGACGAGGTAGAGGATTATGCTCATTGCACCGCCGGTGTCGCACTTGCTCGCGGCTTGGAGTCTCGTGTACACATCGGGGAAACGGAGTATTCCCAATGCTCCGAAGAGCATGATGCTCTCTCCGAAGAGTAAAAGCAAGACCTCAGGTCGCACTCCGACTCCCCCTCTCCATGTACTTCGCCAGTAGCAGCCCTCCCACGGAGTTCACCATGAGGAGCACTATGCCCAGGTCTATCAGGTAGTACTCTCCCCTCATCACCGAGACGATGGCTATTATCACGACGACCTTCGTCGTTATCGTGTTGAGGCCCACCACCCTGTCCGGGAGGGTCGGTCCCCTAAGGACGCGGTAGGTTACCAGTACCGCGGTGAAGACGAGGAGGTAGAATGCACTCACCAGAAGACTTTCTTGAGCCATTCCTCAATGTCCCCCTTTATCTTTTCGCCTGCCTTCTCGCGGTTGAGCGTTTCGAGGTCTATCCAGTGGACGTAGAGATAAGTTTCCCCGAGCTTCTTCTTGACGTCTAGTGTCAGAGTTCCCGGCGTGAGAGTTATTGAGTTGGCGAGAATTGTTATCCCCGTGTCGGAGTGCAGGTCGGTCTTTATCTTGACTATCCCGGGGTTGATGTCCATGAAGATAACGTTCTTGGCCACCTTCAGGTTGCTCTCAAGCAGGCGGAAGGCCATTATCACGAGGTACTGCGGGAGGTATATCAGCGAGAAGTATAGGATTTTCTCAACCACGTGCCCGCTCCGCCTCATGTCTTTCGTCAGGAGGTCTCTCATAAAGAGAGCAATCAGGAGTGTTACTGCAGCGCCCAGGCTGAGGTTCTCAGGGGTTGCGTTCGTCGATATTACGATCCAGAAAACCATGAGCGTAACCCATGTGAAAATCACCCTCTCCCAAGAGGGCAGGTTAGAGGCCTCAAGCCTCTCCCTGAGAACCTTCTCATTGAGGGCCTCGAGCCTTTCTTTTAGGTAGAATGGGACGCGGCTCATGTGGTATTTTAAGGTGCAGAGGGTTATAACACTTTTGCAAAGGACAACTAATCGCCGATTTCTGTGAAATTCTTTCAAGATTTCCTCGAAAATCTTGGAATTTTATGTCCATTCCCTGGGAGATAGGCTCAAACCCCCGCGCTCATGGAAAGGTTTAAATTCCTGCGCTTCCTACGAGAATCGGTGATGTTCATGATTGAAGTCGGCGAATACAAGGTTAAGGAGGGCCTTTACTACACGAAGGACCACGAGTGGGCCCAGGTCCTTGAGGACGGGACGGTTCTCGTCGGAATAAGCGACTACGCCCAGAAGGAGCTGGGTGATTTAGCGTACGTCGAGCTCCCCGAGGTCGGAACCGAGTTCAGCAAGGGCGACGTCCTCTGCGAGCTGGAGAGCGTCAAGGCCGTCAGCGAGGTCTACGCCCCGGTCAGCGGGGAGGTCGTCGAGGTCAACGAAGAACTTGAGGACAGCCCGGAGCTTCTCAACGAGGACTCCTACGAGAACTGGATAGCCAAGCTCAAGCCGAGCAACCTCGACGAGGAGCTCAAGGAGCTCATGGATGCGGAAGCCTACGCTGAGTACCTCAAGAGCCTCTGATTCTGGCTCTCTTTTCATTCCATTCATTCCCACTGGGTTTCTGGAAAAGAGTGAGCTCAGCTCTATTCTATCATCACTTCCGCCCGCGCGGTTCAGATACCCTAGAGCTCGTCATCGCTCGTTTTCATCCTCGCCAAAAGGGAGTTAAAAGCCTAGCGGCTCGGCCAGTATGCCCGTCATCACGGGTCAGCCACTCCAGGGCTCGTCATCGCCGTGGGTTATTTACGTGGAAACCCTTATAACTTCTGCCCCAGTAGTTAACTACTGGGGTGGTAGTTGTGTACTTCGACACCCGCCCGAAGAGAAGGCGGGAGGATTTGTACGACAGGGAAGGTGAACTGAGAGAGTTTGAGAACTCCCTGAAGTCCAACAACCCGCTTACGGTCATCACCGGCATAAGAAGGCTTGGAAAGACCTCCCTCCTCCTCGTTGGCCTCAACGAGCTTGACCTCCCCTACATCCTCGTGGACTTTAGGGGCGTGAACCCGAACTCCCGCATGGACGTCTACAAGAGGATAGAGAGCGCCGTCAACACGTTCTTCCGCGAGAACCGTGGAATCTGGGAAGAGGTCAAAGGGAACCTCAAAAACATCTCCGGCCTCCGGCTTCTCGGCTTTGGTGTGAGCTTCTCCTGGAAAGAGGAGAAGACCGACCTAATAGCCCTCTTTAGGGAACTGGAGAAATACAACGTCGTTCTGGCCTTCGATGAGGTTCAGTATCTCAGAGGGCCTGTTGGCAGTGAGTTCGCGGGTTTGATAGCACACCTCTACGACTACTCTGAGCTGAGAATTGTCATGCCGGGTTCTGAAGTGGGCCTGCTCCACGACTACCTCGGGGTCGATGACCCCAAAGCGCCGCTCTACGGACGGTACTTCCACGAGGTGAGCCTGTCCCGTTTTACCCCGGAGCAGAGCATGGACTTCCTGTTGAAGGGGTTCGAGCAGGTGGATATAAGCCCACCGGAAAAGCTCATCGAAGACGCCGTTGAGAGGCTTGACGGTATAGTCGGCTGGCTCGTCCTCTTCGGGAGGAAGGTGATGGAGAAGGGCATATCCCAGGGGCTCATAGATGAAGTCTTCGAGGAGGCAAAGGCGCTCGCGATGAGCGAGTTCGAGAACTTCCTGATGAAAAGGTCGGCGGCGAGGGATCGGTACGTCGAGATAATGCGGGCTATAGCGAGTGGAAAACGGACGTGGGAGGAGATAAAGGAGCACTTAGAAAGAAAGGAGGGCAAGAGCATAGCCGACAGCGTGCTAGCGAGGCTCCTTAAGGGACTGGTTGATTCCTCTTTCCTTGAGAAAAGGATCGAGGGGAGGAACGTTTACTACGTGATTCCCGACCCGATACTGGAGGCGTGCTTCAAGTAAGGAAAGAAAAAGGGCTAAACTTAGGCGTTCGCCTTCTGTCCTTCCCTCTTCTTCGTGAGGTACTCGTGGATGGCCTTCGCTGCGCGCCTTCCGTCACCCATGGCGAGGATGACGGTTGCTTCGCCCCTTATCGCGTCTCCGCCGGCGAAAACACCAGGGATGCTCGTCATGAGGTTTTCATCAACGATTATCTTCCCGCGCTTGTCCACCTCAAGGCCCGGTGTGTTGATGATGAGCCTGTTCGGGTGTTTTCCAATGGCTATTATGACAGTTTCGGCCTCTAGGGTGACGTACTCACCGGTTCCGACTATCTTCCTCTTGCCCCTGCTGTCCCTCTCGTCGAGGGCCTTCATCTTCTCGAACTTGACGGCCTTGACCTTGCCGTTCTCGTCGCCTATGAATTCAACGGGGTTTAAGAAGTAGGCGAACTTTATACCCTCTTCTTTGGCGTGTTCAACCTCTTCTATCCTCGCGCTCACGTCTTCTTCGCCGCGGCGGTAGGCTATCGTCACCTCGGCACCGAAGCGCCTCGCGCTCCTGGCCGCGTCCATTCCAGTGTTTCCGGCACCGATAACTATGACCTTCTTTCCTACCTTGACAGGAGTGTCATACTCCGGGAACAGGTATGCCTTCATAAGATTCACTCTAGTTAAGAACTCGTTTGCTGTGTAAATGCCGTTGAGGTTTATACCTGGTGCGTTGATAAGCCGGGGTGTCCCTGCACCCGAGCCTATGAACACAGCGTCGTAGTTCTGTAGGAGCTCGTCCATTGTAACGGTCTTTCCGACGATGTGGTCTGTGAGTATTTTAACGCCGAGCTTCCTGAGCTTGTCGATCTCCTTCTCAACGATACTCTTGGGCAGCCTGAACTCCGGAATACCATACATCAAAACTCCTCCGGGCTCGTGGAGGGCCTCGTAGATGGTGACATCGTAACCAAGCTTTGCCAGCTCTCCTGCTGCAGTAAGTCCTGCCGGCCCGGCGCCTATAATTGCAACCCTCTGCCCCGTTTTTTCTATCTTAGGGATTATCTCGAAGAGGAGCTCCTCGTCTATGCCCTTCTCGCGCGCGTAGTCCGCAACAAAGCGCTCGAGCTTGCCTATGTTTATTTTATCACCGACCTTGCCCATGACACAGTTCATCTCACACTGATCCTCCTGCGGGCAGACCCTTCCAGTGGTGGCCGGTAAGGAGTTGCAGGCCCAGATGACGTTTAAAGCTTCCTTCACGGCTTTGTCAGGATCGTCGCGGTACTGGACGAGTTTGCTTATGAAGCCCGGAATGTCTATATGAACGGGACAGCCCTTAATACAGGGGGCGTAGTTATAGGGGCACTGTAAACAGCGCTCAGCCTCCTTAACGGCCAGCCCAAAGGTATAACCGAGGTTGACCTCTTTGAAGTCGTGAATTCTCTCCTCTGCCGGCCTCTCAGGCGTTGGGACGCGTTCCTTGATAATTCTCCTCTTCCTGACCATTTCATTCACCTCCTCCCTGGATGGCTTTCATGTATTCTTGCATTGCCCTCTGTTCCATGTCAGTGTAGTAGCCACTCCTCGCTATAAGGACGTCCCAGTCAACCTGGTAGGCGTCGAACTCGGGACCGTCTATGCAGGCGAACTTTACCTCGCCTCCAACGGTTACACGGCAGGAACCGCACATCCCAGTTCCGTCTACCATTATTGGGTGCAGATCGGCTTTCATCGGAATGCCAAACTCCTTGACGACGTTGAAGACGGCCCTCTGGTCACCTGCTGGACCGACCATGAAGACGAGATCGTAATCTTCCTTTTCCAGCATTTCTCTCACGGTCTCTGTGAGCCTCTTTGTAACGTTCTTCATGTTCGTCGGGAAGTCGAGGTTGGGGTCTATGGGGACAGTTTCGACTATATGGCTGTCAACGGCTCTCTCTAATTCTTCTTTGAGGACGACCATTGGTTCAAAAGTCACGTGGAGCGTTGTGACATAGTTTCCAATCTCGTGCCAAGCCTTGGCTATTGGGAATGTTTCTACAATTCCGGTATAGGCACCAATAGCGAGTATCTTGCCAAACTTTTTCATTTCCGCCGGGTTTCCGAGCGGGCCTGCAACGTTAAGGATGTAGTCCCCTTCCTTAAGTTCTGCTGCCATTTTCATGGTGGTTTTTCCGCGAATGAATGTGATGAGAACGATCCATCCCTCCTCGGCATCCCACATTACAGGGGTGAGGGGGATTCTTTCACCGTTTGAGAACGCCCTTACAATAACGAACTGACCGGGTTTGACCTTCCCCGCCACATGGGGAGCTTGGATCTTGTACCAGACGTTTCTCATTGCTATTTCTTTCTTTTCGAGGATCTTGTACATATGAACACCTCCGCACATGCGATCAGATTTGAACATCTAATTGGGTTTACAACATTGGGTATTTATAAAGATGTTGTCAACTAAAGGTTTAAGGCCTTAAATAATCCTCGAGGTCTCTAAGGAAATCTTAAAAAACGTTCACAAAAAAGGGATACAGGGTGAGGGGCATGAAGAAGGTTATATACACCGTGTCGGTGATCCTAACGGCGATTTTCCTTTTCTGGCCCATGATGTATAGCGCGCTTTCGAGGTGGGTGAGTATACCGGGAAACCCTATATTACAGGCTGTGATTGGGGTTCTACTCTTTGGGACACTCGCATACATAAACTTCGAAGAAAATGCTGGAGAAGGGACTACAGCTTCCTAAGGAAGGTTATATAACCAGTATGAAGTATATTCATGGTTTTCGGTCTGAAGCACTCCCGTTTTATTTCATGTTCTATGACGAGAACATCAACGGTCTGGGGCCGGTAGAAGTACTGTTTGTACTCTTCAAGGGCCTTGTAAAACCTGTGGGCCTGGTTTGCACAGGGTGTGTAGGCAACGAAGAAGCCACCGGATTTCAGGGCATCTATGGCGTGCGGTAGAACTCTTTCTGGTTGCGGAAGATCTAGAACGATATGGTCAATGTTCCTCTCGTCTATACCATCATAGATGTCCTTGAGCTTTATTGTAACCCTATCCTCAAAGCCTATCCCGCGGATATTCCTATCGGCTATCCTTGCGAAGTCTTCCCTGATCTCGTAGCTTACCACCTGTCCATTCGGTCCAACGGCATTAGCGAGGTATATTGTGAGTGCCCCGCTTCCGACGCCAGCTTCTACAACAAAATCGCCTGGAGATATGCCAGCGTAGGTTATTATTATCCCAGCGTCTTTGGGGTGGACTATCTGGGGTCCGCGTTTCATTTTCTCTATGTAGTCTCTGATGCTAGGACGTAGGATCCTGAACTCCTCTCCCTTATGAGAGGTTATCGTTTCCCCATACTCCTTCTCAAGGAGCTCGCTGAGGTTCACTATCCCAAGATCAGTATGAAACTCTCTCTCCTCGACTGTTACGAGGTACTTCTTTCCTCTTCTGTCTATCAAGAGAACATTACTCCCCTTCTCCACGTCCCTTCACCTTCCTGATTTCAATACCCTCCTTCGTTAGGCGGAAGGCCGCCGAAGATACCCCCTCCAGAATTGCAACCTGCTCTGGTTTTAGAACCTCAAAGTTGATGAAGGCCACCACTATCCAGTCCTCTATGGGTATCGTTGCCAATGCGGTTAGAAGGTTCTTCAGTACCACATCTCCCCCAAAGTAGAGATGCTCAGCGAAGCCAAATACGAGCATGTAGTCTGGTTTGCTGGGCAGCTTTGCAATCCTGTTAATGAGCGTATGGTAGTTTTTAAGGAAGCTCTTGGAATCCTCGCTTGGAACGAGGCTCTCTATGACTTCACCGTAGTTAGAAATGCTTGGTCCGATTTGGACGACTTTCAGTTTTTTCATAAGCTCTAGAAGTCTTCTATACTCCTTTCCTGGGGTCTTTCTCTCGTAGTTTCTGAAGAGAATGCTTCCGACACCAAGGAAGTCCACGACGACAACCTCCCCCCTCTCGGCGAGGGATGGGGCAAGGATTTCCCATGCAAACTCCTCAAGGGGAACCCGCGGAGAATATTCAACGAGAATTATCTCCCCCCTCTCAACCTCACCTAAAAGGTATTCCTCGAGTGATGACATCACCATCAGGCCCACCAAAAGGGTTTTTAAACGTCTTTCTTTTAAACTTTTCAGGTGGTCTAATGGGGAAGTTCATTGTGTGGCCCTCTGAGATTGACGCAAGATTGCCGCGGAAGTACGGCAGGGTCATAAGAAGGGATCTTGCAGTGGAGAAACCCTCGATCCATGAGATAATCGAGGCTGCCGAATCCATTGGCATGAAGGTGGTAGAAATTGAGGATGAGAAGATGAACCCGCGCCTCAGTGCCCTTGAAGAGGGGTACAGGTTGAGGGGGATGGCCAGGATAGAGAGCCCCCACGGGAAGACCAAGAGCCTCAGGCTGATCTCCCAGAAGATACGAGAAATCAGGAAAACCAGAGCTAAGCAGTCCAAATCCAAAAAGCGCAAGTCTAAGAGGAAAAAGAGGTAGCTCACTCTTCTTCCATTTCAACGACTATGGCCGTTGTGGTGTCTATAACTCCGTCGATGTTGTGGATGTCGTGGAGTATCTTTCTCGTCAGTTCCCCGAGGTCTCCGGCTTCTATGTGGACTATGGCGTCGTAGGGTCCTGTAACGGCGTCGGCCTTTGTTACACCTGGGATCTGCTTGAGCGCCTCTATAACGCTCTCAACCTTGCCAATCTCAACAGTTAACAAAACATACGACCTGACCATGTTCACCACCGCTGAAATCCTTTACACCCCTATTTAGCCCTCCATGTCATTTAAGCTTTTCGTAGCCCCCCTGGGATAAGCATATAAAACCGCCGCCCCCAATTGGGTGGGATGTGAGGGATATGAAGGTCGATGAGCTTCCGGTGGACGAGAGAATAAAGAGGATCATCCGCGAGAGGGGCATAGAGGAGCTTTATCCACCCCAGGCTGAAGCCCTCAAAAGCGGCGTTCTGGAGGGCAAAAACCTCGTCCTGGCCATTCCAACCGCGAGCGGGAAGACGCTGGTGAGCGAGATAGTCATGGTTAACAAGCTTTTGAGGGAGGGCGGCAAAGCTGTCTATTTGGTTCCCCTGAAGGCCCTCGCCGAGGAGAAGTACCGCGAGTTCAGGGAATGGGAGAGCCTTGGAATAAGGGTCGCGGCAACGACAGGCGACTACGACTCAACGGATGAGTGGCTCGGGAGGTATGACATCATAGTGGCAACGGCAGAGAAGTTCGACTCCCTCCTGAGGCACGGCTCCGGGTGGATAAGGGACGTCAAGCTCGTCGTCGCGGATGAGGTCCACCTAATCGGCTCCTACGACCGAGGTGCTACCCTTGAGATGATACTCAGCCACCTCCTCGGGAGAGCGCAGATTTTAGCGTTAAGCGCGACGGTTGGAAACGCTGAAGAGCTGGCGGAGTGGCTTGACGCGGAGCTAATAGTGAGCGACTGGCGGCCTGTTGAGCTTAGAAAGGGCGTCTTCTCCCACGGCGAGCTCTTCTGGGAGGACGGGATGGTAGACAAGTATCCCGCAAACTGGGAAAGCTTAGCAATTGATGCCGTTAAGAGGGGCAAGCAGGCTTTGGTTTTCGTCAACACGAGGCGTTCAGCGGAGAAGGAAGCGATATCACTTTCCTCAAAAATAGCAAAGCTCCTCACCAAGCCCGAGACGAGGCAACTGGAGGAGCTGATTTCCCAGATAGAGGACAATCCGACAACGGAAAAGCTGAAGAGGGCCCTGAAGGGCGGCGTCGCCTTCCACCACGCGGGTCTGAGCAGGGTCGAGAGGACGCTGATAGAGGACGCCTTCCGGGAGGGGCTGGTCAAGGTGATAACGGCGACGCCGACCCTTTCCGCCGGAATAAACCTCCCCGCCTTCCGCGTTATAATCCGCGACACAAAGCGCTACTCCAACTTCGGATGGACCGACATCCCGGTCCTCGAAATCCAGCAGATGATGGGCAGAGCGGGAAGGCCGAAGTATGACAAAGTCGGCGAAGCCATAATCGTTGCCCGAACGGAGGACCCGGAGAAGATCATAGAGCGCTACGTTCACGGGAAGCCCGAGAAGCTGTTCTCAATGCTGGCAAACGAGCAGGCCTTCAGGAGTCAGATGCTCGCGCTCATAACGAACTTTGGAATAAGAACTTTTCCGGAACTCTTCAAGTTCCTGGAAAAGACCTTCTACTTTCACCAGAGGGAGGACACCGCCTCGATAGAGCGGAAGGCCAAGGAGATCGTCTACTTCCTCATCGAGAACGAGTTCATAGACCTCTCAACCGAGGACGAGTTCATCCCCCTGCCCTTTGGAAAGAGAACCTCCCACCTTTACATAGACCCCATGACGGCCAAGAAGTTCAAGGACGCCTTTCCGGCACTGGAGAGGAACCCTAACCCCCTTGGAATCTTCCAGCTGATAGCATCAACGCCGGACATGGCGGTTCTAAACGCCCGCAGGAGGGAGCTCGAGGACTACCTGGACTTCGCCTATGAGATGGAGGAAAAGCTCTACACCAACATCCCCTACTACGAGGAGTACCGCTTCCAGAGCTTCCTGAGCCAGATAAAAACGGCCAAGGTTCTCATTGACTGGATAAACGAGGTGCCCGAGGCGCGAATTTACGAAACCTATGGCATAGACCCTGGCGACCTTTACAGAATCCTCGAGCTCGCGGACTGGCTGATGTATTCGCTGATAGAGCTCTACAAGCTCTTCGAGCCGAAGGAAGAAGTCCTGAACTACCTGAGAGACCTGCATCTAAGACTGAAGCACGGCGTCAGGGAAGAGCTCCTCGAGCTGGTTAAACTGCCGAACATCGGTAGAAAGAGGGCGAGAGCGCTCTACAACGCGGGCTTCAGGACTCAGGAGGACATAATGAGGGCGAAGGTGGGCGAGCTGATGAGGGTGGAGGGAATTGGAAGCAAAGTCATCGAGGGGCTCTTCAAGTACTTCGGCGTCGAGATGCCCGGCGAGGTCAAAGGTGTTCAGAAAATGGAAAAGAAGGGCAAGAGGGGGACTTTAGACGATTTCTTCAAGTGACTACACTGCCTCGCCCTCGACGTTCCTCCACAGCACCGCTATGCTCCTGCCGGGGTTAAGGCCGCGCTCGTGTGCCCTGACGTAGAGCTTCCCTCCGGTCCTCTGCCCAAGGAAATAACCCAGGACGAAGACGAGTATGAAGGGAACGTCGCTCGAAGTCCAGCGGAGCCCCGAGAGGTATCGCATGACCACCACGAGGGGAACGGGAAGGTGAACGGCTAATGCCCACTCGACTTTGTTGCCGGTCCTCTTGGCATGTGTTCTCCAGAATCCGAAGGGCACGTTAACCAGGAAAGTAACGATGAGTCCTATTACGAACCACGTGGCGTTCATGGTTCTCACCCTCAAAGTTTGGTAGGCGAACCTTAAAAAATTTTGCCCCCCTAACACCCTAAGGTTTTTAAGAGCCCCGGTCCCTACTCGGGGTGGGCACAATGATAGTCATCGTAACGGGAATGCCCGGCTCTGGGAAGAGCAAAATCGTGAAGGAGTTCGAGAGAAGAGGATTTCCAAGCGTTTCTATGGGTGATCTCGTCAGGGAGGAGACCGTTAAGAGGGGTCTGGAGCTGACGAAGGAGAACGTGGCCAAGGTCAGTATAAGGCTCCGCCAGGAGCTCGGCCAGAACGCCGTTGCAAAGCTCGCCGTTGAGAGGGTGAGGGAACTTTTGAAATCGAACCCGCTCGTGGTTATAGATGGCGTTCGCTCGCTCGATGAGGTCGGGACCTTCAGG
>JALTCK010000044.1 GCA_027074805.1 Thermococcus sp. | reverse complement strand
CCGGGCGGGATTTGAACCCGCGACCGGCGGATTACAAGTCCGCCGCCCCGCCAGGCTAGGCTACCGGGGCACGGTGTAAAGACCGAGAGTGAGAATATAAAGTTTTCGCAGGAATCAATAACCTCATCGGAACCAAAACACGCTCTAAACCTTTCTCCTAAGAAATTGAAAAGCATCACCGTAATCTTTATAAATGCACCCAGTATTCCCTACATTGGGTCGTGCCGCCGTAGCTTAGTTGGTAGAGCGCCGGACTGTTAATCCGGCGGTCCCCGGTTCGAGTCCGGGCGGCGGCGCCAGTTAGAGGGCCCGTAGCTCAGCCTGGTCAGAGCGCGCGGCTCATAACCGCGTGGTCGGGGGTTCAAAGCCCCCCGGGCCCACCATAGTAACCTTTCTAACAAATGGTGGTGTTTTTAGTACCTTGGGAGCCACTGCTTCTAAGGATCTTGGCGAGAAACTAGGGACTGTTTTTAGATCTCAGGGTCTGGAGTCTCTGCCTTCTCGGGGCCTTCTAACACGGAAGTCCCATTTTGGTGAACCCCAGACACGGGATTAATTCTGAAAGTGTACCTACAAGACGGTGAGGCGTAAATCTTTTAGTTGAGACTTTTAAATAAAATCTGGCTCTAGGAACCCCAAGAGAGGGATATGCAAACTACCTGAAGCACGCCATTAGACAGCAACAAACTTTGATGGAACTTTCACCAGAAAATTTCCTTGATCAGGCTTTGCCATGAAGAGGTTGCTGGGAAAGTTTGATCAAAGCTGTTACTCCTTCTTGAAGGGAGCATCTTAGCCAATTTTTGTCATCTCACTTTTCGTTCTCCAAAATCCTCTTGTGACGGGTCGGTTACGGCCAAGATTATCCGTAAAACTCGTAGCACGGTCGAATACTTACCTATCGGCCCCTTTACTGGAGAAAATTAGAGACACCCATGCTTCATGGGCCCTTGTTATTTAAGCTTTGCTTTTTTCGCTTAAGTTGCTGTCCCTTCTAACCCTCCAGAACTTTCTTAAGTATAGTCTCATTCTCTCGAGGTTCACGGCTCTCATGGATTCCTTCATCCAGTCGGGAAGATCCTTCTTTATAGTGCTCCAGAGCAGGCGATAGTCGAGGACTATTATGCTCCCCTTTTCTTCGGCCGATCGGTGAACCCTTCCTGCGGCCTGGACGAGTTTTCTGTGAGCTGGGAGGAAATAACCATAGTACCTCCCTTTTCCTGGGAATTTTCGCTCAAAATACCTTATTTGAGCCTGAACCCGTGGCGTTGGTCTTGCATAAGGTATTCCGACAAGCACCACACCGTTCATCTCATCTCCAGAATAATCTTGTCCCTCGCTGTTCCTGCCACCCATCACACCGAGCAAAACCGCACCATTGCCCTTCGCGTGGGCCTTGAATGCCCTCACAAGGGCATCATTTTCTGTCGAGCTAGCGCCCTGCTTCTCAACAAAGACGGCTTTTCCAGTCTCTTCCAGGCGAACCTGTAGGTTGGCCGAGAGTAAACCTTGGAGAACTTCATAGGAAGCAGTGAAAACACCGACATTCTTCGGAATTAGATTTACTGCCTCAACTATGTAATCGACCATTCTGCGATACAGCTCCAGCGAACGCTCGTCACCGCGCGTTGAAACGTCCTTAGCTACCAAAACCTGGGCGTTTTCACGTTTTATTATCCGCGGGAACTTCTTTAATTGGGCGTTTTTAATACCCATGACGTCCCTGAAGGCCTCAAGGGGTGTCAGCGTGCCCGACATGAAAATTGCCGCCTGCACATTTTCCACCCAGTCGAGGGCCTTAGAGGGATCGAGGGCGACTATTTCGAGGCTCAGACCGCGTTCACGGCTCATCAGAAAGAGATAATCCTCCCGATCTGCGGTGGCCAGCCAGTTAAGCAGGAACTCTCCCACACGTCCTATATAGGAGCGTGGCGGCTTTCCCTTCTCAATTCGGTCTTCCCTGATCGAATCCCCTACTGCCACTATCTCGTTTAGGAAACGGAGAAGGTAGCGGCCATCTATTCTGAGGATGTCGATCAAGTGCGAGAATATATCATGGGGCATTAAGGGAACTTCTTTGACGTCTCTGTCGCTGAACTTCTCCTGGAATAGGATTTCAAGGCCCCGCCCAAAGACGCTCAGAAAGTTGGCTATCTCGTGCTCTTTGTATTCTTCAGCCTCTTTGATGCCTCTGTTTACGGTGTGGATGCTAAGCCTATCGCTCAGGGCGGATATTGACTGGTCGGGCAGGTTGTGAGCTTCATCGAAGACGACTATAAGGTCGGAATACTCAAGGTCGAGGTAGGTCATGAAGTTTTCCCTTATGCTCGGACTGAGCATGTAGAGGTAGCTCGCGACTATAACGTCCGATTTAAAGGCTACTTGGCGGGTTATGTCATAGGGGCAGATTTCCACAGTCTTCGCGTACTCTATGATCTCCGCCGGGAACGAGGGCTCCTGAAGAAAGAAGTTGACAACCCCCTCAAACTCTGATTTTTTCTTTTTCTCGTTCTCGAAGTAGAGACACTTCCCCATCTTCCTAAGGTTTTTGCAGACGACCATTGCCGTGTAGGCGTCGGTGGTGTACTCGACAAGATAGTTGTGGAGGCACAATTCTTTTCTGCTTCTCATCTCAGCGCCGGAGACAGCGTTTTTTCGATTAATAGCCTTCAGTTCCTCTATAACCCTGTCCATCTGTTTGTGGGTTCTCGCCAGGTAGAGGACTTTGTAGCCCATGCTTTTGGCGTAGGGCAAAATACCAGCCAGGACGCTGGGGGTCTTTCCAAAGCCTGTGGGAGCTTCGATTATTGCGTTTTCTCCATTTTCAACTGTCGATTTAATAAGCTCTATGAATTCCCTCTGATGTGACCTGAGACTCTCGTAGGGGAAGTATTCTAAAGGATCGCTGTCATCTTTCATGGAAAGAGTTTTAACACCTCACTTTTAACTTTTCCCCAAGGTGAGAAAATGGAGGGGAGAGACTGGCGCATCATGGAATACGTCGTGGAAGCTATAGTGATACTCTGGCTCGGTTATATGTTCCTATACCAAAACTACCTTCTCTACAACTGGCATCGAGGGCTTCCCCTTCCGAGTAAGTGGCCTTTTTTCATGATCGCCTTTGGAATTGCTCTACTCTTTCTGGCGTACGAAATTGGAAAGCTTGAGAAGAACGTCCCTTCGGAGATAAACCCTACTCCAGAAGCCGTTGATAAGAGGCTTGATGGGGATACAAATGAGTTTATGAGTAAGGAAACCAAAGAAACGGAAGAAGAGGAAATCAGAGCTCCAGCTCCGGAATCTCCTCGAGAACCTTGACGGTGAGCTTAACTGCTGCGTCGACGTCGCGCTCGTCAACTACCTCAGTGTTGGAGTGAATGTAGCGTGCTGGAATGCTTATACCGCCGCTTGGGACGCCACTCTTGTTGAGATGTATAGCTCCTGCGTCTGTTCCTCCCCCGGTCAGGATGTCCCACTGGTAGGGTATCTCGTGTTTCTTGGCCAGCTCCTCCATCCACCTAACGATGGTCGGATGACAGATGACGGAGCGGTCCATTATCTTGATTGCAACGCCCTTCCCAAGCTGGCTTATCTGCTTGTGCTCCGGTGTTCCCGGAACGTCGGCCGCTATGGTCACATCCAATGCAAAGCCGTAGTCCGGGTCGATTCCGAAGGCCGAAACCTTGGCACCGCGGAGGCCGACCTCCTCCTGAACTGTGGCGACGAAGTAAACGTCGGCGTCGGTCTCAGCGAGCTGTCTGGCGGCTTCAACAAGGGTGTAGACAGCTATCCTGTCGTCGTGGGCAATGCTAACAAATCTGTGCTTGCCGAGGCGCTCCAGGCGGCCGTCCCACGTGATAACGGTGCCTATCTTGACGCCCATCTCCTCAGCCTCTTCCTTGCTCTCGGCACCGATATCGATGAAGACCTGGTCCCAGGTCGGGGCCTTGTTTCTCTGTTCCGGCTTCTGGATGTGGGGTGGGACGCTTCCGCCGACACCGTAGATATACTCGTTGGCTCCAACCCAAACCTTGAAGCGTTGTGCGATTAGAGTCCTTGGATCAACACCGCCGACCGGTGCAACACGGAGAAAACCGTTTTTCTCAATGTGGGTAACCATGAGGCCTATCTGATCCATATGTCCAGCGAGCATAACCTTTGGGCCCTCACCCCCCTTGTGTGCAATGACGTTTCCGAGCTTGTCGACCCTTATTTCATCGACATAGGGTTTGAATGCTTCAACAACAATGTCTCTAACCCCTAGAAATTCATAGCCGGAAACGCCCGGGGCCTCAATAATCTTTTTCAGCAGCTCAAAGTCCACCATCCACACCACCTCGTTTAGATTTCTGTCTAAATGGTTGCTGGAGGGATATTTAAGGTTTTTCCAAAAATGAAACCAGCTCCTCCACAGTTGGACAGTTGGGACACCTAATCCTGAAGCTCCTGACCATGAGGGAGTACTTCTCTCCTTCATAGGACACAATCTAAACCTACTTATCCTTTTATCCGTCACCGGGATTATCTGCTAACTGGATGAAAATTTGACCTATGGGTAAATCTTCACTCCCATGGCACTCTCGCCGTTGTCATAGATTTCCTTGATTTTGAAGAGATATGCCGGTGTTCTGTTCCAGTCTCGTGGCTTTTTCGGACGGTGGAAGGTGTCGTGAACCGCATTGGTGTATTCCCAGACCTCATCATCCTCGTGAACCTCCACCTCACACCTCACCTCGTAAGACGTGCTCGGGGGCGTGAAGAAGAGTATCGTGGCTTCTCTGTTACCTGAGGTGATGTTTTCCCATGTGTGTTTCTTAGCAAGCTCGAGGGAAACGAACTTAGTAAAGTCTATTTTCTCGCGCACATATATCTCGTTTAGAAGGAATTCTAGGGCCCTTTTCGGGACGTAGGGTCTTTGCATTTCCCTCCTCAGCTTCTCCACGGTCTCTGGGAGGAACTCTTCCCTGTGTATGAAGCCCACCCCCTTTATTGAGCCGTTTGCCCCCGCTTTGCCACAGGTTATTATCGCCGCGTTGTGCCGCGTGAAACCTATCAAAGCTTCGGGTCCGAACTTCCCATCTGCGAGCTTTTTTATCCCCTCAACGCGCTCCTCAAAGACATAACGAATGAAATCCTCGGGTATCATCTAACCACCGTTAATCCTTGACCCCAAACTTAAAAACGCCTTTCGGTTTAGTCAATGGCATGGAGGCAAGACCCTCACTATTGAAGTTGAACGTCCTCCCCTGCACCTTCATTGAGAGACTCAACCGCTTCGTAGCGATTGTGGAGGTAAAGGGTGAGAAGAGAAAGGCCCTCATAACTAACACCGGGCGCTTGGAGGAGTTCATGATCGCTGGAAGAAAGGCTTTTTGCCTTCCAAAGAGCGGTGGAAAGACGGACTTCGTCCTGGTGGCTTTTGAGGATCTAGATGGGAAGGGTGCGGTGATAGACACGAGAACTCAGGCCAGGGCCTTTGAGATGGCCCTTGAGCTTAACCTCGTACCTTGGCTGAGGGACTGCAGAATAAAGCGGAAGGAGGTAACCGTTGGAAAGTCCCGTCTGGACTACCTCTTTGAGTGCCCAGATGGAGAAATCTATGCTGAGATGAAGAGTGCAGTTCTTAGAGGTGGAAAAAAAGGAGAGTATGCAATGTACCCAGACTGTCCATCGACGAGAGGGCAGAGGCACATAAGGGAGCTTATAGAGCTCTCAAAGGCTGGAAAGAGAACAATGATATTCTTCATCGGTGCCATGCCAGATGTTGAGAAGTTCAAGCCCTATGAGAAGGGTGATCCTGAGATTACGCGTCTCCTAAGGGAAGCAAAAGAAGAGGGCGTTGAAATCCATGCGTTGAGCATCTCTCTCCTTTCGGATGGTGGGATAGTGCTCGAGAAGCCGAGCCTTAAGGTGGAAGTCTAAACGGCGTGGAGTAGTCGATCTGATTATGGCCATGTAGTAAACAATCATTCCGCGTGGGAATCATTATCCTGGGTGCTGGTAGTCCATTATCTGAGAAAACCAGTGGTTGGGCAAACTTGGAGTAGTGTTGGAGATTCGCAAAGGCGAGGGTTAGGTAGTAGGCGAAAACAGGGCACGTGAGCAGCATCGCGAACATCCAGAGCACGTAGAGTAAGGAACTATCTCTATGAGATCGAGCGGGATGTCCGTACTCATCTCAATGGGTATAGGGTCATTAACTTATAAAGGTGCTCTCGGAACCGTTTTAAACCTGAATGCAGAGAAGGTCACGGGTGATGTTTGTGGCAATAGTCGATGTTAGAATCTTGGTTGAGGGCGCGAGTGATGTGGAAGTTGTCAGCAAAGCCCTTCAGGGTCTGGCCCTTGGAAGTGAGTACAACATCACGATATCCTCGATAATTCCGACGACGAACGTTGAAATTGCAAAGAGTGCCGCCGCAGGGGCAGATCTGCTTATAATAGCAACAGACGCTGATAGGGTCGGTAGAGATCTTGCTGAGAGACTCTTCAACGAGCTCAGCGAGATGGTGGGGAAGGTCGAGAGGATGAAGTTGCCTCTCGGCCACGACTTGGAGCACGTCGATGTGGAGCTCGTTAGGAAGGAGCTCAAGAACACTCTCGTAAGGGCCGGCCTTAAAAGCCTCCAGATTCTCCCAGAATACGTCAGCCTGAGGACGCAGGCCCTTGACATCAAGGGGAGGTACGAGAACCTGATGGAGGAATACCAGCGCCTCAGGGAGGAATACGAGTCCCTGAAGGCTTCCTATGAGGAACTCAAAGCCGAGAGGGACAGGCTGGTGGAAGAAAACGAAGGGTTGAAGGCTCTCCTCGAGAATGCTAAGAACATTTACTCCCTGGAGGAAGCCTGGAAGTCGCTCTTCCCGGCCGAACCGGTCCCAGATGAGGAGATAGTATCACTTGCGGTTGAGAAGCTTGGACTGGCGGGCAAAATAATAGTCGGCCAGGGCAATGTGTTCACGGAGGATAAGGGCCTCCTTGATGAACTGTTAAGGACTATCTACCTCAGTCTCTCCATAAAGGAGGAAGCCTTGGAATCCCCCCTCGAAGAAGAGGTGAAAACTGAGGTTCAGGGAGAACACGAGGAGGGAGAGCTCGAGGTTAAAGAGATAGGGAGTTCCTCTGAACCTGAAGAGAAGGAAGTAAAGCCCGATACATTTGAAGGCTTCATACAGGGGCTCTGAGATGGAGCAAGTCATCGAGGAGTTCGAAACCTATCTCGATCTCGAGGGCAAGAGCCCGAACACGGTTAGGATGTACTCCTACTACGTCAGACGCTACATTGAGTGGGGCGGGAAGCTCAACGCACGCTCCGCCCTCCGCTTTCTTGCGAGGCTGCGAAAGGAGGGCTACTCAAACAAGAGCCTCAACCTCGTGGTTCAGGCTCTGCGCGCTTACTTCCGTTTCGAGGGCTACGACGAGGAGGCGGAGAAGCTGAAGCCTCCAAAGGTCCCGAAAAGCCTCCCGAAGGCCCTCACGAAGGACGAGGTCAAGAGACTGCTTTCAGTCATCCCCCCAACGAGAAAGCGCGACAGGCTCATCGTTCTCCTCCTTTACGGCGCGGGTCTCCGCGTCAGTGAGCTCTGCAACCTGAGGAAGGATGATGTCGACTTTGAGAGGTCGTTGATACTCGTCAGGGGCGGCAAGGGTGCCAAAGATCGCGTTGTCCCGATACCGGCTTTTCTGCTCGAGGAGATTAGCTCCTACCTCGAGGGCAGGGACGACGACAGCGAGTACCTTCTGGTCGAGGAGAGGCGCGAGAAGAAGGACCGCATTTCGCCGAAGACCGTCTGGTACCTGCTGAGGAAATACGGAGAAAAGGCTGGGGTAAAGGTGACGCCTCACATGCTTCGCCACAGCTTCGCAACGCACATGCTCGAAAACGGCGTTGACATAAGGGCCATCCAGGAGCTCCTCGGCCACTCTAACCTCTCGACGACTCAGATATACACCAAGGTGACCGTTGAGCACCTGCGGAAGGCGCAGGAGAAGGCAAGGCTCATTGAGGGGCTGATTGAGTAGATGAGCAAAATTAAACCCCGAGAAGGAACTTCCAGAGGGGCTTGACCATTATTCTAAAGCCGTTCCTCTCGATGGTTTCTTCCTCATCCCACGTGATCACCGTGAGGTTCTTGCATTTGAGCCTCCTCGCCGCCCTAACAAGCGCCCCGATTTCCCGTTCCCTGCTTTCCTCGAGGCTTTTCGTGACCTGGATGAGCTCGATCACCTTACCTCTTTCGCTAACCACGAAGTCGACCTCTTCCTCGCCGGAGCCCCCGTAATACTGGACACTCATCAGCGGGTTCCGATAGTTCTTCCGTCTCAGAAGTTCAAGAAAAACCGTGTTCTCCATGTCCCTCGCCACGTCCTTTTTAGTGAAGAGGGCCAGACCAGTGTCGATCAGGTAGACCTTCCTCGGTGCCCGTTGGGACTCCTTTTCGGAGCGTCCGTACTTCGGAAGGAAGCTCACGAAGAAAGCATCCTCAAAGGCCTTGAGGTACTCGAGGACCGTGCTCTTTGAGGTATTGAACTCCGATTTAAGGAAACGGTAGATCGAGCTGTAGGAGGTGTATTTGGAGTAACTTGAGAGCAGGACTTTTACAACGGCCTCGAGGAGCGCCAGATTCCTCATACCGTTCCTCTCCGCGACGTCGCGCGTTATCATCACCGACAGGTATTCCTCCAAAATC
>JALTCK010000043.1 GCA_027074805.1 Thermococcus sp. | reverse complement strand
CCTCGCTGGCATCCTTTGTTATCGGGAAGAAGTCCACGTTCTGGATGACCTCTATCCTATCGGCCTGAATCTCGACCCCCGTGGGAGCGCGGGGATCTGTCTTGACGGTTCCCTCGATGATGACGCTCGACTCGATTCCGACCTTCTTCGCCTCGGCATAAGCTTCCTCGCTGAGCTCCTTCTTGAATATAGTCTGGACTATCCCGCTCGAGTCGCGGAGGACTATGAAAACTTTCTTTCCAACCTCTCTCTTCCTGTAAACCCAACCTGCGAGCTTGACGCGCTTACCTTCCATCTCGGGTGTGACATCGGCACAGTAAACCTTATCGATCATCCTTTACCACCTCCAGAGGCTTTGAGGGTGAGTTTATAACGATAGCGATGGTCCGGAATAGACCCTGACACGGGCATCCAGCCAAAGCTAACCGAGAAGAGTCAATTCATCCATGGCTCGATTGCCAGTATGCCGGCTTTTACCACCATTATCGGGGGCATGGCCTTAGTTTCCCTGTTTAAAATTTAAACTCTTTGGGCAATTGTATGCCGATGTGTCAAAACCTTTAAGTATTGCCATGCCAGATATCCAAGGGTGATGGCGATGATTGCGCTCACAGGTACCGTGGTGGATGCCCAACAGACACTTCGAGATGTCGCGGTTATCGTTGAGTCCGGTGTAATCAAAGATGTCATACCGGCGGATAGGCTGGGGGAATACTCCATTGACGAAGTCTACGGGGGGAAAGGATACCTAATCCTGCCCGGCCTCGTGAACGCCCACACTCACGTCGCAATGGCCCGCTTTAGGGGGCTTGGAGAGGACATCCCGATAGAGCAGTGGCTTAGCGACGTTATATGGCCGGCGGAGCTCGAATGGACTCCCCGGGAAATCCGCCGCTGGGCCCTCCTCGGAATGGCGGAGGCTTTAGCAAACGGCTCGACAACGATAAACGACCACTACTTCTTCGCGGACGAGATAGCGAAGGTTGCCCTGGAGCTGGGAATCCGGGCCTTCATCGGCCAGACCGTCATGGACGAGGTGGACTTCCCCCTCGCGAAGCCTGAGGAGGGCTTTCGCTTCTTCAAACGCTGGGATGGAAAAAGTGACCTCGTTAAGCCTACGTTAGCCCCTCACGCGACCAACACCGTCTCGCTGGAAATCATGAAGGAAATCGGTGAGTTCGCCAGCGAGAGGAACGCTCTAATCCACGTTCACCTCTCCCAGAGCAGGGGCGAGGTTGAGACAGTTAAGCGCCGCTACGGCCTTACGCCGGTGGAGTACCTCGAAAGAGCCGGCGTTCTGAACGGGAGGCTCATCGGCGTGCATGGAATCTATCTGAGCGGAAAAGAGGTCGGGCTGTACTCCCGGAGCGGTGCCACCCTCGTACACTGCTCCCTGAGCATGGCGAAGCTTGAGGGCAGGATAGCCCCTATAATCGAGCTGGCCGAAAAGGGAACCAACATAGCCCTCGGCAACGACTCCCCCAATCCCGTTGGGCTTATGGACATGTTCACGGAGATGCGCTTCGCGGCTGTGCTGAACAAGGTCTGGAGGAAGAGGACGGACGTTGCAAGCGCCAGAGAGGTTTTCAGCTGGGCGACACTCGGCGGAGCGAGGGCACTTGGTTTTAGGGCTGGATTGATAAAGCCGGGCTACCCGGCGGACCTTGTTCTGCTGAACGCGAGAAAGCCGCAGTTCCTGCCCGGTGAGAATCCCTACTCGCACATTGTCTACTCCGCGAGGGGGAGCGACGTGGAGCTGGTCATGGTGAACGGGGAAGTGGTTTACAGGAACGGGTTGTTCACGAGGATTGGAAAAACGCTGGAAGAGCTCTGGGAGAGGGTGGAGCTCAGCTAGAAGGTCCTTCCTGGGCTTTTTTTACTATCAGTTTCACGCCATCGACGTCAACGACCTCAACGACGTCGTCTATCTTCAGCTTCTCGTCCTTCTCGGCGAGCGCTATCCACCTGTCACCCTCAAGCTCGACTATGTAGTGATCCTTACCAATTTCAACAACCTTTCCGCGCTTCCCCTCAGCTCGAAGGTGTACTTGCCCTTTCCAGCGTCTTTAACGTCCTTTTTGATGTACCTCGCCACCACGATGTATGAAAGAAGCGCCGCTATGAGGGCTATGACGAAGCTCTCCGTGAAGTTAATCCCAAAGCCCATCAGCAGGCCGAGGACTATCATGGCTATACCTATCGGCGTTATGAAGACCTTCCCCATGCTGCGTTTAGATTGAAAGACTTTGTTCCTGCCTACTGCACCTAGTGACATCGGCATCATTATAATTGCCTCACCATGCCCGCATTTATCGCTTTTTCCTTGACTTTTGTTGCGGGCTGATATTCCGCAGGAATTTATAAATGCTTGCCGAATGATATTCAGCAAGGGTTTATAAATCATTGCCGAACGGCGTTCCGCAATATATATAAATGAGTGAGTAATAGAAACCATCATGTTCGACCTCGAAGAGTACAACCCCTGGTGGCTTCATGAGGAAGACCCGGACATTGAAGAGTGGAGCGAACTGGAGTACAGGTACGTGCCGTCGTGGATACGGGAGCTGTCGCTGGAGCCTTTCTCAGTCAACTTCCTCGTCGGGCCGAGGAGGGTTGGAAAGACCCTCGGAGTTAAGCTGCTCATAAAGCAACTCCTGGGGGAAAAGGTCTCCAATCCATATAAAATCTTCTACTAC
>JALTCK010000042.1 GCA_027074805.1 Thermococcus sp. | reverse complement strand
TTACTTAAGCATCGAGGGAAATGCTATTATCTTTCCACACAACTATGTTCTACGGAAACTCTAACATGATGGCCTCCATTGATCTCCTCGGAGCGAACACAACTTTCCACACAACTATGTTCTACGGAAACGATAGCGACCTACTACGTCTATTACCTCGACCTCGGGACCTTTCCACACAACTATGTTCTACGGAAACGTTTTCCGCATAAATCAGCCGTTCCTGAACCGTTTTCTTTCCACACAACTATGTTCTACGGAAACAAGGTTCTGATGTGACTACTGAAACTCCGTATCTTGCTTTCCACACAACTATGTTCTACGGAAACCCTCAGGGAATATCCTCCTTTTTCAAAAACAAGTAATGGGATAACTCCTATTTAAGTCTTGTCCAGGAAACCCGTGTCACTGCAGGTCATTTATAATGCTGGTGCAAAAACTGCGGGGGGAGCTCCTTGCTCCTCTGCCCCTGTTTGACGCGTCTGTCTAATGCTCGGGGTGACGAAGGGATCGAAACTTCCTGTTGGCAAGTCTTTTGGCTTTGGAGCCGTCGAAACACCCCAACACTCCCAACAGGGTAGCTTGACCCTTAAATCTAGCTCGAGAGGTCTCTACTTTTGTTGAGGGGGGCAGTCCCCGGCTCTTGGAAAAATGTGCACGTTTGACACGGGGTTACCACTGAGGGGGTAACCGGAGAGGGGATTCCTCAGAACGCCCCCTGATTCACAAACAGAATCCTTCGAGAGTAGTGTGCGATAAAAATGGGAAGGGCAATACTCAATATTCGTGCAGGAGCTGGTTTAAGTGGCCTTTTGTCTTTCCGTGTCACAGGCATCTGGTCATCGGGAAGTTCAGAGATCGTCCTCCCCAACGATTTCAAAGAACATAATCCACGCCTCCTCCTCGCTGCACCCGAAGGTCTCCATAGTCTCCTTTATGATGCACTCGATGGCGCCGTTGCACTCCTCCTCTATGCGCATTATCTCCTCGTCCACGTCTCACACCTTCTCAAACACGTAGAACCACCTGTCAAGGCTCTTATGCACCCTCTGATAGTACTTCCCCACGAGCCTGAAGCCAATCCTCTCTCCCTCAGCTTCCCCGTCGAAATCCGCCGGAAAGGCTATCGCCAGTCTCCCGCCCTCTTTGAGCACGTTATACATGCCCTCCAGGGCCTTCCTGTAGAGCTCGTCCCTCTTTCTTCCCGCGAGCGTTGCGGATGTGCCGTAGGGCGGGTCGGTGGCTATTGCCTCGAACCTCTTATCCGGGAAGAGCTCCTCCAGCCTTGTCGCGTCGCCGAGCTTGAGCTCGTAGTTCCTTATGCCATAGTGCCTGAGGTTCATCTCGGCTCCTTCAACCATCTCCGGCTTTATGTCCACGCCGTAGACCTTGAGGCCGAGCAAACCCGCCTCCATCAGAATCCCGCCGGCGCCCATGAAGGGGTCGAGTATTTCCGTTCTTGCCTTTGTGAGGTTCACCAGCGCGCGGGAAAAGCGCGGGTGGAGGGAAATCGGTCTGAAGAAGGGCCTGTGGTGGGCTTTCCTGCTCTCAAAGTCCTTGGGGTCGAAGAAGCGGAGCCTTATCCCCGCATAAATCTTCTCGCCGCAGTAAACCCTGACGAGCGTGTCCGGCTTCGAGAGCTTAACTTTAAAGCCTTGCGCGTGAATCACAGCGCCGAGCTTCCTCGGCAGGTCTAAAACGTCGTGCCTGCAGTTGGCCATCGTCTCTGTGTCGACCTTGAACTTTCCCCTGATCGGCCACTCTACTTCCTTCGCCTTCTCGAGGAGCTCCTCAACCGAGTCCGCCTCGACAACCAGCTTTCCGTATTCGTGGGCCAGGCCCAGCCGGTTCAGGTAGGGGAAGGCCTCCTCCCCGGCGTCGAGCTTCAGGAACAGGTAGTCCTGGCCAGCTATCTTCCCGCCGGCCAGCTCCAACATGGCCTTAACTTCATCCCTTGCCATCTCCGGGAGGTTTCCGAGTATCTCGAGGTAGAGCATGGTTTCAGCTTTCCCGGGAGGTTTTTAAGCCTTGCCCGATAGGCATTTCTGCCCAGAAAGGTTAATATATGTTCAGGCGTAAGCGTTATTGGTGAGTTCTATGGAGATAACCGACAAAGAGGTTTTTGAGATTGCTGTGAACGCGGAGATACGGGCTAAGGAGGCCTACGAGAAGCTGGCTTCCGTAACCAAGAGCGACATAATACGCGACGAGCTCCTGTTTCTCGCGAGGGAGGAGGACAAGCACCGCGAGATAATCGAGAAGATGGCCGAGAAGTTCGAGGGAGGGAGAACGGAGCCGAAGAAGATAGACATCGACGTGATGGGCGAGTTCAAGGTCATCGCCGAGAAGATGGCGGAGGCGATTAAGAAGCCGGACATCAACGTCGACGAGGTCTACGAAGTGGCCATGGAAGCTGAGCTGGTGAGTGAAAAGCTCTACAAGGAGCTGGCCGGCTACGCCGCCACCGACAACACGCGCCTCATCCTCGAGATGCTCGCCGACATGGAGCGGAACCACTACAACATCCTGAAGAAGCAGTACGACTACATCATGCGCTACCCCGACATCTACAAGGAGGAGCTCTACGACCAGCTCATGAAGGACATAAACTTCAACTTCTAACTTCTCATTTATTATATTTCAGCACGACAAATTCTTTATAGTTCATAAGTTTGTTGAAGCCTTTCTTCAGGTAGTACTCGTAAGCTTCAAGGTTCGGAAAGGTTATCACGTAGGCCTCCTTACCTAACTCCTTCAGTCTTCCCACCGCGAACTCGAGGAGCCTCGAGCCGTAGCCCTTACCTTTGTACGCCGGGTCGACCATGAAGAACTCGACGAGGCCGGTCTTCTCGTTCTTTATCTCCCCCGGTACCCACCAGACGTCCTTGTCTTCGAGGTTGTAGACGAGCGCCACCGTGCCGATTATCCGCCTGTCTTTCCTCAGGACGTAGAGCTCGTCGAACTCCTTCCCGAGCCTGAACTCCAGGAAGGGCTCGTAAACCTTTTTGAAACCCTCGAAGTCATCGGTTGAAGGTTTATCCTCGACCCACTCGAGGGCTGGATATGCCCCATCAGTGCCCTGGTAAACACGGAAAACGAACTTAACAAGTTCCCCCTTTAGCTTGAGGGGGTTTTCAACCCTTTCAATCCCCATCTTTGTTCCCCAAAGATTATTAGGGCTGAAGTCCTAAAGTCTTTTGGTGATGTTATGAACGAACTTGAAGCCCTTGCTCTTGCTCTTGAGGTCGAGAAGGCTGAACTGAATTTCTATCTGGGCCTCGCAAGGAAAACGACAGACGAAAAGGCCAGGAGGATGTTTCTCTTCCTTGCGAAGGAGGAGTCAGGCCATTGGGATGAATTCGAGAGGGCGTTCCTCGAGAGGGTCGTGGAGGAATGTCAGCTTCCTGCGGTGAGTCAAGAACTTCTTAAGAGGCTCTTAGTCAAGGCGAATGGAATAGACAGCGAGGTCGATGCGGTTAAGATAGGAATGGAGCAAGAAAAGCTTACATGGGAGTTCTATGAAGATGCTGCAAGGGAAGCTGAACATGATAGCGTTAAGAGGCTCTTTGAAGACCTGGCTAGGGTAGAGAAGGCTCACTATGAGTTGCTTAAGGCCCAGTATGACTCGGTGATGAAGACCGGTATATGGATGGATTACCAAGACTTCAGCCTTGAGGTGGATTGAAGGCTAAAGGGAACCCACCAGAAGAACCCAGAGAACGTATATCATGAAGCCCAAGACCACGTACTCCAGCACCGTCCTCAGTACCCTTCTCTTAATCCTTTCTGCCATCAGTTCGGTGCCCGCATAGGCATGCAGAAATAAAAGAATGCCGAGGAGTGCTCGTACTGTCTCGCTGGTGTGTATTCTCACTGCAGTGTCCCTGGTGAGGAACAGGGATCCCTTCAACGCCCCTTCGCTGGTAGAGGCATAGCCTGTCACTACCATTAGTCCCGTTAGGAAAAGGAGCGGGATGGATGTCCATTCCACGAGGAGAAGGGCTGTTCTTGCCTTCATGAAACTCACTTCCAGCGAAGGTCTTCGTTTTCAATGTAAGCGTCATCTGGGTATCCTGCACTCTCCCACGTGCCCTTAAAGTCGTAGTCAACGAGTTCTATTTTGATTATGCGCTTGATCCATTTGTAGCCCCATCTCCCAGGAACTACGAGCCTCGGGCTTATCGATTCGCCGTTGTACTCGTAGGCGACTATTATGTTTTCGTCGTTGATTATGTCTTCTAACTTTAGGTCTGTGGTGTAACCATCACTCGCGTAGAGCGCTACCTTTACTGCGTTTTTCTTGATTTCAGCTCTCTGGATGAGGTAGCTCAGAGGCACCCCTGTCCAGGTACCGTTCTTGAGAGCCTTATTTGGCGCGCCAACGCAGTAGAGAACCGCCTGAACACTGCGTGATGGCATCTCCCCAAGCTCCTCGATGCTTACGTTGTAAGGCCTCTCCACGAGACCTGTTATCTCTATCACGGGTCCGCCCTGGATTTTCTCCTCAGGATTGGGGGCTTTTTCGGCGATGCGTTTTGTCTCACCTGGAGTTCCGGCCCAGTAGGTGCCGAGGGCCAGAAGGGCAATAAGAATGAGTGAGAAGGCAAGTTTCCCCTTCAAGGCTCCTCACCAACAAGAACGTTGACGAGCCTCACCTTCTTTCCGATCTTTTGGTGGATGGCCTCGATTATATCGGGATCATCGACGTCAATTACCCTGTCTCTTTCAATGATGTTTATGTGGGGTTTCGTGTTCATCTCGATTCTTGTCTCCCCATCGAGGGAGAACAGTTCGAGCAGACCAAGCTCCTTCAGCGTTAGGACGTTGGAGTACAGCGTCGAGAAGCTCATGGTTGGAAATTCTTCTCTGATCTCAATGAGGAGGTCTTTTAGAGAGGGGTGTTCTCTCCCGATTCTATTGAGTATCTCCACGAGTTTGAGCCTCTGGGGGGTGAGCTTATAGCCACTTCCCTTAAGCCGTTCAAGAGCCTCTTCTTTCCACATGGTTGGGGCTATGTCCGGAAGTTTATAAGTCTTTCTAATTAAAACTAATTTCTAGATAGAAAGTTTTATTAGGTAGAAATGCCAACAGTCTTTGGTGAAACCTATGTCGGAACATAACAGACGGCTCGTGGAGCGGGCTGGAGTAGATGTGGAAAAACTTTTGGACATGCTGGTGAAGGCGGCAGCGGCGGAGTTTACAACCTATTACTACTACACGGTTCTGAGGAACCACGCCGCGGGCATGGAAGGTGAGACGATAAAGGAAATCGTCGAGGATGCACGCCTTGAGGACAGGAACCACTTCGAGGCCCTCGTGCCGAGGATTTATGAGCTCGGTGGGGAGCTTCCGAGGGACATTGTGGACTTCTCGAAGATGGCCTGGTGCCGCGACGCCTACCTCCCAGAGGAGCCGACGGTTGAAAATATCCTGAAGGTTCTTCTTGAGGCCGAACGCTGTGCCGTTGGAGTTTACACGGAGATATGCAACTACACGATGGGTAAAGACCCAAGGACCTACGATTTGGCCCTCGCGATACTCCACGAGGAGATAGAGCACGAGGCCTGGTTTGAGGAGCTCCTGACGGGCAAGCCGAGCGGCCACTTCAGGCGGAGTAAACCTGGAGAGAGCCCATACGTCTCGAAGTTCCTCCGGTGACGGGGACAAGGTTATTAGGACTGAGGGAGAATTAGGGGTGGTGATACCATGCTGGCAAAGTACCCCTTTGAGCTCCCGAAGGACAGGCCCCTGACCAAGAGGGAGATTGCCCAGGCCCTCCGCTGGGCCATCGAGGCCGAGCTCGACGCCATAAACATCTACGAGCAGCTTGCTGCTGGCATTGAGGACGAGAGGATAAGGCACATCTTCCTCGATGTGGCCAACGAGGAGAAGGAGCACTTCGGGGAATTCCTCGCGGCGCTCTTCGAGGTCGATGAGGAGCTGGCAGAGTACATGAAGCACGGCTTCGAGGAAGTCGAGGAAGAGACCGGGATAAAGGTCGAGCTGTGAGTTTTGGGTTTTGATTTTCAGCATTTTTCATTTGGATTTTCGTTACCTTGGGAACGGTTTTGTCCTCTTGAGTTCAATGAAAAACGTTATTAACGTTCGATGTCCATATTATTTCGGTGATGTCCATGTCAGAGCCATTGGTTAAGAAGGCGTACGAAACCGAGAAAAAGGCTGCCTCCAGCTATACTGACGGTCTGGGTCTCATAAGAGGGCAGGGATTGAGGTACACTAAGGTTGAGGAGATAGTTGGGAGGATAGCAGTTGATACCATCATCCACAAGCACCTCATGGAGGCCATACTCAACGCTCAGAAGGAGCTGGAGAAGCTCTCTGGAGAAGGGCCTCTAGAGGAGGTCAAGGAGATTGAGCTATCCCCGGAACAAAAAGCCTTGGTGAAGCGCTTCGCCGAGATGCACCTTGAGATAGAGAAGGACATGATTGAGACTTACCAGAAGATGGCGGAGAAGATGACCCATCCACTGTTTAAAGGTCTCGCAGAAGCTCTCATCAAGAACGAGCAGGAGCATCATAGACTTCTGGCGGAGCTGATAGCAACGTATAAGGAGTGAGCACCAGAGCCTTTGTTAGGTTTCATTTTTATTCCTTTTGACTTTAGGTCTGTCTTCTGGATAAAGGTCAACCTTTTGGATGAAAATCTAGAAAATATGGGAGTTCGGCTTTTTACGGGCCGACATGCATCATCTGGCTATACATCTCCCAGTCAAGAAGCAACTCGTACTCAGCTTTGAGGTTGTAGTAGTGACCCCATTCCATGTCACTGAGGTAGCGCATGAGGCGCTTCTTGTCCTCGGTGTCCACCATGTTTTCAAGCTCTGCGTAGAACTGGGCCGCTATTTCCTCGGCCTTCATTGCCCATCTTATCAGATCGATTATGTCCTTGACATCGTGGAGCTTCCTCGCGACCGGTTGGAGCTCCGGCCCGATGTGATCCTTTGGGAAAACCACCTCCTTCCCAGGGAACATAGTGGCGTAGATCCTTCTCAGGAGTTCTTCGTGCTTCTTTTCCTCTTCAGCGAGCCACTCGATCTTACTTTTAAGTTCCTGTATGTCTATTCTATCCGCTAGACTCTCGTAGAATCTTTTGGCACCTATCTCGGCTTTTATGGCCATTCCTAGGAGCTCTTCAATGGAGAAATCCTTCATTTTTTCAATGGGAAGCCCCTCTTCAAGTTCGGGTGGAACCATCTTTATCACCCCCATTCCTCCAGCAAAAGCCCAATTTCGTTATACACCTCAATCCTCTTAAAACCTTCCTCCTTTAGGATTTCAATGATACCTCTCAGAATCTTCCTTTGGACGTTTATCGCCAGCATCTGGCAGGCATGACATTCCGGGGTGGAACGGGCCATAAAGAGGAAAACCTGCACTTTCTTCCCTTCCAAAGTTATGCCATAGAGCAGGCCCTCTTCCACGATATCGAGTCCTATCTCTGGATCTTTCACCGAGCGAAGGGCCTCAACAATGTGTTTGACGTCGGGCGGAAGGTCCTCCCTTGGCCCCCTTTTGGGCTTTCTCTCTGGTCTCTTGAAGATGCCGAGCAGTCCCATCTTCATACCTTCTTAGAGCTTATGTCCTCTATCCTGTATCCTTTTTTGTTTTCAAAAATTCCAACCGTGTTGTTCTTGAGGTCATAGACGTACACGTTCTGGAACTTCACGAGGGCAAACCGTTCCATAATATCTCCGATTATCTTGGAGTAGGCTATTGCGCTCTCACCGGTTATGTTGTACTCGGCGTGGCTCTCGAAGTTGAGCCAGACCTTGAGCGTGTCACCATCAACTTCTAAGCCTGCTATAACACCGGAGTCTAGAATGTCTCCCCCCGTGATGGGATCAGTTATCTTCGCGAGCTCCTTAAGAACTGGTCTGTAGTGCTCGGGCCACTCGCGATCTGGCATGTAAACCTTCATTTTTCTCACCGTTCCTTCCTAAGAGTGCCTCGTTATAAGCCTTCCTGCCCAGTTCTGTGTAACGGAGAGCAGTCGGCTGAAATTGAAAGGTACAGTGAGATAAGAGTGACCACCCAGATTATGGTCGCTAGGACATAAGGGGCCACTATGACAGCCTTTACAAACCCCGTTGTGTCGCCCAGCATATAGCGGGTCCATGAAAAGAGGACAATGAGCCACGAGGAGATGACCACGAGGACTCTTCCGCTCCCTTGGGTTATGAGTATCTGGGCATTCATTAAGAGGAGGATCGCTAAGAATGGGCCGACGTAGGCGACATCAACGGTGACTGTGGAATAATGGCCTGCACCGAAAAGGCTGAGAAGCGTCAGAACCCCTTGGATTATTAGTCTCCCACTGACACCTTCAAATCCAAACTCAAAGAGAGCGTAGCCAATTATCGCGGGCCCTATGAGGATGAGGGATAATACCCACCCATTGAGGGTATTGCCACTGACTACTGACCAGGCAAAGCCAAGTGCTATCATAATGCCGCCGATGGGGAGGAGAAGGGAATAGCTGCCGTTTTTACCGGTAACCTTTTCGATTTTCCTCTGGATAATCCATGTCAGAAAAACACCTGTGAGCGTTAGAACTCCACTCAGGCTCATAAGTGCATTGTACCACGACTCAGCCATAACGTTCAGCGCCTCAAACTTTCATGGTAGGAGTAGGGGACTCAGCAAATAAACCTTCCGGAAAAGGAAAAGGTGATAGGGCATTGGGAAAAATCACTCGAGCGCGGCCTCGTTCTCCCAGAGGCCGTGGATGTTGCAGTAACTCAGGGCGTATAGTTTGCCCTTTTTACTCGTCCTGAAGAAGAAGACCGCTCTCGGCTCGGTGAGCGGGTCGCCGTGGTTGGTAAAGGCAACCCTGCCGACGAGAACTGGAAAGTTCTCTCCCTCTGGGTGGAAGTAAAGTTCTATCCAGGCTATGTGGTGCTCCGGGGTGTTCGGGTGCGGTATCTCCTTTCCGACGCTGACCTCGACCTTGACGAGGTCGCCCTCCTTCTCGTACTCTATAACGG
>JALTCK010000041.1 GCA_027074805.1 Thermococcus sp. | reverse complement strand
GTTGAGGACGAGAACCTCAACCTTAAGGAGCGGTGGGTTAGAAACCGGCTGGACGATGAGGAGCTAAGGGCGCTCAGAGCGGCCTTTCTGGAAGGGGATACTTGAGCTCATTCTTCACTATTTTCCTCTCAACGGCTTTATCCAGGTCTATTCCCATCTCGTGGGCCAGCAGGACGAGGTAGATAATCACGTCCGCTATCTCGTCACCTATGGCCTCCCTCCTTTCCGGGTCCTTCACCGCCTCCAGTATCTCCCGGTCGTTCTCCCACTGGAAATGCTCCAAAAGCTCTCCAAGCTCGACCACCGCGGATATCGCGAGATTTTTGGGCGTGTGGTAGCGCTTCCAGTTCCTGGCGTCCCGAAACTCAACGAGTCTGCGCTCCAGCTCCCCAAACTCCATATGACCACCTCAGTAAACGTGGCTCTTGCTCCTCCTCAACAGCTCTAAGAGCTTTAGGAATCTCTCCAGCTCCTCCTCAGAGAAATATTCTTCCGCCTCTTCCCCTGGATCCAGTTCGGAAAGCCTCTCCCTAACCTTGCTGAGATCATCTAGATCTTCCTGAAGCTCAATCGCTCTCTGGGCAAACTCATAGCTCGTGTAGGGGCTCTCAAAGACCCTCTGTTGGTTCGAGATGATGGCTATCTTCAACTCGGCGATGGCCTCATCCAGAAGTTCCAAGAGTTCTTCAATCTTCATGGAAGTTGATAGGAGCCTCCCCTTTTAAACCAAACCCTTATAATCGGAGATACCAACCATTATTGGTGGAAATATGGATTGGGCCGTTTTTATGGAGAGATACGGATACAAAATACTCCTCGGGTTGGCCGTGCTTGTACTTCTCGGGGTGCTTGCGGCAGTTAGCACGATGGTATACAACCTGTTCAAGGAGTTCGGAGGTTATATGGCACTCGTTCTCCTAGTGGGAATAATCCTCTATGTCCTTTTCAGCAGAGGAAAAACTAAAGAAAACTTGGGCGAAGTCGAGAAAAAAGCCTATGAAAAGGGCCTTAAAAGATACTGAAAATTTTTCGATTTTTCTTGCTTTTATTCGAGAGTAACGTTTTAACATTTCCACAGGAGTTAGATTGGTGGTGCCAGTGGAAATATCCAAAGTCAGTAATTCTGACCTCATAAAATCATTCCCCCAACCTGAGGAGAAAAAGCTCCTCATGGGCAACGAGGCAATATCCTACGGAGCCCTTGAGAGTGGTGTTGTTTTTGCCACCGGTTATCCGGGAACCCCTTCAACCGAAGTTATCGAGACTATAGCGAGGCTCAAGCCAGAGGTCTTCGCCGAATGGGCACCAAACGAGAAAGTCGCCCTAGAGGAAGCCGCCGGCGTTGCCTACACCGGGTTGAGAGCACTCGTAACGATGAAGTGCGTCGGTCTTAACGTCGCAGCGGACCCCCTCATGAGCCTAGCCTATTCAGGTGTCGAGGGCGGCCTCGTGATCCTTGTGGCAGATGACCCCGGGCCACATACGAGCCAGACCGAGCAGGACGACAGGTATTATGGCAAAATCTCCCTTCTGCCAGTTCTTGAGCCAGCCGATCCTCAGGAGGCCCACGACCTCATAAAATACGCCTACGAGCTGAGCGAGAGGTACAAGGTTCCGGTAATATTCCGCACAACCACGAGGGTAAACCACACGACGGCCGATGTGGAGGTCGGCGGGTTCATCGAACTCGACAGGAAACCGGTTTTCAAGAAGGACATCGAACGCTACGTTAGGGCCAGCATGGAGGGCAACAGGAAGCGCCACAAGTGGCTCAACGAGACTCTCGCTAAAATCGAGGAGGAGTTCAATGACATGCCCTTCAACTGGGTCGAGGGGAAGGAGGATGCTAAAATCGGAATAATCGTCGAGGGTGCACCCTACAACTACGTGCGCGAGGTTCTTCCGAAGATCAACGCGGACTCCAAGGTTCTCAAGCTCTCAACGCCCCATCCGCTCCCAAGGAAGCTGGTCATTGACTTCCTGAAGAACGTTGACTACGCGATAGTCATCGAGGACGGTGCTCCCTTCCTCGAGGAGGAGATCAAGATAGCGGCCTACGAGGCCGGAATAAGCGTTCCGGTATACGGCAAGAGAACAGGCCATCTGCCGCTCGAGGGGGAGCTAACGCCGAGCCTCGTGAGGAACGCCCTGCTCGGGCTTATCGGCGAGGAAGGAGAGGAGTACACCAAGCCGGAGGAGGTTGCCTACGCCGAAAGCTTGGCGCCAAAGAGGCCACCGGTGATGTGCCCCGGCTGCCCGCACAGGGGAAGTTACCGCGCCGCTCTGGACGCACTGAGAGACCTCAAGCTCGGCCGCTACTCCGTCCCGATACACGGCGACATAGGCTGCTACGCGCTGTCTCTCCTTCCGCCGCTCGAGGCGATATGGACGGAGTATGTGATGGGCGCGAGCATCAGCCTGGCGAACGGTCAGAGCGTCGTCATGGACAAGAAGATAATAGCCACAATAGGAGATTCGACCTTCTTCCACAACGGAATCCAGCCACTAATCGATGCCGTCTACAAGAACCTGAACGTCCTCGTCATGATACTCGACAACAGAACCACCGCCATGACGGGCCACCAGCCGCACCCGGGAACCGGCGGAAGCGAAACCGGCAGGAAGTTCAACGAGATAGACATTGAAGCGCTCGTTAAGGCACTCGGCGTGAAATACGTCAAGACCGTCGATCCCTACGACCTC
>JALTCK010000040.1 GCA_027074805.1 Thermococcus sp. | reverse complement strand
GCATCTACGGCCTCATTACACTGTTTCTGATACTGTTGAGCGCCGGAATCATCGGTGGCGGTTTCAGGTTTGCAGAGCCCAACACAGAGAACATAGTAAAGAGTGCCATACTTCTCGGTGCTGGTCTCACTGTCGGTCTTACAGGCCTCTCGGCAATCCCGCAGGGCATCATCGCCAGCGCCGGAATTGGTGCCGTTGCCAAGAACCCCAAGACCTTCACTCAGGGAATCATATTCGCCGCTATGGCGGAGACAATGGCAATCTTCGGTCTCGTTGGAGCCCTCATCATGATAGCCACAGGAGTTGGTCTCTGACCAGCTTTCTTTAAATTGGGAGGAAGGACGATGGAAGGGGCTGAACTGATAATCCAGGAGATAAACAGGGAGGCCGAGCAGAAGATACAGTACCTACTCAGCGAAGCCCAGCGTGAGGCCGAGTCCATAAAGGAGGATGCCAGAAAGAGGGCCGAGGCGAGGGCCGAGTGGATACTTCGAAAGGCTCAGACCCAGGCAGAGATAGAGAAGCAGAGGATAATTGCCAACGCCAAGCTCGAGGTCAGAAAGAAGCGCCTTCAGGTTCAGGAAGAGATGATAAGAGAGGTTATTCAGGCCCTGAAGGAGAGGCTTGCCGAGCTTTCCGACGATGAGTACTTTAACATCCTCGTTGACCTTGGGGCTCAGGCAGTTAAGGAGCTTGGGGTTGACACCGTCGTTCTGAGATCCAACGCGAAGACACTTGAGCTTCTCAAGGGCAGACTCAACGAGTTCAAGAAGGCTGTTGCAGAGAAGACTGGAACCAAAATAAAGGTCAGGCGCGGGAAGCCGATAAACACCATAGGTGGGCTTCTGGTTGAAAGCCTCGACGGCAGCGTTAGGGTTGACAACACTTTCGAGGCGAGGATAGAGCGCTTTGAGAGCGAGCTCAGAGCTGCAATAGCCAAAGCCCTATTCGGGTGATGGAAAATGGAGGCAGGAGCCGTCAGTGGCATACTCAACACAACGCTCGCACTGGTCTTCACGTGGGTGGCCTACAAGACTGGCTCGTACATCTACAAGTACACCCCCTACTCCTACCCCAACGCGAGGATAAATGCCATGGAGGCCAAACTCCTGAGCGAGCAGAGATTCAATGAATTGGCTGAGAGCAAGACGCTTCAGAACTTCGTCGTCAACCTAGAAGATACCGACTACAGGGACTACCTGGCTAACGTCTCGAACTACAGTGTGGAGGAAATAGAAAGGGCACTGGAGAGAGCTCTTGCAGGCAACTATGAACTTATGTTCAAAATGCTTCCCAAGCGCTCGAGGGACTTTTTCAAGCTCCTCCAGGAGGAATGGGACGTCAGGAACATAGCCAGCGTCGTCAAGGCCAAGATTACAGGTGAGGCAGCTTCCGATTATGTTGTGGAGCTTGGGCCAATGCTACCGAAGGTCAAGGCGATGGTAGAGGCAAAGACGATGGAGGAGATACTCGTTATACTTGAGGGCACGGCCTATGAGGAACCATATCAGAGGCTTCTCCTCGGGGAACTGGACGTTTCACGCTTTGAGACGGAACTCTACAGGCTCTACTACGGGAAGCTCATGGAGTACGCAATGTCAAGGGGTGCTGACGAGAGGGAAATACTCAAGGAGTTCGTGAGGATGAAGATAGACAAGCTCAACATCCTTACGGTGCTCAGAGCCAAAGCAGCAGGAATGAAGGCAGATGAGATAAGGTCCCTGCTCCTCAAGGGGGGGAGCGTTAAGCTAGAGTCTGTGCTTCACGTGGAGGACCTCAGCATGGCCATAGCGGAGCTGGACTCAACCCAGTACGGTCCCCTCATCAGAGAAGTCAGGGAGGAAGTTGAACGCGACCTGAGCGCTCTAGAGAGGGCATTCGACGGATATATGATCAGGAGAATGAGCGAGCTCGTGAGGTTCTATCCGCTAAGCATAGCGACGCCCCTGTCATACGCCCTTAAGAAGGAGGCCGAAGTTAGAAAGCTCAAGGCCATTGCCAAGCTGATAGAGGACGGTGTAAGGCCAGAGATGATAAAGGAACTCACGGGTGAGGTAGCATGAAGATAGCGGTCCTCGGTGACAAGGACACGGCCCTTGGCTTCAAGCTTGCCGGGGTCCACGAGGTTTATTCCTTTGAGGACAGTTCTCTGGACATGGAGAGACTCAGGAACAAACTCTTGGAGCTCATAGAGAGGGGGGACGTTGGCATCATTCTGATAACGGAGAGATTCCTTCAGAGGATTGAAGTCCCGGAGATCACTTTTCCGATCATCCTTCAGGTGCCGGACAAGTCCGGTTCAAGGCTCGGAGAGGAGCAGATTAAGGAGATAGTTAGAAGGGCGATAGGTGTTGAGTTAAAGAGGTGATGGAAGATGGGAAGGATAATCCGCGTTACCGGTCCTTTGGTCGTTGCCGATAATATGAAGGGCTCCAAGATGTACGAGGTAGTTCGCGTTGGTGAGATGGGTCTCATTGGGGAGATCATCCGCCTTGAAGGTGACAGAGCCGTCATACAGGTCTATGAAGAAACGGCAGGCATTAGACCGGGCGAACCGGTTGAGGGAACCGGCGCCTCGCTGAGCGTTGAGCTTGGCCCCGGTCTTCTGACGGCAATGTACGACGGTATCCAGAGACCGCTTGAGGTTCTCAGGGAACTGAGCGGCGACTTCATAGCGAGGGGTCTTACCGCCCCACCCCTTCCGAGGG
>JALTCK010000039.1 GCA_027074805.1 Thermococcus sp. | reverse complement strand
CGAGGTGTGTCGCCTGAAAGCCTATGCGCTCGTAATAGTCCAAAACCTCCTCAAGGCTCGAAACCTCGTCGGGCCAGGGCCCCTCTATAGGGATCCCCTCGACCTCTGCGCTCTCTTTAAGGACGATGTCTTTCGGTTCGGTCATGTGGGGAGGTTTAGAGAATCACATTATAATCCTTTTTGTTGTCTCCCCATTGGATTAGGGAGATTTGGCTCCCAGTGCTCTTGATGATGTCAGGAGGTGAGATATGACAGTAAAAAATTTAAATCTAGTTACTTTCTTATAATATTGGAGGGTTAACAATGCGGGTGAGTTCATACAGGAAAATAGCCGTTCTCATGATATTCTTTGGGCTCCTGATTAATTTCGTGCCCGTTACCTCATATTATCTCGGGAGTTACGTCCATATTACCTATAAAGGGCCAATCAGGAACGGCAGTACATTGGAATACCTGTTCTTTATGGGGTCCTTCCACGACAATACCACCAATCGTACTTTCAACATTGGGGTTATAGCCAACATAACCTACCTGGGAGAGAACAAATACCGGCTTGACTACGAGGGGTATAAACTCACCGGACAGAAGGGAGGTGCCTACCCAAAGCTCCTACCCAAGTTCCCGTTCCGTGCCTCCGGAAAGATCACTAAAGTCTATGAGGGGCATAAGGTTGTGAACGCCAGCAGTAAGCTAATACGGTTTCTGATGCCACAAAAGCCACTGCCAGGTTGCCTGGCAAACACCACGTTCCATACCTTCCCGAACAAGTTCTATGGGTATCCAAAAGTATTCGGGTGCCCCGCCCCCTCGATCCAGGGAATGTACACCTTCTACAAAAACAGACCTGTGGCCATCAACTTGGATCCCCTAAACGCCTCTTCGGTAATAAAACCCATCGTGCCAGGATCCTACACCGGTCCGGTATCTGTGGTATCAGTTTTTCTCGGCTGGGGAAACACGGTTCCTCCGCAGGACTGGAGGGGCTGGGTTAGATACGGCTTGGGCCTGTATTTTCCCCTGAACGTTGGCTTTGTCATTATAGGGATTCTAATGTTGATAGTGGCTTCCAGGAGGGCATGAGATGATCACACTTGAAGCGGAAAAGCTGAGCTTCAGTTACGACTCAAGGACTATGGCGTTAAAAAACGTGTCCTTTAAGGTTAAAGGAAAGCGGATTGGTATAGTGGGGCAAAATGGAAGCGGAAAGACCACCCTCCTCTCCATTTTTATGGGGTTCCTAAAGCCCGACAGTGGAAAGGTGACATTGAATGGGGTCATCCCTTACAGAGAAAGGAGCAAAATCCTCAGAATCTTTGCCCCCTCCTTTGAAAAGGGCCGCCTCCCGTATAGGATGAGGGTGAGGGATCTCGTGGGGCTGGTTGGTGAAGTCATTGGAGACCGGAAGGGAGTGGATGCCTTGGCCCAGAATCTTGGTCTGCTGGACTTTTATGATAAGAGGGTTTACGAGCTCTCATCGGGGCAGGAGCAGCTCCTGTGGATTTTTAACGCCCTCTCCGATGCTAATAGAATCCCGGTTCTCGATGAGCCCTTCGTTCACCTTGACATACATGCATACCGCAGGGTCGCGAGAGTGCTGAAGGAACGCTTTAGCAGCTACATACTTACATCCCATGTTCCCGAGGACGTTGAGCTCCTAACTGAGTCGGTGATAGTACTTGAGAGAGGGGAAGTCCGCTGGTATGGGAGGATTCCCGAATCCGAAACCACTTATGAGGTGTTCGTGCCCTCCAACACAAAAGTTGATATCCCCAATGTGATAGCGGACTTTGGGAACGTCCTTGTCTGCGATTGTGACCCAGGAGTTTTAGAGTCCATGATGAGAATGGGGCTTATCAGAGGATACAAAAAAGCGGGGGTGCGCTTGCTCTATGCTAAAATACACGATTAAAATGTACCTGAGGGAGATCTTTTGTAACGCCACTTACTGGGCCGTGCTCCTCATTCTACTGCTTTCAGAGTATTTTTCAATCACCCAGTACCGCGGTGATCTGGCGTTCGTTGAGGTGACCCAGTTTATAGCCCTTCCGGTTTACCTGTTCCTGATCTCAGTTCCATTCTTCACGGAGGATCGGGTCCTAACGTTTGAACTTGTCATGTTCCGCGACTGGCCATCCGTGGCACTGGGAAGGCTATTGGCCATACTGATCTCAATTCTACCGTTTTCAGCACTCGTCATGCTTATGGCTGCTGCTCACAACTCAGACCCGTTCATCCTCCCGATCCTGGCTTCTTCCCTCTTCTACGGAACACTCGTGCTCCTATCGACGGCAGTAGGGGGCGGTGGCAGGGCGTATGTACTTTCAATGGGGATACTGTTCATGCTTCCCTTTTCATCTCTGGTTCTGGTCCAGAACCAGGTGAGCCTTGGAAACCCGGTTCAGGGCTTTGCCGGATACTTCACGTACCTGCTGGCTCCGGTTTACGGGCGGTCGGTTGTTCATTCCGGCATGATGCTAATTGATCCCGCCCTGGCAAATAATATCTGCATTTTCCTAGCGGGAACATGGGCACTCGTGTACCTTATAGTGTTCGTCAGGAGGGAGGTTCATCCATCGGATTGATCAGCACTTCCCGTTCGTGACCGAGCTTATCAGCCTCGCCGCAACGGGAACAGGGAAAACCCTCCTCGGGGCTTTGCTGAGGAGCCACTCCTCTATCTCCCTCGCCCTTGCCCTGCCTTCCCTCATC
>JALTCK010000038.1 GCA_027074805.1 Thermococcus sp. | reverse complement strand
CCGCTGAACCCCCCGCCCTTCCTCTCGAGCTTGAATATGTGGATTCCCCGCTTTGAGAGGTCCTCCGTGGCCACCACTATCTCGTCGAGGCCGTCGAGGTCAACGTCTCCAGTTGCCAGCTCGTCCCTTTTTATCGTGCGGAAGGACTGCACCTCAACGATGCCGAGGGAGTTGCCGCTCATGTCGTACAGACTGAGGAGGTTCTCGCTGAAGTCCAGGTGGACTATCTCGTCGACGCCGTCGCCGTCGAAGTCTCCGGCAGACATCGCGTCGCCGTCCTCAAAGTTCCCGATCTTGAACTGCGATAGGAGGTTGAAGTTTTCGTCGAAGATGTGTATCCAGTCGTTCCTGTCCGCGTGGATTATCTCGTCCTTTCCGTCGCCGTTTAAGTCCCCGCACGCGAGGTCGTCTCCCGCTTCAAAGTTGACGTCGTGCTTCCCGAGCTCGTTCCCGTACATGTCGTAGATGTAGATCTTGTCCGTGCTCCTGTCGCCCTGGATTATCTCGGCTTTGCCGTCGCCGTTGACGTCGCAGGCTGTGAGCTCGTCCCACTTCTCGTAGCCCGTGTGGAACCTGAAGAGGTAGTGCGCATCGCTCCCGTTCTCGTACTCCCAGATGTAGTCGGCCCTGTCGCCGATGATTATCTCCCCGTTTTCAATAACCATACCCCCGGAGCCATGGAGAAGGTCGGCCTCCTGAGCGCTCGCTTTGGGCATGAGAACTCCTAACATGAAAGCGGCAAAAAGCATAGAAATCAGCAGAGTCTTTCTCTTCATAAACTCGCCCCCTACATGAGGTTTACAAAGATTTGCAGAATAGCAAATCAATGCAAACCTAATATACAATTAAAGTTTGAAATATAAAATGATTTTCCTCTATAAATGTTACGAAAAGCCAGGGAAACTTGTATATTTATCATGGTCCAGATGGAAGTTAAGCCGACGGTGGGGTTTTAAAGGCCTCCCGAGCACTATACATCATGCTAGAAGTGGTCTTCCTCGGCACCGGTGGCATAATGCCAACCCGGGAACGGAACGTGCCAGCGATAGCCCTCCGCTACAAAGGTGAGATAATCCTCTTCGACGTCGGCGAGGGCACGATGAGGCAGATGAACACCGCAAAGCTGAGCCCCATGAAGGTCGAGAAGATATTCATAACCCACTTCCACGGCGACCACTACCTCGGACTCGCCGCCCTAATCCAGACCATGAACCTCTGGGACAGGGAGAAGCCCCTGCACATCTACGGCCCCAAGTACACCTTCGAGTTCGTGCAGCACTTCCTCAACAGCGGCTTCTTCCGGCCGGGCTTTGATATACACGTCCACGAGCTCGGAGAAACCCGCTTAAAGTTCGGTGACTACGAAATCTGGTCCTTCAAGGTGGAGCACGGCGTTCCGGCCCTCGGCTACGTCTTCAAGGAGAGGGACAAGAGGGGAAAGTTCCTGCCGGAGAAGTTAAAGGAGTATGGACTGGAGGAAGGGCCGATACTCGGGAAGCTTGAAAGGGAAGGTCAGATAGAGTGGAACGGCCGGATAATCCGACTGGAGGACGTCACCGGGCCGAGGATAAAGGGTCTCAAGGTCGTCTACACCGGCGACACCGAGCCAGCTGAGAGGGTAAGGCTCTTCGCGGAGAGGGCCGATCTGCTCATCCACGAGGCGACCTATCTAAACCCCGGTGACAGGGGTGAGAGCTACCACTCAACCGTAGAGGAGGCCTGCGATACCGCTAGAAGGGCGAAGGTAAAGCTCCTCGCGCTCTTCCACAGGGCCTTCCGCTACACCTATGATGAATACCTGACCGGGGCTTCTAGGATTTGCCGGGAGTTCGGGATTAACTTCGTTGTCCCGCGGGACTTCGACGCGATAACCTTCAAATCCGGTTCCTGGGAGCTTAGGAATCTCCTGGAGGAGAGAGGATGAGCTATCTGCGCTATGTTAAGGTTATAGGCACGATGCACGTCTCACCGAGGAGCAAGGAGAAAGTGTACAGGACTATTATCGGGGAGAGGCCCCACGCCGTTGCGATTGAGCTCGATAGGCTCCGCTTCCTATCCATGATGGAGGGAAGAAATGTGACCCTTGGGGATTCTCTCCACTATGGACGAGCAGGTTTGATAAATTACCTGCTGGCCAAGGTGGAGGAGAGGCTCGGTGAGGAGTTCGGGATGGCACCGGGAGAGGAGATGAAGGTTGCGGTGAGTGCAGCACGTGAGGTGGGGGCACAGCTTCACCTGGTTGATGAGGACATTAGGGTAATACTCTCGAAGTTCTCCTCCGCGCCATTTAGGGAGAAGCTCCTGATGGGGGTTGAGGCCCTTGGGGTTTTTCTCCCATTGGGAAATGCGGTTGAAGGTGATCCACTTGAGGAGTATCGAGCGATGATGCATCAGTTTAGAGTGAGGTATCCCTACCTCTATCGTGTCCTCGTCGAGGAGAGGAACGAGGTAATGGCGAGGAACATCATCGCCATTGTCAAGGCGCTGAAGTCGGCAGGAATAAGGAGGCCCAAGGTTATAGCTGTGGTCGGCCTCGGCCACAAGCCCGGCATCGAGCACATCCTGGATCGTGCGGGAGAGCGCGATGTTTCGATGTATTATGGGAGTCGTTATGTTTATATTTGATGTTGTCAATTTATGGCGGGGATTACCATGAAGGACAGGCTGGAGAAGATGCTCAACGTCAAAATCCTGGATATGGAAGAATCCGACGACAAAATAATCGTCTATGTCCCTGAAGATCAGGTCAGGATAGCTGTGGGAAGCGGGGGAGCGGCAGTTAAGGCTGCTGAGCTTGTTATAGGGAAGAAGATTGAGGTCAAGGGAAAGTGAGGAACTACGTCCTCATTGGTTTTCTGGGTTCAACGTTATTCTTTCGGCTTCTCTTTAGCGTGAGGGTTAAATAGAAGCCCCTTCCAGTTAGGTTGGTGGTTATGTATGGAGTATAAGATGCCCATTGGAGTTAAAGTTGATCTCGAAACCGGCACCATTCCGGGAGCCAAAAAGCTAGTTAGGAAGCTCAGCGACTTGAAGGGTTACTTCCTTAATGAAAAAGCCTACAACGAGCTCCTCAGGGACGATCCGATTGTCTACGAGGTCTATGCGGTGGAGCAGGAAGAGAAGGACGGGGACCTCAACTTCGCCACAACCGTCCTCTACCCTGGCAAGGTGGGGAAGGAGTTCTTCTTCACGAAGGGCCACTTTCACTCAAAGGCCGACAGGGCTGAAATCTACTATGGCATCAAAGGAAAAGGGGGGATGCTCCTCCAGACAATAGAAGGAAAGGTCGAGTGGATACCAATGGGCCCTGGAACCGTCGTCTACGTCCCGCCATACTGGGCGCATAGGACGGTCAACACCGGCGACGAGCCCTTCATCTTCCTTGCGGTCTACCCGGCCGATGCAGGCCACGACTACGGCAGCATAGCTGAGAAGGGCTTTGCCAAACTGGTTGTTGAAGAGGGAGGACAAGTAAAACTCATGGACAATCCGCACTGGTTCTGATTTTCTTTACCTCTTCTACCGCAACCCTTATTAACTCGAGAGACATAACACTCCCGGTGATATAAAATGGCATGGGGTAGACTTTACGCTTCTGCATTTGAGAAGGTTAGAACAAGGATCAGAGAGATCGGAAGGGTGCTTCTTGCCTACAATACCAACATCGACGCCATTCATTATCTGGACGGTAAGGATTTGGAGGAGAGGGTTATGCGGGTGGGATTGGAAGATGTCCTGAAGTACTCAGAGGAACTACCCGAGAGGGTAGAAAGCCTGCCTCAGCTTCTCGGTTCCATCCTGTGGAGCGTGAAGCGTGGAAAGGCAGCTGAACTCTTCGTTGAGAGCTGCTCGACTCGCTTCTACATGAAACGCTGGGGCTGGGACGAGCTGAGGATGGGCGGCCAGGTCGGCATAATGGCAAACCTTCTGGGAGGCGTTTACCGCGTTCCTGTCATAGCGCACGTCCCTCAGCTTTCGAGGCTCCAGACGGGCCTCTTCAAGGAGGGCCCGATTTATGTCCCCACAGTTATGGATGGTGAGGTTAAGCTGATCCACCCAAAGGAGTTCGCCGGGGAGGAGGAGAGTTGCATCCACTTCATCTATGAGTTTCCGCGTGGCTTCAGCGTTCTTGACTTCGAGGCACCGAGGGAGAATCGCTTCATTGGTGCTGCCGACGACTACAACACGACCCTCTTCATCCGCGATGAGTTCAGGGAGAACTTTGAGGAGATAGCCGAGAGCGCCTCGCTCGCGGTGATAAGCGGTCTCCAGGCCCTCACGAAGGAGAACTACCGCGAGCCGTTTGAAATCATTGGGGAGCATCTTGAGGTTCTCAACGAGCTTGGAATTCCCGTTCACCTCGAGTTCGCCTTTACCCCAGATGAGGCCGTGAGAAGGGCCATACTCGATCTCCTCGGAAAGTTCTGGAGCGTTGGTCTCAACGAGGTGGAGCTGGCCTCTATAATGGAGGTTATGGGTGAGAAAGGTCTGGCCCAAAAGCTTCTGGCCCATGACCCGGTTGACCCGATAGCCGTCACCGAGGCCATGCTCAAGCTCGCAGAAAAGACCGGCATCAGGAGGATACACTTCCACACCTACGGCTACTACCTGGCCCTTACCGACTACAAAGGCGAGTTTGTCAGGGACGCTCTCCTCTTCGCGGCTTTGGCAGCTGCAGCCAAGGCGAAGCTCGGCGACGTCCCCTCGATAAACGAGATCATAAAAGCTATGGATATTCCGGTCAACGAGAGGGCAAAGCCCGTTGAGGATAGCCTCATGAGGGAGTACAAGATGGAAAAGGGAATATCCGAAGTTGGGGGTTACCAGCTGAGCTTCATCCCGACTAAAATCGTGGCGAAGCCCAAGAGCACTGTTGGGATAGGGGATACTATATCGAGTTCGGCATTTATTGGAGAGTTTGCTCTCAGATCGTAAGGCAAACCTTTTTATTTTGAGTTAATCTAATTTTTTGCGGGAATTCCTTTTGATTTTCTAATATTATCGGAGGTGGTAGCTTGCTTTTGGAGGCCCCTGTGTATAAAGAACTCCTTGGAGCCGTTGAGATATTCGAGGTTCAGAAGGTTATAAAGCTGGATAGTGAGACCAAAGACGTTGGAAGCTTTACTGTCACCAATGTTCCGAGGGAGGATATATACCGGATCTTGGAGGATATCGCTATAGTCGTTCCAATGAAGAATGAGAAGCTCCAGCTCATCGATGGAGTTCTCAAGGCGATTCCCCACCAGTGCCCCATAATAATAGTCTCGAATAGCAAGAGGGAGGGGCCGAACCTCTTCAAGCAGGAGGTTGACCTGATAAAACACTTCTACAATCTCACGAGATCGAGGATTGTAGTGGTGCATCAGAAGGATCCAGGACTGGCAAAGGCGTTCGAGGAGGTGGGATACACTGAGATTCTTGACCAAAAAGGAAACGTAAGGAGCGGAAAGGGCGAAGGAATGATTGTTGGGATTCTCCTCTCCAAGGTAATCGGAGCGAAGTACGTGGGCTTTGTAGATGCTGATAACTACATTCCTGGCTCCGTTAACGAGTATGTGAAAGATTACGCCGCTGGATTTCTCATGAGTGAGAGTGAATACGCAATGGTTCGCCTCAGCTGGCGCCACAAACCCAAGGTCACGACAAAGGGCCTCTACTTTAGGAAATGGGGTAGAGTCAGCGAGATAACGAACCGCTACATGAACGCTCTCTTTGGTGTTGCCACGAACTTCGAGACGAGCATAATCTCCACAGGAAACGCAGGAGAACACGCAATGACGCTGAAACTTGCCGAGATAATGCCCTTCTCAACGGGCTACTCGATAGAGCCCTTCGAGCTCGTCTACCTCTTCGAGACCTTCGGGAGGTGGGGCAAGGACAGTCACTCCGAAGTCTACGATGAAGGCATAGAGGTATTCCAGATTGAAACGTTGAATCCGCACCTCCACGAGGATAAGGGTCAAGAGCACGTCAGAGACATGATACTGAGCTCTCTCGGCACGATATATCATTCCGAGATTGCCACGGAAAGCCTGAAGAACCGCATATTGAAGGAACTCAGGCTCCACGGGCTTCTGAAGGAAGGGGAGGAACCACCGAAGCCTAAAGTCATGCCCCCAATAGAGGGGGTAGACGTGAAGAAGTGGATGTCTATCCTTGAAGACGAGGCCGAGACCTTGCTCCGCTTCGAGGTGTGAGGATGAAGGTGATTTTCCTTGACCTTGACAAAACCTTGATCGGGGGTGATTACTCCCCGGAACCTGGTAAGGGGGTAGTGAGGGCTCTGGTTGAAGGGGGCTTTGAGGTCGTTCTGAACTCGTCAAAAACTCGATTCGAGCAGGAGTACTACAGGGAGGTGTGGGGGCTCGATTCTCCCTTTATAGTCGAGAATGGTAGTGCTGTTTACTTGCCTAATACTCACTTCTTGGTCCATGTTGCCGGTGACTTTGGTCTTGAGAGGGAAAATTATCGAGTGATCGAACTGGGTAAGTCCTATTCTGAAATTCGGGCTGTGCTGGACTCCATCCGAAATAAGTACGGTCTGAAGTACTACGGGAACTTAAGCATTGACGAGGTCGTGGAATTCACGGGACTTCCGAGGAAGCTCGCGAGGCTCGCTATGAGGAGGGAGTACAGTGAGACAGTGTTCCAATGGCTTAAGAGGGGTTTTGAAGCCGAACTTGAGGACAGGGGGTTCAGAGTATCCAGAGGAAGCCGCTTCATAAACATCACTGGGGATACTGACAAGGGCAGGGCTGCTAAGGTGCTCTTGGATCTTTACTCCAGTGTGGAACCTGTTGAGAGCTTTGCAGTGGGTGACGGCCCTAATGATTTCCCTCTCTTTGAAGTGGTGGATAACGCTTACATCGTTGGAGATTTGGAGCATCCGAAGGCTAAAAATATAAGTTCCGTCGATGAATTACTGGAGGTGGTGTTATGAAGACTCTAATTCTAGCCGGGGGAAAGGGAACGCGCCTCTGGCCTCTGAGCAGGGAGCTGATGCCAAAGCAATTCATAAAACTCTTCGACGAGAGGTCACTCTTTCAGAGAACAGTCGAGAGGGCACTCTTGTTTTCAAACCCCTCTGAGATATTCATTGTAACCAACGAGGCTTACAGGTTCAGGATTCTCGACGACCTGAGGGAGTTGGGAATAGATTTGCCCGGGGAGAACCTACTCCTAGAACCCATTGCAAAGAACACTCTGCCTGCCATAGTGTGGGCAACGCTGAAGATAGAGGAAGACTTTGGAAATTCAGTCGTAGCGGTTCTTCCGAGTGATCATGTAATCGATGCCAATGACGAGTATCAGGAGGCATTTGAGAACGCAGAGAAGCTCGCAAAGAACCACCTTGTAACCTTCGGTATAAAACCAACGAGACCCCACACAGGTTATGGCTACATAAAGCCGGGAGAAAGGATAGGAAGTCTTGGTTATAAGGTTGCAGAGTTCAAGGAAAAGCCTGAGCTTGAAACTGCAAAGCGGTACGTTGAGAGCGGTTACTACTGGAACAGTGGCATGTTTGCGTTCTCAACTTCGCTCTTTATAGAGGAGGTGCGGAAACACGCTCCCGAGGTCTGGGAGGCTTTTGAGGAGGGCGGAGACATAGAAGAGGTTTACAGGAGGGTTCCGGAGATAAGCATAGACTACGGGGTAATGGAGAGGACGGATAAAGCAGCAGTGGTTCCATTAAACACTTTCTGGAGCGACCTTGGAAGCTTCGACGCGATATATGAGGTTCTTGAAAAAGACGAGGACGGGAACGCGGTTAAGGTGAGTGGCCACGGCGCAGAGTACATAAACCTCTCCTCCAGGGGAAACCTCGTGATGACGAAGAGGCTCACTGCAACGATAGGCGTCGAGGACATGATAATCGTTGACACCGACGATGCCCTTCTGATAGCCCAAAGGGGTGAAGCCCAACGGGTCAGGGAGGTCTTTAAAGTACTCAAAGAGAGAAACGACGAGCGGGCCTTTGTTCACAGAACTGCCTACAGGCCGTGGGGAAGTTATACTGTCCTTGAGGATGGTGAGCGCTACAAGATAAAGCGCTTGACAGTCCTGCCGGGCAAGAAACTCTCCCTCCAGATGCACTACCACCGCTCTGAGCACTGGGTCGTTGTCAGGGGGACTGCGAAGGTTTTAGTCGGCGATAAGGAAATTCTCCTAAGGCCTGGAGAGAGCACCTTTATCCCGGCAGGCATCAAGCACCGACTTGAGAACCCCGGCAAAGTCATTCTCGAGGTCATTGAGACTCAGATAGGAGAGTATCTTGGGGAGGATGACATAGTAAGATTTGACGACGAGTTCGGGAGGGTCTGATAGTGACGGGAGGAGAGGAGAGGTATCAGGATGGATGGGAGAGGTTCAGCAGATCAATAGCTTCCCTCTCGCTCAACCTGCTTCCAACATTGCTGTTTACATTGATAATGGCCTACGTAATCGTCATCGGCCTCGAGAATGCGAGTTTTACCTTCACCGTGAACGGGCAGGAGGTGACCTTTAGATTCCCAGAGATGAGTGTGCCAATGAACTACACTGCTATCAAGAATGCAGTTCTCTACCTCTTTGCAGCAATTCTCATTGGTCTGCCTGTCCCGTTGCTCTCAGGAAGGTTGAAACCAGTGAAGGTACTCATCTCCCTCTTTCAGGCTGGAGCGTTCATCTATGGCCTTTACATCTTTGTGATGGCTATACTAAACTTTGCAAGTTCAATGGCGTGAGGTGATTGCAATGGGAAGGCTCTTTGGAACCTTTGGAGTCCGTGGAATAGCCAACGAGATGATAACACCGGAGTTTGCCCTTAAGATGGGAATGGCTTTCGGGACGATGCTCAAAAGGGAGGGCAGGGAAAGGCCGCTCGTCGTTGTCGGCAGGGACACACGCGTCAGCGGTGAGATGCTAAAAGACGCTTTGATAGGCGGTTTGCTGAGCGTTGGCTGCGACGTCATCGATGTGGGCATAGCGCCGACCCCTGCTGTGCAGTGGGCCACCTCCTACTTCAAGGCAGAGGGCGGGACTGTAATAACTGCCTCCCATAACCCTC
>JALTCK010000037.1 GCA_027074805.1 Thermococcus sp. | reverse complement strand
GCCCATAGTAATACCACACCTTAATTTTGGCATCGTGAGAAACGCTGTAGTACTCTGCCATGCATTTGCCAATGTTTGAAAGGCATTTCTGATCGTGCCCTTTTGACCACGCATTCCATGCAAAAACTGGATATCCATGTCGGGAGAGTATTTGCGTGACATAGGAGGTATAGTCGTAATCAACAGATGGGCCCGGGACGAAAGTTATCACTGCGAGCACGCTATTGCTTCCACCGTAACCGGGTGTCACTGCACTGATGGAAGGACTATTAATGCCCTTTCCAGAGTTCAACCAAGGTAGAATATTTGTTGACCTAATTTGGGTTGCATTCTCCATAGCAACGCCGGTAGCACTCACCAGGCTATAGGCCTCAACCAACAGCAAAACCACAAATATGGCCAGTAGTGCACACCTCCTCATCGACCCCCCCCAACGGAGTTTTTGCATTATAGCGTCTCTGTTCATAGTATATAACACTTTCACTTGAAAGATGAAGAGATTGGTCGGTTTTAACCTCTTGACTACTAAAGTATGTAACATCTGGGTTTTCTCATTTCGACTCCCATCGAAGCACTCAAAAGACTTTTATACCCGGCCGACGATTCATCAACGAACAAACGTAAACGGTGATGGCCATGGAAGCACTTGAGAGGGCCCTTCGGTGGGCCGATGAGAACCTGAAGGCGGACTACATAGAACTCCGCTATGAGGACCTGAAGAAGACAACGCTCGGCCTCAAGGACGGCGTCTTCACGAGCTTTACAGGGAAGCTCCACAGAGGAGTCGCGATAAGGGTTTTGGCCAACGGTGCCTGGGGCTTTGCCTCAACGAGCGACCTTTCAAACCTCGAGAAGAAGATTGAGGAAGCCTACAAACTGGCCAGGGCGGCAGCCCAGACGAAGAAGGAGAAGATAGAGCTGGCTGAGATAAAGCCCGTCGAGGACTTCGTTGAGAGCAAGATGCGCGTTAAGCCGAGGGAAGTTGACATCGAGGAGAAGGTGGACCACCTCAGGGAGCTTGAGAGGCTCCTCAAGGAGGACGAGGCCGTTAAGAGCGTCCAGATACGCTACGAGGACGGCGGGGGCAAAAAGCTCCTCCTCACCAACGAGGGGACGAGGATAGAGTGGGACTACAACTACCTCTACCAGGGAACCTATGTCACCGGAAAGGGCGATGGAAAACTGGCCATGGCGCGGGACAGCATTGGTGCCGTTGACTACGGCTGGGAGCTTATGACGGAGAGGGAGCCCAACGAGAAAGTGACGGAGAGGGTTCTCCGGAAGATGCACAGCCAGCTTAAAGGTGTTGCCCCGAAGCGCGGTGAGTGGCCGATTGTTGCCGGCCCAATAGTCGTTGGAATCATAGCCCACGAGGCACTCGGTCACCTCGCCGAGGCTGACCTAACGATAAACTCCCCCTTCAAGGACCTCATAGGGAAGCAGATAGCCCCAGAGTACGTAACCATGAGCGAGCGCTACGTTGACGGCGGCTTTGGAAACGACCGCTATGATGACGAGGGTGTTCCGGTCAAGGACATCCACATAATCGAGAACGGTATCCTCAAGGAAATAATGCTCAACCGCGAGTACGCGGCGAAGTGGGGCATGGAGCCGAACGGCCACGCCAGAGCTGAAAGTTACCGCTACCCTCCGATAATCAGGATGAGGAACACGGTCTTCGAGCCCGGCGATCATTCCTTCGAGGAGCTCATCGAGGACATCAAGTTCGGCTACTACGTCGTCGACTTCCGCGGCGGCCAAGCCCAGCTCAACTCAGCGTTCCAGGTCGGAATACAGGAGGGTTATGTGATTAGAAACGGCGAGATAGCGGAGCCGATAAGAGACACCTCCATTACCGGCGTTGCAATTGAGGCCCTTAAGAAGATAAGTGCCGTTGGAAAGGACTTCGGCCTCGAGGTCGGCTTCTGTGGAAAGGGACAGACGGCCTTCGTAAGCTCCGGCGGTCCGCACATGAAGTTCAACGGAGGAATACTCATAGGGTGAGGTGGTGAAGATGGAGAACCTCCTACGTTTCGGCGAGAAGCTTTTCGACGAGCTTGAGATAGCCGTTTACCGCTCAAGGGACGTTTCCACCAACGTCGAGCTGAACGAGATTTCGATGGCCTCGACGAGGAGCGGGGCGATAACGATAATCCGCGGAATAAAGGACAAGCGCCTCGGTTTGGCGATAGTTGACAGCGACGAGCCCGAGAGGATTAAAGAGGCGATAGAGCAGGCGGCAAAGATGGCCAGGCTCAACTCCCCGGACGAGAAGTGGGTCTCCCTCCCGGAGCCTGGAAAATACCGCGAAGCTTCAAAGCCAAACTACGAGCTCAAGGAGGCATCGCCTGACGTTCTCGTCGAGAAGCTCGTTCACGGTATAAGGCTCGCTCGCGAGAAGGACCCCAACGCGGTAGTTGCCGGCGGAGAAGGTGGCGTCAGCTGGGAGGAGAGGCATGTCGTCAACTCCCACGGGATTGACGTCTTCCAGGAAGGCGGAGCAGCGTTCTTCTTCCTCGAGCTCGTCGGCAGGAAAGGCGATGTTGTTACGCCGGGCATCTTCGACTTCGACGCCAGGAGGGACCTTAACCTCGACGTTGAGGGAGTCGTCGAGAGGGCCGTCCAGAAGGTCAAGTGGGCCTACAGCGTGGAGAAGAGTAGGAACGAGGAAGTCCCGATAATCCTCGGGCCGTGGGCAATAGCGGGTCTCTTCAGCTTTGCACTGCTCCCTGCCTTCAGCGGTGAGAGACTCGTTAAGGAGACGACACCGCTAGCCGGAAAGGTCGGCGAGAGCATAGCGAGCGAAGTCCTCACGGTCTACGACGACCCCTTCCACCCGCTCTCCCTTGAGCCGGCCATAGCCGACGGGGAGGGCGTTCCAACGAGGAAGAACGTCCTCATCGAGAACGGAACTTTCAAGGGCTTCGTCTGGGACAACTACTGGGCGAAGGTTTACGGGACCGAGAGCACCGGCAATGGAATGAGAGACCTGAGAAGCGGAGGCATAAACATCGGCTTCCACAGCGTCGTCATCGAGAACGGCAGGCGCTCTCTCGACGATATCATAGCGGATATCGAACACGGTTACTTCGTTGATGGCTTCCAGGGTGCGCACTCCAGCAACCCCGACAACGGAAACTTCGCCGTGACCGCTAACCCGGCCTTCCTCATCGAGGACGGCGAGGTCAAGGGCGCGAGCGTGTTCCTGATAGCCGGTAACGTCTACGAACTCCTGAGGCAGGCGAGCGAGGTAACGAAGGAGCAGACCGTAATGCCGTTCATGAACACGATGATAACGCCACACATAAAGTTCGAGAACGTGAAGATAGCGGGGAAGTGACTACCCCTTCTTTATCCATTCTTCCACAGGCAGGAGCCCAACAACGCGCCCCCCGAGCTTGATCTTTTTATCCTTCACCTTCTCCCACGTGACCACCGTTAGCTCTCCGATCCCCGTTTCAGAGGCGGCTTCAATAAGCGCCGACAGCTCCCTCTCCCTGTTCTCTGGATGGAGCCTCCACGAGACCTGTATCAGCTCTTCTCCCGGAATTATGAAGTCAACCTCTCTGCCACTTCCGGTTATGTAGAAGAAGAAGTCCTCATTTGGCGTGAGGCCGCGTTTGAGGAGCTCAGTGAATACGAGGTTCTCCAGGAGTCTCCCGCGGTCGCTAACTCCGAGAACCTTGAGAAGACCGTTGTCAACGAAGTATGGCTTGAAGCCGAGGAGCTCTTTCTTCTTTTCGGACTTCACGTGGGCCCTGAGCGGGAACAACACTAAGGCGTCGTTCAGGTATTCTACGTAATTGGCCAGTGTTGGCTTTCCGACCGCTATGCCCAAACTTTTCATCGTGGAGTGTAGCTTGGTTACCGAGGTGTGGCTTGACGAGGCCAGGAGCTTGAAGAGGAATCTCAGCGCTTTGAGGTTGTCAACGCGCCACCTCTCAACGATGTCGCGGTAAATAGTGACGTCAAGTATCTCCCTCAGAATCTCGCGCCTGAGCTCCGGCTGGAAGACCACCTCGGGATAGGAGCCCCATTCGAGGCACTCCCTAATGACTCCCAGGAGCTTTCCCCTTGCCTCAAGGCCAGGGAGGACTTTTTCAAGCCCCCTGACCCTCAGAACCTCAGAGAGCGAGAAAGGGTAGAGGTTCATGGTTATAGCCCTTCCCCTCAGGACGGTCGCTATCTCCTTTGAGAGAAGCCTTGATGAGGAACCCGTCAGAATTACCCTATGCCCCATGTCGAGGACGTACCTGACGAAACGCTCCCAGCCGTCAACCACCTGGACTTCATCAAGCAGAAAAAGGAGTTTCTCACCTTTGGGGACGGATGTAAGGGAATAATAACTTCTCAGCATCTCCATTAAGTCCTCAGCGGTTGCCCCAACGAGGCGTGGATCCTCGAAGTTTATATAGAGGCTCCTTCTCCGCTCCGGATCGAGTTTGTCCCATAGCTGAAAGAGGAAGAACGTTTTTCCGGCTCTTCTGGGCCCAACAATGGCCAGGGCACGGCTCTTAGGGAGCTTGACCTCGATCTCTCGCCTGGTGTATTCCACCCTTAGCTCTAGATAGTCCGAGATTACCTCTACCCAGGTTGCTCGTTCAATCATATTTTATACATAAAACATTCTATTTAAAAAGATTGTTCTATGCAGAAAACATCCCTGGAATCACTCCACCCTGAAGTCTATCGCGATGTTGAACTGCCTCGGCGCGTAGGGGCGCACTTTTCTCCGGTCGATGAACTCCACAGTAAAGCTGAGCTCCTTGGCAATGGCCTTTATCTTCGCCTCGTGCTCCGAGTAGAGGTCCTCCTCGGGGCCGAAACCGTAGTAGTGGATTACTCCCCCGGGCTTAACACTCAGCATTGCCTCCCTCAAAAAGCGGTCGGCGAACTTGGGGAGGTTCATTATGACGCGGTCGGCCTTTACATTTCCCGCGACCTTTCTCACGTCGCCGAGGATCGGGACGACGTTGTTGGCCCTGTTCAGGCGTATGTTCTCCTCAAGGTACTTCACCGCCCAGGGGTTCAGATCAACGGCGAAGACGAGCCTTGCCTTCCTCGCGAGGAGTATCGAGTACGGCCCGACGCCGGCGAACATGTCGAAGACGACCTCGCCCGGCCGCGTCTTCTCAAAAACCCGCATCCTCTCGGTGGCGAGCCTCGGGGTGTAGTAGACCCTCGCAACGTCGAGCTTCAGCCTTATCCCGTTCTCGCGGTGGAGGGTTTCGGTTCTCTTCTCCCCTGCGAGATGGATAAGTTCCCTCACACGGTACTCGCCCTCGACTTTGCTCCCCTTGGCGAAGACCGCCCTTATGTGGCGGTGGACCTTGAGGATCGCCTCGCCGATGGCCCTTCCGTAGGGCATCAGCTCTTCAGGGAGTTCGATTATCGCGATGTCCCCAATGATGTCGAAGGAACTCGGCAGGAGTGGCCTGAGCTCTTTCGGAACCTCAACGACCTCGCGGTAGCTGTGGGGCCTCTTCTTCAGCCTTTCGAACTCGGCCTCAACGAGCTCGAAGTCCTCAACCCGCCCCGTAACAGGGAAGAGGACAAAGCCACCCTCCCGTTTTATGGAGTATCCTTTAGCTAGGACACCGAGTTCGAGGAGCTTCCTTCTGGTCTTTTCAGCCTCTTTCTTGGGGACTTTTACGGCGAGCATCGGTGGGGGAATGGGAGGGAGGATTAAAAAGGTTTACAGTGGAATAATCTCTAGCGGAACGTGTTTGGAAAGTTGGTCTCATACTTTTGACTTAAATTTCGAACTTTGAAAGAGAGGAAAGTCTTATAGAATTAGCACATACTGAACACCAAGACAGGTAGCAAAGGCAACTGACCTGACGCTGAAGATCAACTCAAACATCAAGCTCTGTAACATGAGGATACTCTACGCGAACGCGGCCATGGGGACTGACGTTATACTCCTCAAAACCCTTTGAATGGAGGAGAGGGGTGTAATGAAGATAAATGAAATTGAAGTTGAGGCAAAAAGAGCGAATAGACGTTCTGCATCATCAACGATCTGCCTAGCAGTGGAGGGATCACTTAATTTTTTTAACATCATAACTTATAGTTCCAATTACCCACTTCAGTCATCTATGTAGCGTGGAGCGGTTCCCTATAAACGCGGCAAAACCCCACACAGTGACATTATTCAAATTTAGCTAAACCGTAATTCTGCAAGTTTTTTGAGTATCCAGAAGCAGGAATAAACCATCCCTAAAGATACCATGAAACAAGCAAGAACAAGATATCCGAAAATCTTATTGTCTGGTAGACTAACCCCACCGAGTATTGAGAGAGTCAGGACAATAAGCAAGAACATAAAAGTAGCATGATATATTGTATAACTCTGTTTGAATGATTTGAATTGCTGCAATTCCCTATAGATTTCTATGTCTGGAAGAGTATGTAAAATTGTAACTCCTACTAATACGAATCCTGCAAGAGTGCCTGAGATCGAAGCCATTGTCCAATAAAAATCACGGGAGGGCTTTAATATTTCTAATGGTCCGTACTTTGTTAAAAGAGCTGTAATTATAAATAAAACAAACCCGCCAATAATCCCTTTACGTAGGATTTTTGGGAGCATTCTATCCCACATTTAGCGTTCTACCCTTCACCTTTTAAAAACTTTTCAATCTTGTCATACATGTCATTGTAAGATTCAATGATCTTATTGTACATATACTCTGTATCCACTCTCGACAACTCTTCCTTAGCACGGATAACTTTTTTAGTAGAGATTAGTTTGTCTTCAAAAATATGCTTTTCCTTCAGTTCATGTGTTTTAGGATCTTCATATTTTACGACAATATTCTCTACAACACCCAATTTATCCTCTATTTGTCTTAGATTATCAAGAAGCGAAATTACGGCATCCTTAGAGAGTTTCCTTCTTTTGCGCCTTCCATCAACTGAGGCCTTTATTTCGATCAGATCGGGATCTAGAAGATAGACAGAATCTCCCAGCAGATCTGTAATATCCTTATCCATTTTCTTTTTGTGTTCCAGGTAATAGATATACTTCGTTGCTGTCATTTTTACATACATCGAAACCACACGGGGCGATCTTAAAAGTTCATCTATGAATTCTTTATAATATACCTCCATGAGATCAACTACACTCGCTTGTCCAAACAGATGTTTACTAAGGAAATATTTTAACTGGTACGAAGTAGGGCCCTCTTTATATCTTTCCATTCCGATTATACCATTTGGAAAAATAACAAAGTGGGTAGGATAGTATAATCTTTCCTTCCGACTTTTATCCAAATGTATGCCATCTTCATGACCAGTTCTATCAATTTTTGTAGGAAGGTCTCTCTCCTTCCCGTATCCAATTCTTGCGGTAATAATGCCTTCCTCAGGTCCACCTACCCATGGAATCAGATTAAATTCTGAAGGATCATCCCTAATTAAAATTAAGTCTTGTCCAGGTATATACCTAGTCTCTAGAACACTATTCAGGGATATGTTGCGGTCAATAAAATCATAAGGATCATTCAAAAACTCTCCAAGCTTCTGTCGGAATTTCGGGTCAATTATTCTTCCTTGCTTATAATTTTTCAGGACTTTATCTCTTAAGACTAACTTGTAGAAATATATCTTTCGCTCCAAGTATTCCTTCATCTCAATCCCCCAATGAGGTTTAGTCCTATTTCTTAAATAATTTTCGTACGTAATCTTCATGCTTAATTTTGGTTTTCTTCTTTTACCTCATCTACACGACTTTGAATCCAAAAGACTTTGGGTAAGTACTCAACGGCCAGCCGAGGCAGCTGCTTAAGGGTAACTCCAACTATGACATGTCCATACAGGCAGCACTCGAAACGCCCAGACGAAACCTTTTTAAACGCTCGCCCTTCCCTAATATCGAGCCCCGGTGGTGTAGCCCGGTCAAACATGCGGGCCTTTCGAGCCCGCGCCCCGGGTTCAAATCCCGGCCGGGGCACCATAACAGCCCTTTCTAACGAAAGCGCTGGCGGAATTGTTCTTACTGCCTGGGAGGGCAAGAGTGTTTTGTGTACGCTTTTAATTGCAATCCAATTGCGGGTTTAACCTCCCAGACAAGCCCTCAAACCAGTTTTACCTTTATTCTTGGCGTCCAGAGGACGCCATTTGAAGAGTGAAACACTGAAAACTCGAGGTTTTTGATGAAACCCCACATTTTAACCCCCATTTAAGGCACACAAGTTCAAAAAGGCCGTTTAAACAGTCAGAGTTTTTTGATGAAACTTTTCGCAAGAAGAGTTTCTTAGTCAAGCCTTGCGCCAGCAAAGGTTGTTTGATCAAACTTTGCCACGCAAAGTTTGGTAGCAACCTTTTTAACCCCTCTCCCAAGGCACAACCGATGGCCATGATGACGCTCGCCGACGTATTCAGGGAAGCACTCAGGGAGAAGGGCATAGAGAGCATCGGAACCCTCTCGAAGAGGTTCAGGAGGTCAAAGAACAAACTCCAGGACATAGCGATAGAGATAGTCCACGGAAAGGGCGCCGTTGTGCGCGTCCCTGAGAAAACGGTTTTTGCGTGGGATCTGGGCGGGAGGCGCGTTGAAGGGTCCCACTACGCCTACGTCCCCTCGTGCATGGTGGGGAAGTTTGAAACCGTCGTCGAAAGGAAGGACTTGCTGGGCAGGTTGCCGGACTGGCCCTACTTCATAATCGACCTCTACCACTGGGACAGGCACACCCAGAAGGAGAAGGGCAAGATCTGCCTTCAGGTCACCCAGAGCTACGGCCTTTTGAGGGACTACTTCACGGGGAGGGAGCTCGCCGTCACCTGGGCCAGCGAAGAGTTCAGGCGGATGTTCAACGGCCCGCTGGAGAGAATAACCGCCCACGAGAGGTCGACCGCGGAGTTTCTAGCTGAGAATGGAATAGAAGAGGTCGTCCTCCTCGACCCCTGGGCAGATGAGGTTTTAAGCGAGAGGGATTTCGGAGTTAAGGCATTCATAATCGGCGGCATCGTCGACACCGGCGGCACCAAGAAGAAGACGACTCCCAAAATCGGCGAGGAGCTTGAGAGGGCTGGCATAAGGGTCCGCAGGAGGAAGATAGTACTTAAGGGAAGTACAATCG
>JALTCK010000036.1 GCA_027074805.1 Thermococcus sp. | reverse complement strand
CTCTGATAGTGAGCGATATGGATGAAGCGAGAACCGTTGGAATCGGGAAGGTGAGAATGGTCACCCTCAGAGGCGAGCTCCTGGAGAGGAGCGGTGCCATCACCGGCGGCCACTACAGGCCGAGGGGCAAGCTGGGGGTCAACACCGATGAACTAAAACGGAAGGTGGAAAAGCTCGCCCGAGAAAAGGAAGCCCTCGAGAGCGCCATAAACGCCCTCAAACTAGAGGTAAAGGGGCTCCAGAACGAACTCTTCGAGCTCAGGATGAAGAAGAGCGAGCTAAACAAGGACCTCCAGGTCGTCCAGAGGGAGCTTGAGAGACTCCTGGAAGAGGATAGAACCCTGAAAGAGGAGATAGAATCAAGCAAAGCACTAATATCCCTCACCGAGAAGAAGATACACTCAACCAAGGGCGAGATGGCAAAGCTGAGGGGTCGGATTGAAAGACTCGAGAAGAGGAAGGACAAATTAAAGAAGGCCCTGGAGAACCCCGAGGCAAGGGAGCTCAACCAGAAGATCAGGGAAATAGAGGGAGAGATAGGAAAACTACGCGAGGAGCTCAGCAGGGTCGAGAGCAAGATAGAGAGCTACGAGATGAGACTCAATGAGGAACTCCTCCCGAGAAAGGCCGACCTCGAAGAGGAGATAGAGGGACTGGTGAACAAGATAAACGCCCTCAAGGCCAACATAGACGAGAACGAGAAGACGATAGAGGATCTGAAGGTCCAGCTCGAGGAACTCAAGAAGGCCGAGGAGAACGTCAAGGACGAACTCAAGGAGCTCCGCGAGAGGCGTGAGAAGGTAAAGAACGAGATAATCGACCTGAGAAAGGAAAAAGACGATCTCACATCAAAACTCCAAGAGCTCAGGATAGAAGCCAACACTCTCAGAATAAAGCTTGCCCAGTGGGAGGGCACCCTGAAAGAGAAGAGGGATGAACTTAAACACCACGATCCTAAAGTCATAAAGAGTGTGAAGGAGATTCCTGGAGAGCTCGAGGCCCTAAGGGAGCAGATAGAACAGATGGAGGGAGAAATACGGTCCCTCGAACCCGTCAACATGAAAGCCATAGAGGACTTCGAGGTCGTTGAGCGCAGATACCTCGAGCTAAAGAGCAAGCGCGAGCAGGTGGTGGCTGAAAAAGAAAGTATAGAAGAATTCATAGCGGAGATAGAAGGTCAGAAAAGACAAGTCTTCATGCAGACCCTCAATGAGATTGCGAAGAACTTCTCAAAGCTCTTCGAGAAGTTATCTCCTGGTGGCGAAGCCAAGCTCATACTTGAGAACCCTGAAGATCCGTTCGCAGGCGGCCTAGAAGTTGAAGCTAAGCCAGCCGGGAAAGATATAAAGAGAATTGAAGCCATGAGCGGTGGTGAGAAGGCCATAATAGCCCTTGCGTTTATATTTGCAATCCAACACTACAAGCCGGCACCATTCTACCTCCTCGACGAGATTGATGCACACTTGGACGATGCCAACGTAAAACGCGTCGCCGACCTCATAAAGGAGGCAGCGGAGAACAGCCAGTTTATAGTCATGACACATCGTGATGTAATGATGGCCAACGCCGATAGGATAATCGGCGTTAGCATGAGAAACGGCGTCTCAAGGGTCGTCTCCCTCAGCCTTGAAAAGGCCAGGAAGATACTCGAGGAAATTAGGAAGAGGAGCGAGGAAGAGCACGCTGAGATGTTCGGCCGCTTAGAAGGGTGAGACCTATGGAATCCCGGAGAGAGGAGGAGATAACGCCCATCGACATCCTACTCCAGCTCGTCCAGATGGGAAGGGTTGATCCGTGGAACATCGACATAGTGGATCTCACCGCCAAGTACATCGAAAGGTTGAGGGAGATGCAGGAGCTTGACCTGAGGGTTTCGGCGAGGGCAATTTTAGCTGCCTCAATCCTCGTCAGGATGAAGAGCGAAGCCCTGCTCTATGCAGATGAAAAAAACGATGAAGAGGATGAAAAGGACAGAGAGCGCATCCGCGTCGATGTTGAACCGCTGGCACCGCCTCTGAGAAGGGTGGAGCGCTACTACACCTTCGACGATCTGCTGGATGCTCTCATGGACGCCCTAGAAGAGGCAGAAAAAAGGAAGCCCAGGGTAAAGAAGAAGGAGAACATTGAAGAGCAGGTATTTGTGGTCGAGGACTTCCGCGTTGATATTGAGAAGCATGTTTACAAGCTCTACGACATAGTTAAGCGGATGTACGTGGAGAAAGGGGAGCCAATAAACTTCTGGGACCTCGTCTTCGATCCAGCCCCAAAGTACATCGCCAGAACCTTCCTCTACCTCCTCTTCCTCTCCAACATGGGGAAGGTAGACCTGTACCAGGAGGAGCCCTTCGGGGAGATATTCGTGGTGCCCCTCGTTGAAGGAAAGAAGAACGCCTAACCCCTCTCACTGGCTTTGGCGGGCCTGAATGTTATCGCCAATAGGGGCCCCTCGCTTCCGAGGTAGAGGCTCCTCTTCTCCCTGCTGAGGAAAAAGCAGTATTCGCCCGGAGGAAGCTCCTCCAGGAACTTCCGGGGAGTGGTCTCCTTCACAAGCCTCCCGTCCCAGAAGACGCACCTGTACTGGTCGTTCAGGCTGGAGACGAGTTCTTTTACCTCATCCAGGGAAAGTCGCTGACAGGGAAGCCTGCGGCATACGAGGCTCTTTCTCCCATCGGTGAAAATGAGAATCCCCTCGTTGACCTCAATCCGCCTCGAGCCTTCGAGAAACAACCATAGACTGGAATAGACCCTCTCGAGTTTCCTCCTCTTTGCGAGCCGCTTAACGATCCTTTCCTCGGCGTGCCTTGTGAGGAGCATAATGAGACATCGGCCGAGCCTTTATAAACCTCACCGAAAAGATTCAACCATGTACCTCCGCCGCGATCTTATCGAGCCCCGAATCTACCAGGAGGTTATCTACGCACGGTGCAAAAAAACCAACTGCCTCGTCGTCCTACCCACGGGCCTTGGAAAGACCCTCATAGCCATGCTGATAGCCGACTACAGGCTCTCAAAGTACGGTGGAAAGGTTCTGATGCTCGCACCCACCAAACCCCTCGCGCTCCAGCATGCGGAGAGCTTTAGGAAACTCTTCAAGGTTCCTGCCGATGAAATCAACGTCCTGACCGGCGAGCTTTCACCGGAGACGAGGGCCGAGCTTTGGGAGAGGAGCAAAATCCTAACGGCAACCCCCCAGACCGTTGAAAACGACATCCTGACCGGCCGAATTTCGCTCGAGGAAGTTGTGCTCCTTGTGATAGATGAGGCCCACCGCGCTGTCGGGAACTACTCCTACGTTTTCATTGCGAAGGAATACCTGAAAACGGCAAAACACCCACTCGTCCTTGGCCTTACTGCTTCCCCGGGGAGCGATGCTGAGAAAATCAGAGAAATCGTGTCAAACCTTGGAATAAGGCGGATCGAGGTCAGGACCGAGAGTTCCCCCGACGTGAAGCCCTACGTGAAGAGAATAGCATTCGAATGGGGCAAGGTGGAGCTCCCCCAGATTTACAAGGAAGTCCGGAAGCTCCTGAGGGAGATGCTGAAGGAGAGCCTGAAGCCCCTCGCGCAGTTGGGGCTGGTATCAACATCCTCACCGGATATCTCAAAGAAGGAGGTTCTGCAGGCGGGATCAAGGATAAACCAGGAGCTCGCGGCCGGAAACTACGATATAGCTGGCCTCAAAATCCACCAGGCCAAGGCTGTGAAGCTCCTCCACGCGATAGAGCTCCTAGAAACGCAGGGCCTGAGCGCAGTCCAGAACTACATCAAGAAGCTCAGAAACGACAAGAGAACTAAGTCCAGCAGGGCCCTGATGGAGGACCCGCGCATGAGGAAGGTCGTCTACCTCCTGGTCCAGGCGAAGGAGAGCGGGATTGACCATCCGAAGATGGAGAAGCTCAAGGAGCTGATCAATGAGCAGCTGAGCAGAAAGCCCTCGTCAAAGATAATAGTCTTCACGAACTACCGCGACACCGGAAAGAAGATAGTAGAGGAGCTCAGGAGCATGAACATTAGCGCCAAGCGCTTCATAGGACAGGCGAGCAGGGGCGAGGACAGAGGGATGAGTCAGAAGGAGCAGAAAGAAACGCTCGAACGCTTCTCACGGGGAGAGTTCAACGTTCTCGTCGCGACGAGCGTCGGTGAGGAAGGCCTTGACGTGCCAGAGGTTGATTTGGTGGTCTTCTACGAGCCGGTGCCTTCGGCAATCAGGAGCATTCAGAGAAGGGGTAGAACCGGAAGACACAGGCCCGGAAGGGTCGTCGTGCTGATGGCCAAGGGGACGAGGGACGAGAGCTACTACTGGGCGTCAAGGAGGAAGGAAAAGGGGATGTTCACCGCCATCAAACTTATAGCGAAAGAGCTCGAAAAGAAGTACGACCGGGAGAGTGAGGCAATGGCGAAGGGCAAGATAACGTCCCTCGACGAGTTCATAAAGCCGAAGCGGAGAGAGGAAGTTCAGAAAGAGGCGCCCCCCCAAAAAGCTGAAAAGGCCTCCATAGAGGAGCTTCCAATAAAGCCGATTTTCGTTAGAAAGCCGAAGGGCATCGTCGTCTACGTTGACTCGCGCGAGCTGAGGAGCGGCGTTCCGAAGCTGTTGAAGGAGCTCGGAGCGGAGGTCGAGGTTAGAACGCTCGACGTTGCCGATTACGTCGTCAGCGAGGAGGTTGGAATAGAGAGGAAGAGCGCCAACGACTTCATACAGTCGATAATAGACGGCAGGCTCTTCGACCAGGTTGAAAGACTGAAGAGGGCGTACGAGAAGCCAGTTATAATCATCGAGGGCGAGCTCTATGGGATTAGAAACGTCCACCCCAACGCGATTAGGGGGGCGATAACGGCGGTAACCATTGACTGGAACGTCCCGATACTCTTCTCGTCTGGAAAGGAGGAGACGGCGCAGTTCATATACCTCATGGCGAAACGCGAGCAGGAGGAGAGGAAGAAGGAGGTAAGGCTTAGGAGCGAGAAGAAGGCCCTAACCTTAGCGGAGAGGCAGAGGCTGATAGTTGAAGGCCTCCCCAACGTTTCTGCAACCCTCGCCAAAAGGCTCCTGAAGCACTTCGGGAACGTAGAGAGAGTCTTTACCGCAACGGAAGAGGAGCTCAAAGAGGTGGAGGGCATAGGACCCAAGAAGGCGAGGGAGATAAGAAAGGTGATCACGGCTCCCTACATCGAGGATGAGGACAACTTTTAAAGGAGGCACGCATACTTATAACGCCCCCGGGAAACCGCGGGGAGGGAGCGCTTCGGCGAGCAGTGACCTCCCTTCGCTCCCCGGGGGCACACGAAACCTCACCTCGTTGCTATGGCATTTACTCCAGCCGCCGCGAGTACGAGCAGTTCGAATACTCTGTAAGCCTCCTCCAGAGTCTTGGCCTCAAACTCGACGGTTTTTCCGTCCAGCCTCCTTACGATGGGTAGGAGCTCTGCGGCGTCGGCCATGTCGCTTCTCAGGAACCGAACTCTCACCTCAACCGGTTCTTTAGTGGTCAAGGGCTTTGCTTCTCCACTCTTCAGTCTCCCGACGGCCTTAGGGATTGCCTCCCACAGGGCTTTAGTTATCCTTCCCATTCCCGGACTTTTGGCGGCGTAGCGTGAGAGGGATTCCTTGAACGGAACTCCAATTACCCATGGCGCAAACCTCTCTACGTCAGTATCTATCAGCTTCGCGTCTCCTCCAACGAGTATCACGGGAATCCCCCAGCTCCCGAGGAGGTACGAGTTCAGGAGAAACTCACTGACCTCTACCCCGTTTATCTCAAGCCTGTCAACGCTCGCGCCGCTGTAGGTGTGGTCAAAGGTTGCGTAACCGCTTCCTGCCTTGGCATGGTATCCAAGAAAAACCGCCGCATCACTTCCCCTCGCGAAAGCAACCATGCTGAGCGGTCTTGGAAAACCCCTAACGAGTTCAACGTACTCCGGCATCTCCTCCGGCAGAACGTTCACCATCGGACCGTGGCTGTCGGCTACCACTATTTCATCGAAACCGTTTTTGTGTAACGCCTCTGCGGTAACCTTCACTATCTGGGTTGCTATACTCCTGGCCTCGGAGTAGAGGGCGCCTTTCACGAAGAGGTGCTCCCTGCTGACTATGTATGGAAGCCCCTCAAGATCAAGGGATATGAATGCCCTCACGGACATCACCACGATAGAAATCGAAGCGGTAAAAGATAAGTCTTGCGGTGAGGACATAACTGGAAGGAATAGGGGGTGCAAAACCAGATAATTCCCGCTCATGAAAAAGGTTATATAGGCCTTTTTTCATAAAATAAAGTGGTGAAAGGTATGAAAATCGTTGAATTGGATGTCAAAATCCCCTACAAAGGCAGGGGAGCTATATTGGCCCGTTTGTACGAGAAGGTAAGGGGTAAGATTCGCGACGTCCACTTCCTTCCGCCCACTGCAGAGGGCGTCAGCGAGATCAGGATGGAGATAGTGGAGGAGAATCCCAGCGGGCTTCTATCAGAGCTCAAAAAAATCATCAAAAACGGAAAGATCAGTTTCAAGGTTCTTAGTGAGGCCTGAGTTTTGCTCCTTCCTCTTTTGCCTCCAACCAATGCCTTATGAGTTCTTGATTCTCACCGCCAAGATCAATGATAGTAGGGACAGCAATGCAAGTATACCAACTCCACATATCCCCCTGTCTGTGGATGCCGTGGTTCCAGTCCTCTGGACCGCAAAACTAGAATGGTTACTGTGATTGGCTTTGACAGTGGATGAGGTGAAGGTTCTCTCAGTCCAATTATCGTGAACGGGGAGACAAGAACAGCAGTGGACGTCCTTATATTTGACTGGAGCGGGAAGTACACTCACTCCCTTCTCAGAGACGTGGAGTAGAGGGAGTTCTCTGAGGGTGTTGTTTTTGTAGAAGTAAAGGGAAACATTAATTGGCCTCAGGGCCTGTTTCTCGTTAAGGTACAAATCGAATACATGATGAAAATCACGCTTTATCCACATGCTCTCGTTGGCAAAGGCTATTCCTATAATCGGGGGTACTATAAGGATGCCATCTTCCAACGATATGGCGCAGGAAGCATTGATGGGCTCAATCTTTGACTTCAGCCTTCCAAGGGGAAGTTTGTACTTGGACGCGATGACAATCCAATTTCCCCCAACTTCAACAGGCATGCACTTTTTATTCCTGAGATAGATGTCATACGGATACTTGCTCAACCGCACCTCGTAGGGATCGCTTTTGAGGTCTAGATTCCGCTCGTTCCCAGTGGCCACCACCTCAATGGAATCATCAACCTTGTACAGAACCCTCTTCCCTTTGGGATATTGGTAGTTCAGGACATATGGCATTGAAACGTTAATGCTATCTAAAAGCGGAACCTCCCCAATCTTCTGGAGTGCTCCCTCACAATAGCGAATTATGGTGATCTTATCAGCGACAGGAGGATCCCTTATTGGAAAACTCGTGTTCGTGGAGGTCAGGAGGAAAAGGTATAACCACCCCTTATAAAAGGCCAGAGGAATGTTATCATACCCAGAAACCGCCATATAGTCAACGTAGTAGGCACCGCTTTCATTGACGTAGAAAATGAAGTAATTCCAAAGCTCCATGGGACTAAGAGTCACTGGATCATGAAAATATACTGAAAAATGACCGGCTTCTTCATAGTAGCCGTATTCAACCCCAACAAGGGCTCCATTCGAGTCTGCATAAATGACAAAGGGCTGAAAGGAGACCCCCCACGGCCAGTTATAGTAGTCATCCGCCGATGCAAAGGGGAGGGAGAGAACAAGGAAGAAGAAAAACGCCACGAGGGGTTTCAGCTTAGACATAGTTACACACTCCGTTAAGATATTCAAGGGCCCTTACGTCCACATCGTAGTAATAAGCCCTCTGTGAAGGCTTTCCAAGAACCTCCACATAATCACAAGCCCGCTGCCTGTATGTTGGATTCGTGACTACCGCCCCATCACATTCGAATTCGTAGTATATGTTATCAATGCCTCGGTAGTTACGAAGGCCTCTTTTGGCCTCATCCAAATATCTTTTCCAAGTCTGCAACGTTGAAATTTCTGGAGGGAGAAGCTTTCCCTGATAGTAGTTAGGCTGAAGGAACACCCAGTCAAAATAATACGCAGCGTGATGATTGAATGAATCTTTGCTAAATACTCTCTTGTTCTTTATATCCTTTTCAGAGGTGTAATGCATGTAGGTTATCCATATGAACTTGAAGCCCCCTCCGTGTATCCTACTAGCCAACTCTGAAATCACCGGCTCCCATGGAATCCCTACATCCTTAACAGGAAACATCATCGGAGACTCGTAATTCCAATAGAATCCCCTAAGATTTGGATCCGAAGACCTCATGAACACCTCGATCCACTGCTTCCAGTAGTCAAACCCTCTTGCAACGTCCGACCGGTATCTGTAGAAAGGTATCTCCACGTAATAGGGCATTACCATATTGTCACTTAGGAATTCCGAAAGGGCATAGGCATCTTCCCACGGATTGCCGGTGTATCTCATCGATTTACCTTCCCTACCACTCCCAGTATCAAGGACAACGAGGTTGTCGATTCCCACTTTTCTCAGCTTCTCCTGCACGGTACTCATGGTAGTGTTCCCCTGATATCTCATAAGGCTCCTGAACTCACGCCCATCCCACATAAGATACCACAATCCAAATGTTGCCATGTTACGATCTCCAAAGATTATTCATAGGGTCATGTATTTAGGCATTTATAACTTTTTCTTTTCCAATTTTATTTACCATTAAGAATAGTACACAAAAATTGGAAAGCTACCCCTTTATCCCCCTGTTCAGCTCCTCAAGCTTTGCCCTGGCCTTCTCTATCGACCCGGCCTTCTCTATCGCCGTTCCCGTCACCACTATGTCAGCACCTGCCTTTACCGCGGCCCTTGCCTGCTCTTCCGTCCTTATACCGCCTCCGACTATAAGAGGGACGTCTATGACCCTTCTGACGACCGCTATCATCTCCGGCGGGACGGGCTGCGACGCGCCGCTACCGGCCTCGAGGTACACCAAGCGCATCCCGAGGTACTGGCCGGCCAGAGCGTAGGCGGCCGCTATCTTTGGCTTGTGCCTCGGTATAGGCCTGGCATCTCCGACCCAGCCGACGGTTTCGCCGGGCTCGATTATAAGGTAGGCCATTGGAATAGGCTCAATGCCGTAGCGCTTCACCTGGAACGCTCCAAGGGCCTGAGCGCCGGTGATGAAGAAGGGGTTGCGCGAGTTGAGCAGGCTCATGAAGAATATTGC
>JALTCK010000035.1 GCA_027074805.1 Thermococcus sp. | reverse complement strand
TCCGCCGTCCTCTCCGGTTATGAAGTGCAGGTGGGGGTAGTCGATGCCAAATATCGTCTCGACGGCCTTCCTGAACGCCTCCGGCTTTATCGTGAGCCAGACCTCGCCGTAGGTTCTCTTCCTCTTCACTCCCATCGTGTACTCCCTCACCTCGTGCGACACTATCGCCTCCCCGAGCGCTCCCTGGAGCCTCTCGAGGACTTCCTGGGCTTTCATCGTCATTCTGACCCACCCCCTTTCTTCTCGAGCTTCTTCTCCAGCTTCTCTATCTTGAGCCAGGCCTTGACTACACCGTCTATTATCGCCTCCGGCCTCGGCGGACAGCCTGGGACGTAGACGTCCACCGGGATTATCTCGTCTATCGGGCCGGCTATGTTGTATGAGTCGTAGAACACTCCCCCGGTGGTTCCGCAGCTTCCGACGACGACAACGGCCTTGGGGTCGGGCATCTGCTCGTAAACGCGCCTCAGCTTGTCCGCGAAGTCCCTCGGAATCGCCCCGGTGACGAGGAGCACATCGGCGTGCCTCGGGCTGCCGACGAGCTTTATCCCGAAGCGCTCCACGTCGTAGCGCGGGGTGAGCACTGCCACTATCTCAATGTCGCAGGCGTTGCAGCTCCCGCCAGATGCATGGAACACCCAGATGGAGCGCTTAAAGCTGGTGAGCTTCCCCATTCACACACCCCCCACGAGGATGAACAGGATTATAGCCCCGACCCCTAGGTACCAGAGAATGTAGTCCCTCACGTCGCCGGTGTGCATTCTCATGAGTACATTGTAATAGCCCTTCAGGGCCTCCATGAAGCCCCAGTAGATGTCGCTCGCGCGGACGCGTATTTGCTCAACGTCATCAACGGCGTTGCCGCTGATGAATGGCTTTACCTGCTCCGTGTTGGGTTTGTACCTCCTGTTCCCGCGGGAGTAGACGATGTACCCGATGACGGCGAAGATTATCAGGAACGCCAGCCACAGCACCGGGTTCCAGTAACCAGAGGGTGAGGTCAGCGTGAGGTTCTCAAGCCAGCTCATAGGACACCACCCCACGTCTGGTAGCCGCTCAGGTTCAGCAGGGCGTCAACGGCAGGATAGACCAGTTTGTTGAGCACTATGTTGGGGAAGAGGCCGAAGAGTATGCACAGCGCCGCGAGGATTAGCATTGCAGCGACCATCGGCTTTGGAACCTCTCCAACGTTCTCGTACTTTTCCACCGGCGGCCCGAGGAAGGCCGAGGCGAAGACCTTGACGAACGAAGCTAGTGTTAGGATACTGGTCACCATAGCGAATATCGCCAACAACGGGTTCAGCTGGTAGGACGTCTCGTAGATGAGGAACTTGCTCGCGAATCCGTTGAAGGGTGGGATTCCTGAGATGGCTGCTGCTCCAACGATGAAGGCTATCGTCGTGTAAGGCATCTTTCTCGCCAGGCCGCCCATCTCGTTGAGGTTTCTGGTTCCGGTAACGTAGAAGAGCGCTCCGGCGGTCATTAACAGGAGGCTCTTGTAGATGATGTGGTTGATGATGTGGAATATGCCTCCGGCCATCGCGTCCCTTCCGAAGGCAGCCATCTTGGCAGGGTCGTTGATGACGGTAAGCCCGACACCGACCCCAAGGAGCATGTAGCCAGTCTGAGAAATTGCATGGTAGCTCATGAGCCTCTTGACGTCCTTCTGGACGAGGGCCATCGTAACGCCGATGAACATGGTAAGAACCCCAATGACGCTCATTATCCAGCCGACGCTGCTCATGGTGAGGGTTACCTTTCCGAAGAGGCTGAAGCTCACCCTGAATAGGGCGTATAGGCTTGCATATGTGGCCACCAGTAAGGTGGGGTTTATTCCGGCTGGAACCTCGCTGTATGCGTCAGGAACCCAGTAGTGGGTCGGAACTGCTCCGCACTTCATAGCGAAGGACGTGAAGAGAAGTCCCAGGGCGATTATGTCCACCGTGTTGAAGCCTATCTGCGTGCTGAGGTATGCCATGTTAAGGTTTCCGTACTCGCCGTAGAGCAGGCCTATCGAGAAGAGCACCATGAGCGACGCAACGGCGCTGACTATTAGATACTTCAGACCGGCTTCACTCGCCTCGCCCCGGTAGTTCCTGAAGCCGACCAGCGCGGATCCCGATATTCCCGCTATCTCGAGGAACACGAAGAGGTTAAAGAGGTCGCCGGTGAGCACCATGCCGAGTATTCCTACTTCGAGCAGGAGCAGCAGGGCATAGTACTTTTCGAGGCCGGTCTCGAACTTTACATGACTGTAGGAGTACATTGCCCCAATGAAGCTCATGAGAACTGCAGAGAGAGCCATGAACGCTCCCATCGCGTCGACCTCGAAGATTATCCTCACTGGCACATGGTAGCCCGAGGGAAGAACTAGGCCGGGGCTTGAAGCGCCGAAGACGTAGATCATCATTCCCTTCGTCGTGACTTCTTTGACCAGCAGGATGCCGAGGCAGAGGGTAACGGCCGTAATGGAGAGGGCCCACAGGGCTGCAGCTCTGGGTTTCTTCTTGAAGAGTGGTGTTGTAAAGGCCCCGAAGAGTGGGACCGCTATCATAAGGGCGGGTAAGTGCTCGATCATCCCCTCAGCCTCCTGATCTTTATAACGTCCAGCGTCCCGTAGTGACGGTATATGTTGACTGCAAAGGCCAGCATGAGGGCTGAAACGGCAACACCTATGACAATACTCGTGAGGGTCAGTGCCTGAGGCGTCGGCAGGACCATGTTGTTCTCCGCCTGGGGTGGGGCCATGGTGTATATTGGTGCGTAGGCTCCCTTAACGTAGCCGAGGGCGATGAGGAAGAGGTTGACGGCCCCTTCAAGGATTTCAACCCCTATGACGATCTTTATGAGGTTCCTCTTGAAGCCGATGGTGTAAAATCCCACCGCCAGCAGGAGGGCCACTACTATGAAGGGCAGGTTGACCAGAACCACTTCATTCATTTTCTCTCACCTCCAGGAGGAGGTAGAACACCAGGATTATGCTCGTCAAGCCTGCCAGAACCTTAGTACCGACGAATATGTTCATGTATGGCAGAGTACCTCCCGTGTTCAGGTAGCCGGGGTTTATTCCGAGCGGCGTCGGTTCACCGAAGAGCGGGAACCCGCTGTTGGCTATCACGTTCCTGAAGAAGGTGTACCCCATGAAGCCGAGGGTCGCCATCCCCAGGAAGCCGAGGGCGCCAACGCTCTCGAGGGCGCTCAGTGGCACCTTCTTGAACCTCTCCCTGATGACGTCCCCCTCGCACGCCACTATGAGGAGCGCAAGCCCGCTCGCGAAGACGGCTCCGCCCTGGAAGCCGCCTCCCGGCGTAAGGTGCCCATGGACGATTATGTAGGCCCCGAAGGTCAGTATGAGCGCCGCCAGGTACTTCGTGGTCGTCTTTATGATGACCGTGGTCATACCTTCACCCCCCTGCGCCGAAGGGCCATGAGAACGCCCGCAACAGCAGTGAACAGGACGGTTGCCTCGCCGAGGGTATCGAAACCCCTGTAGTCAAAGACTATGCTCGTGACGACATTGTTGGCAGAAGCCTCCTCCTGGGCATGGGTTATGAAATAGTGGTCCATCTCAGTGTGGACGGGCTCTCCAAAGGGTCTGAGGCTCATCGCCGCTGCTATGAGAAAGAGCGTGAACCCTATGAATGCAAAGAGCCCAAGTGCACGCCTCATTCTATCACCTCCTCGGCGGCGGTCTTCTTTATTGCGAGGAGGTACATCGCAGTTGTCAGGCACGCTCCAACGCCGGCCTCTGCTATCGCCACGTCCGGTGCTTGGAGCACGTAGAACTCGAGCGAGAGGATGAGGCTGAAGACTGCCATCGCTATCACGGCTGAGATCAGGTTCTTGAAGCGCACCGCGGCTATCGCTGACGTCAGTAGTCCTACCGCCACGAGAACCTGAAGAGTCCAGAAGAGCTCATCGAAGTTCATAGTCGACCCTCCAGCTCGTCTATAACAGCCCCGTAGGGCCTTATACCGGATTTTCTGGCGGCTCTCCCGATAGCGTGGGCACCAACAGGGTTCGTGAGCACCAAGAAGATAACAACAAGAGCCGAGTGTATGCCGATGGTTATCCATGCAGGGTTCTTCTGAACCCAGTAGTAGTTGTATATCGCATATGTTACCGCCGCAAGAACTATGAAAATCGTTCCGAAGGTCGTACACTTAGTAGCCGCGTGTATCCTGGTGTAGACGTCTGGGAAGCGGAGGATGCCGATGCTGGCCAGGAAGTTGAAGATGACTCCAATAGTCAGGAAAATTCCGATGAGCCACTCTATCATGCCGCCCCCTCCTCGCATTCACATGATATTCCTACCCTCTTCCTCACGAGGTAGCGGGCTATGTAGAGCGTCGCGATGTAGCTAAGAACTGCGTAGACCAAGGCCACGTCGATGAACACTGCCTGTCTGGTCACAACGCCGTAGATGACCATTGCTCCGGCTGTGGTTGTTGTCATGGAGTCCAGGGCAACTGCCCTATCTGGTATCGTCGGGCCGGCGAGGAGTCTTATCAGCGTCAGCATAGCAGAGAAGAGCAGTAGTATAAGAGCCCACATGAACATACTCTCGATCATTCCGCAATCCTCCTCGCCCATTTTGGAAGGTATCCACACAGATCCTCCGGTGTGGGCTTCTCTTTTCCGGGCGGCACGTTTATCCAGTGGACGTAGAAGTTGCCCTCATCGTCTATCTCCAGGGTGAAGGTTCCCGGAGTGAGTGTTATCGAGTTGGCCAGGAGCGTTCTGCTCTCGTCTCTGCTCAGACCCGGGGAGATCTTGACTATGCCCGGCCTTATCTTCCCTGTTATCACCCTGTAGGCGACGTCGATGTTTGCCTTCGCCATGGCGAAGAAGAAGGGCCCCACTGCGTATATCAGGAGTAGAAGCCACCTCCTCGGGTTGAAGAAGTACTCGAGCCTCTCATCCATTATGTTTCTCGTGGCGTAGCCGATGATCGCTGCAATGATGAACCCTGCTACCAGCTCCCCCGGCGACCACGCTATTATTCCACCGGATCCCGCCGTCAGGAGCAGGTAGACGATAAGGGACCACATGAACGATGTGGCAAACCCCATTTTCCCACCTCAACTTTAGGTTTTAAACCCTATTCGGGCGTATTTTCCCGAAATCTCAATAGTGAATTGGCTAAATTTTTATAAATGGCTTTCTAAAACAAATGGTTAACAACCAGAGATTTGACAAACAGAAACAGAACAACTCTTGATATAAGTCCAGAAAACCGTGCTATGTAGTATCTTAGTGTCTACTAATGCTTGGAAAAGTTCATTAAAGTGATAGAAAGTAGGGAAGAATGGAGGTATTACTTTTTATCCTTCACGGCTTCAGCCTTTTTTGCAGCTTCCTTGAACTTCTTCTGCTCCTCGAGCTTTTTCTTTACCTCCTCGACCTCGTCCTCCTTGAGCCAGCGGAGGTTGTCGTCGTACTTGTCCGTCGTGGCGAGCAAGAACTCGTCGCTCATGCTGAGAGCATTGACGGGGCAGACGTCAACGCACTGCTGGCAGAAGACGCACCTCCCAAGCCAGAAGGTAACCTTCTTTATCTCCGGGACGTACTCTATAACCCCGGCGGGGCAGACCATGACGCAGAGCCTGCAGCCGACGCACTTCTCGACGTCGTAGGTCAGTTTGCCCCTGAAGCCCTCTGGAACTGGCACTGGCTCGCTCTCCGGAAAGAGGTTTGTTGCCGGCTTCTTGAAGAGGTTGCCGAGGACCGTTGAGAGTGTCGGTGGAACTTTCATGCTATCACCCCCAGCGCGTCAATGACAAGGAGCAGTGCTCCCACCATACTCGCTGGCAGGAGCCTCGTCCAGAACAGGTTCGTTGCTTGGGTTATCCTAAGCCTCCCCGTCACCGTCCTGAAAATGGTCATGCTCACGAAGAGTACTGTGAAGACCTTCAGCGTGTGGAAGAGAAGGTCTACGACCATAGCTGGAAGGCCTATGAGGTCGAGGTAGCCGGAGATCCCCCACGGGAAGAAGACCGCCACCACGAGGCTCGCGCTGACGAAGGCCTTTATCGCGCTGGCCAGGTCGAAGAGAGCCAGGTGCCTCCCGCTGTACTCGGCCATCGTTCCCTCTGCCAGTTCCGTCTCGGCCTCGGGGATGTCGAAGTAGCCGACCTCTATCTCACTGGCCAGCCAGGCGAGGAAGACGAAGAGGAGTATCACCGTCCCTATTACGCTCATGGGCGTCCCGAGCTCCCAGACGTTGTGCTCGTAGAACGTCCCCATGCTGAAGGGCTTGGTTACGCCGAGCCCGTTGAGGCGCCAGAGTATCGTGAAGAGGGCCAGCATCATGGGCCCTTCCCTGGAGACGAGGATTATCATCTCCCTCTGCGCTCCGATCTGGGCGTAGGGCGAGCCCGAACTGACCGCACCGATTACGCGGAGGAAGCCTATGAGGGTCAGCAGGTAGACGAAGAGTATAACGTCTCCCTTGGTGCCGAAGAGCGGCTCGAAGCCGAGCGGCGTGTATGCCAGGAGCGCTATTGATGTAGCAAGCGCCAGCACAGGGGCGAGCTCGAAGAACCTGTTAGCGTCTCTCGGGATTATAGACTCCTTGCTCACCAGCTTGAGGAAGTCGTAGAAGGGTTGGAGGAGCGGCGGGCCAACGCGGCGCTGCATCCTGGCGACCAGTTTTCTGTCTATTCCCTCCCAGAGCAGCGAGGCAAAGGAGACGTAGGTGTAAATTCCTATGAAACCTAAAGTGGCGTAGAGGATGTTCACAGTGCACCACCTCTCGGGCAGCCGACACCAATGACCTCGGGTTTCGCCTTCACCTCGGGGTTGAGCTCCCTCGTCTTCTCTATGGAGAGCTTCAGGAGGTCCTTCTCGGTGAGGATCTTCTTCCTCCCAGTGTTTGCATCGATAACCGCTACCCTGTCGGTACAGCTCAGACACGGGTCTATCGAGGCTATCGCGACCGGGACGTCCGCCACCTGCTCGCCGACCAGCGCCCTCGCTATCGCGAAGAGGTTCGGGAAGGTAGGCTCGCGCATCTTCCACTTTGCCGGGACGTCCTTGCCCTTCTGGCCCTTCACGTAGTGGATGAGCTCACCGCGTGGGGCCTCGTACCTTCCGATTCCCTCTCCATCGGCTTTCTTGAGCTGGAAGAGAAGTGCGTTGTCCTTGGGAACGGCCTTAATCTTGCCCTCCGGCATCTGATCTATTGCCCTCTCTATTGTATCCATACTCTGCCAGAGCTCACCGACACGGACGACCATCCTGTCGAAAACGTCCCCCTTTACAACGCCGGTGAACTCCTTTGGCGTTACAGGCTTCACGCCGAGGTCCGGGTAAACGCTGAGCTTCTCGTTGTAGCGGACGTCCTTTTTGACGCCACTTCCCCTCGCGGTCGGGCCCTGGGCGCTGTATTCAATGGCTATCCTCTTCGGGATGACTCCTGCATCCCTGAGGCGCGCCTCGACGGTTGGGTCGTAGAGGAATATCTCCTCTATCTTCGGCATTACCTCGTTGCGGTAGTACTTCACCATATCGAGGATGGCTCTCTTGTGCTTCTCCTCTATGTTCCTCCTGACACCACCTATCATATTGACGGAGTAATTTACCCTGTTTCCACCTATAGCTTCGAGGATGTCCATGACCCTTTCCCTGGCGAGCCAACTGAGGTGAAGCACCGTGTCGTAGCCTATAGTGTGGCCGACAACGCCGAGGTTGAGCAGGTGGGAGTGAATTCTCTCGAGCTCGCCAACGATCACGCGGATGTACTCGGCCCTCTCGGGAACCTGGATGCCCGCCATCTCTTCTACCGCTCTGGAGTAGGTGTGGTTGTGGGAGAAGGAGCAGATGCCGCATATCCTCTCCGCCAAGTAGAGTATCTGGATGTAGTTTCTCCTCATAGCTATCCATTCGAGCCCCCTGAGGTTGTAGCCGAGCTTGACGTCAACGTGTATGATTCGCTCTCCATCGAGAGTTATGATGAACTTCTCGGGCTCCTCCAGTGCGGGATGAATCGGTCCTATGGGCACCTTCACCCAGTACTCAAGCCTCCCGTTCATTTCGGGACCTCCTTCTTGATTTTGTGGGGATGGCCTGCGTTCTTGACTATAACAGCCCTTTCTGACGAAAGCGCTGGCGGAAAGTTGTTCCCTCCAAAATCCGCTTTCCCTTGTTGGGGTGCTTCTTTACCCACCATTCCCCTGCTGTTCACCTGATTAGTGCGCCCTCCGGGCGTGAAGTGAGTGTGAACCTCATCAACTGCCATCATTTCTTTGCACCCCCTATTTTGTAGGGATGTCCTGCATTCTTGACCATCTCCGGCTTGATCCCTGTCTCGTCGAGCCTGAGCGGGTATATCCCCTCCGGGAAGTCGTCTGGCAGGAAGAGCCTCCTTGGATCGGGAATTCCCTCAAAGACGAAGCCCAGGAACTCCTGGTTCTCCCTCTCGTAGGGCAGTGCGCTCGGGAACACATCGGTGACCGTTGGGAGCTTCGGGTCGTCCTTCGGAACGCTCGTCCCTATGATGAGCGATATGCTCTCCCCTTCCTCCCAGAAGAGCTCCATGTGGTACTTGGCGAGCAGTTTATCGCCGGCATCCATTCCGATTATGATGGAGAACTGTGCCCTGGGGTCGAGCTCTTTGATGAACCCCATGGCGTCGTGGAACTTCTCCCTGTGTATCTCGACCCAGACGCGCCTCTTTGGGTGGGGCATCTTGTTCTCGCTCACCCGTATCTCCGCCTCGGGAAACCTCTCGCCAAAGGCTTTAACGAACTCATCAACGTTCATTCTTTCCCCTCCTCTCCCTCAATCTTCTTCAACAGCCCTTTGCTCCGCAAAGCGCTGGCGGAAACTCTACCCCTCCTTAAAATTGGCTTCTCTACCCTTTGGGGGCGCGTTACACTTCTGACATCTCCAGCGTTCCTCAGTAGAAGGCGCCCTTTGGGCGCAGAGTGAAATGGAACCTCATAGCTCACTTTCATTTTCTGCCCCCCTTGCTTTCAATCTTCTCAATCAGCTTCTGGAGCGCCAGCACGACGCCGTAGAGTATCGCCTCCGGCCTCGGCGGGCAGCCCGGAACGAAGACGTCCACGGGTATGTGCTTGTCGAGCGGCGCGTTGGTGAAGGGGCTCTCGAAGAACACGCTTCCCCCGGTAGGGCACGCCCCTATGGCCACCACGACCTTGGGGTTTGGCGTCTGCTCGTAGACGAGCTTTACCCTCTCGAGGCTCTGATCCGTTATCGGGCCAGTTACGAGGAGAACATCCGCGTGCCTCGGCGTT
>JALTCK010000034.1 GCA_027074805.1 Thermococcus sp. | reverse complement strand
CCACGGGATTCTGGCTCTGAAGGAGCTGAGCGGCGCGAGGGTTAAAGGGGCTCAGGTGGGCTCGACCGAGCTTGAGTTCATCCCCGGGAAAGCGAGGCCGAAGCACGTCCGCGTTCCCATAAAAACCGCCGGAAGCATAACCCTCGTCCTCCAGGCGTTGCTCCCCGCGATGACCTTCACCGGCGGGAGCTTTGAGATAACCGGCGGAACCGACGTCCCCTGGAGCCCACCGGTGGATTACCTCAAGCACGTTACCCTCTTCGCGCTCGGCAAGATGGGGCTGAGGGCTGAAGTTGAAATCAAGCGCAGAGGCCACTACCCCCGGGGCGGCGGTCTGGTCGTGGGAAGGGTCGAGCCGTGGGAGGAGAGGAAACCGCTCGTGGCGTTAGAGTGGGGGAGAATAGAGCGCTTCGTGGGAATAAGCCACGTGACGAACCTGCCCGCCCACGTTGCCGAAAGGCAAGCCAGGGCCGCAAGGGAGAGAATTGAGGAGCTCTACAACGTCCCTGTGGAGATAGAGACCGAGGTGGGCCGTTCGCTCGGCCCGGGGAGTGGCATTGTCGTCTGGGCGGAGACGGACATACTGAGGCTTGCCGGAGACGCACTCGGAAAGCGCGGAAAACCAGCAGAGGTCGTTGGCAGGGAAGCGGCGGACGAGCTCCTTGACCAGCTGACGACCCGGGCGGCAGTGGATAAGTTCCTCGGAGACCAGCTGATACCGTTTTTGGCGCTTGTCGGCGGGGAGATACGGGTTGCCGAGATAACCAACCACCTCGTCACCAACGTCTGGGTCGTGGAGAGGTTCTTCGGGAAGGTCTTTGAGGTTGAGGGCGAAATCGGAGGGCCCGGCACGGTGAGGGTGGTAAGAAGGGTGGCGGTTTGACGAAGGGGTTAAATATTTCCTAGTGCCAACCTTAAGGCGGTGGGGAGAATGGAAATAGTCATTCCAGAGGACGTTATCACGGCCATGAGACTCCCGAAAGGTGAGGTTGAGAGGGAGCTAAGGCTCGACCTAGCCGTTATTCTCTACCAGCGGGGTGTCCTTCCTCTCGGAAAGGCGGCGAAGCTCGCAGGGGTAACCAAGAGGGAATTTCTCGAAGAACTCGCCAAGAGGAAGGTTCCGAGGCACTACACGGAGAGGGAACTGGCGGAGGATGTGTCCTTTGCCCATGGTGAGTAACTCAACCCCTCTCATCCACCTCGCCAAGATAGGAAGGCTCGAGCTTCTCAGGGAGTTCTTCGGCGAGGTTTTAATCCCCGAAGCCGTTTATCGAGAATGCGTAATTGAAGGCGGCGGTAGCGAAGACGCCCAAGCGATTAAAAACGCCGAATGGATTAAGGTGGAAAAAATAACGGACGAGAGGCTCAAGCGTTCCTTGATGATTGAGCTGGATGAGGGGGAGAGCGAGGCAATAGTTCTGGCTCTGGAAAAGGACGCTGAACTCATCTTAATTGATGACTACGATGGAAGAGAGATTGCGAGGGCTCTCGGTCTCAGGGTGGCCGGAACCCTCGGTGTTCTCCTTAAAGCCAAGTTTACCGGTAAGATAACCAGCCTCAGAGATGAGCTGGAGAAACTCAAGGCCACGGGCTTCTGGCTGAGCGAGAGACTTTATGAAAAGATACTGAGGGAAGCAGGCGAGCTTTAACTCAGGTCTCTTTTGCCTTCTGCATGCTAATCAGACCTATAATACCTCCAAAGCCTTTGGCATCGAGAGGCATTTTCCCTCCTCCAGAGGGTATATTACTGGGCGAAGGCGTTAAATACCACCTGCTCCAATGTTGAATCGGTGGAAAGATGGGCAGGAAAGTTGTTGTTGAGATACCTGGAATGGTGAAGATACCGGACGAGGAGGTTGAGGAGAGGGTGAAGGTGGAGCTGGCCCTGCGCCTCTACGAGAAGGGTATACTCTCCTTTGGCCAGGCGAGAAGGTTAGCTGGTCTGAGCAAGTGGGAGTTCGTTGAGCTCCTAGCTAAGGAGGGGAGTGGCATACCCTACGATGAAGAGGAGCTTGAGAGCGACCTTAATGTTCTGGAGGAGCTCTCATGAGGGTTGTCCTAAACTCGTCCCCGCTCATATTCCTTGCCAAGCTCGGGCTTCTTGATCTTCTGGAGAAGCTCTTTGAGGAGGTTTATATCACTGAGGCAGTTTATCACGAGACTGTAGTTGAGGGCGCAGGGCATGAAGAGGCCGTCGTAATAGCAAACGCGGATTTTCTGAAAAGGGTCTCTAGCCTTCGCCCTTGAGAATGAGGTTGACGTGGTTCTCCTCGACGACAAGGACGCGAGAAAAATCGCAAGGAGCTTTGGCCTGAGGGTTACTGGCACGCTCGGATTGCTCCTCCTTGCGAGGAGAAAAGGTCTTATCTCTCAGATAGCTCCCTACGTGGAAGAGCTGAGAAGAAACGGCTTCAGGATTTCGGAGGGAGTTGTAAAAAGGGTTCTGAAGGAAGCAGGAGAGCTTTAGGCTTCTTTTGCCTTCTTCATGCCGATTTCGACGCCCTTAGCGATGGTTTCTTGGAGTAAGAGTTTTTGAGTTAGGTTTCGGTATTTTCTCCATTTGATGAGGAAATCAATTCCCGTCAAAAGGGAACCCAGTGCTATTAGCCATCCGAGTCCTGCACCCAGCATGGCGGAGGTTATCGCTAACGGTTGTGCAAGGAAGAACGCTAAAATCATGCCGGTAAGTGCATTACCTGAGGCTTTTTGTACTTGTTCAATATTCGCTTCATCTCGGGGCCGGAGAGAGTCACTCAGCATTATCAATCCAATAGAAACTGCTATGGATGCAAGTAGAAGAACACCCGCTATGCCTTCGGGACTCATTTCCCTCCTCCCTCCGAGTACTTATAGATTTCCCTCCTCCCGGAGGGTATAATACTGGGACGAAGGGGTTAAATACTCCCAATCCGAATTCCCCTTGATGCTCATGTTCAAGCGGGTCGAGTATGAAAGGTGGATAAGGCAGGCCGAAAAGACCCTTCGCTCTGCCCTTAGGGATCTGGAAGGTGGAGACTATGAGTGGGCGAGCTTCAAGGCCCAGCAGGCGGCGGAGCTGGCGGTTAAGGCACTCCTTCGTGGAATGGGGTTTGCCCCAATTGGGCACTCTATAACAAGACTTCTCAGAAACCTGCGGGATGAGGGTTTTGATGTCCCCAGGGAACTGTTCCACAGGGCTATGGAACTTGACAGGAACTACATAGCTCCGAGATATCCCGATGCCTATCCGGAGGGTTCCCCCTTCGAGTACTACTCGGAGGACGTGGCCCGGGAGATGATTGATTATGCGGAGGAAGTCCTCAACTTCGTCAAAAGGACGGCAGAGCGTCTCGCCGGAGATTGAGAGTTTTGTGAGGAGGATAGTCGACTACTTCAACGGTGACGCCACGGTTATTCTCTTCGGCTCTAGGGCGAGGGGCGACTACAACAGGGCGAGCGACTACGACCTGATAGTAATCTCCAAGAAACTAACCGGAAACTTCCTTACGCGGACTAAGCCCCTCTACGAGCTCAACGAGGACTTCTTGCCCGTTGATATACTTGCCTACACCCCGGCTGAGTTTCTCAAAGCATTGGAAAACCTCTCTCCCTCTGCCCTCGATGCCATGAGGGAGGGGATAGTCCTTTATGACAACGGCTTCTATGAGGTCGCCAAGAGACACTTCGAGGAACTGAAGCGGAGGGGAATGAGGAAGGAGAGATACTGGGTGATGAGGGCTTAGTCCTTCGTTCCCTTTAGGAGCTTTGCCGCCAACTCCATGCTCCTTGAGCGGATTAAGACTGCTCTGGAGGAGATTGTAAATGGGAAGGAAGGCCCAAGCCCTCAATGAGTTTCTGAGCGTCCTACGAGAGCGCTTTGGTGACTCAATAGAGGAGGTTATCCTCTTCGGTTCGTACGCGAGAGGCGACTACGACGAAGAGAGCGACATTGATGTGCTCATAGTGGGGGAGGTTGATTTCGACGAGCTTATGGACGTTGTAACGGACATTCTCCTCAAATACGGCGAGTTAGTAAGTCCCGTCGTTATCAAGCCCGAGGAGTTCAAAAGAAGGAAGGACAGCTTCATAAGAACTGTAGTGAGGGGGGAAAGCCCCTCTACTCCTCCATCTCGACCCCGTAGACCTTCCTCGGGTTCTCCACGTGAATCTTGTAAACGTCCTCCTCCGTAAAGATGCCGTTCTGCAGGAAGGCCTTCGTCCTCTTTGGAACCGTCTTCGGCCCGAGAACCGCACCCGGCCGCCTCCTGTCGTCTATGTAGTCCGTCTCCATCATGAACCTGTTTCCCTGTTCTATCGCGGCCCTTATGTTCTTCCTGCTGGCTATTATGCTCGGAAAGACGCCGACCTCTTCGGCCACCTTCACCAGCGGCGGCGAGAAGTGCTTAACGACTTTGTAGGGCTTTATTCCAACCCCCCTCACGTACTCCCCCAGCTCCCTGAACTTCTCCTCGTCAAAGCTCTCGGTATGGAGCTGGACAGCGCAGTCAGCGTCCCTGGCCAAAGCCATTCCGTACTTCATCAGCTCGATGCTGGCCTCCCAGATTTCAGGAGGAACCTCGTAGTGTGGCCTGCCTATCTCCCCTATGCCTATCGCCTTCCCTTCGAGGCAGAGCTTTTGGGCATATTCGAGGGCTTTCATGACCTCATTTTTGGCGTATTCAAGCCCCTTCTCCCTCGCCAGGTAATCGAACTCCGCTGGGTGGACACCAATCACCGCGTAGGCCTTCACCGGTGTCTCCCTGTTTATCCTCTCGACAAGTTCAACGTGAAAGTCCATCGCCTTGATGAAGTCCTCGGCCTTGAGACCCGGGAAGCCGTAGTCGTGGGCCGTCTTGTAGACGACGACGAGGTGTGTCCCTCCAGCCCGGTGGAACTCCTTAACAGCTTCAAGGAACAGTCCGTGGTAAGGATCAACGTGGAAGTGGTCGTCCCAGATTATCATACCACCACCTCACGACTGGTAGACTTCGAGGAATTCACCGGAGTTCACCTTTAAAACTCCCTCGAGAACCAGTGCAACCTGGTCGCCTTCGACCGCGAAGTCCACCTTCCTGTTCTGGATATGTATTTCCCTAACAATGGCCACTCCCTTCCCTTTGAGCTTGTAGCCAGGATAAATAATTCCATCTGTGACTGTCCCTCCCAGAATTTCCCTTCCGAGCACAGAGGTAATTCCTACGACTTGGAACTTCCCCACCGGCTCCCTTGAGGCGATTCCAACACCCCTATTCTTTCTCCGAAAGAAGTCTAAAAATCCCATACTCCCACCGGGATAAGTAGGATGGAAAAGAAGAAAAGTTTATCCCCTTACAAAGTGCACCGAACACGAGATGCACGGGTCGAATGCCCTTACAGTCTCCTCGAGCCTCTGGAGCATTTCTCCTTCTCCGGCCTCACCGTAGAGTTTTTGTGCCTCCTCAAAGAGGCTGACTTCCATCATGGCGTGGTTGAAGGCCGTTGGTGTTATTATGTTGGAGTACTCGATTTTCCCCTCTCCATTTATTCTGTAGTGGTGCACCAGCACACCCCTCGGTGCCTCCACGTAGCCTATTCCCTCTCCTTCTCTTGGCTCTACCGGGACGTTCTCCCCTTCGATCCCCATATCGAGAAGGGTCTTTGCTATCTTGTTCGCCCTTTCGAGGGCATAGACGAGCTCTATCGCCTGGGCCAGGTTGTTGTAGCTAACGTATCCTGTCTCTAGTTTATTTTTGTGCTCCTCGAAGAACCTCTTTGCCGTAGGAGTTAGCATCTCCGATTTGAGGAGCAGTCTTGAGAGAGAACCGACGAGGAAGGGTTCTCCTTTATAGCGGCTCCTTTTGGCGAAGCTGTAGACGAGGGAGTGCTCCTCTATTCTTTCTGTGTAGTGGAACTCCTCTTCATCGTCCGATGTCAACTTCTCGCCCCACAGGTAGCCGTTGGTGGCAATGAAGTGCCTTGCCTGGGCGCCATAGGGGGTTATCTGGTTGAATAGCCTCACAGAACGTTTTGCTAGGGTTAGTAGTCCGTTGCTTTCTCTTTCGATGACCTCCAGATCCTCAACGCCCGGCCACCTTTCGAAACCACCTGGCTTGACGTTTATTCCGTGGATCTCTCTTCCTCCAACGAGATCTCTTATCCGGTTACCGAGGGCCTTGATTGCAAGCCCTTCCTTGACGAGTTCTCCGTGTTTGATGGCCATTCTTATGGCATCCGGATATCCGAAGAGGTCGGGAGCAACCAGCAGGTAGAGATGCAGAGCATGGCTCTCCAAAAGTTCACCTATGAGGCCGAGCTCCCTCAGGAGCATTACCTCTTCCGGGACTTCCACTCCAAAGGCCCTTTCTATTCCGAGAACTGATGCGACGCTGTGGGATAGGTAGCATATGGCGCATATCCTTGCTTCAAGGTCAGGAACATCGTAGTAGTGCCTTCCGAGGGTTAAGAGCTCAAAGAACCTCGGCCCTTCGACAATTTTAAGCCTGACGTCCTTAACCCCCCCATCCTCGATGACTATCTCGGCCTTACCGTTTCCCTCAACACGCGTGAACTCTCTCGTCTCGATTATCATGGCTCCCACCTCGCAAATGTCTTGAACTTCCTGACGATGTAGTCTTCGCCGTAACCGAGTTCTCTGAGGATTTCAAACTCTCCGGCCGGGTTCACCTCGCCGGGCAACGGTCCGCGACAGCCAATGCATCCAAGCCCGGAGCGTATGCAGACTGCGTTGCAGCCGCCAAGGGTTATTGGGCCAAGGCAGGGAAGGCCCTTTTTCACCAGTACACACTCGTACTCGTTGAGCTTACACTCGATACAGACGGGGTAGTCTGGTGTAGTCGGTTCAATGCCCTTTGCTATGTCCATCAGGGCCTGGAAGAGCTCATTCTTGTCGTAGGGGCAGCCAGGAATAGCTAGATCGACAGCGACGTATTCAACGACGGGTTTGGGCTCAAGTGCTCTCATAGGATTGCCTTCGTTGCCATAAATGGCCTTTAGCTTCTCCTTTAGAGGCATTTCCACGCTCGCCTGGAGGCAGCCATGCGTAGCGCACGTTCCGAGTGCCATGAGGTAGTCGGAGCGGTTTCTCGCCTCCTTGAGTAGCTCAAGGTCGCGGTGGCTCGAAACTGTGCCGGTGACGATGCCCACGTCGTAGTGGCCCCCCTCGTGTGCGCTGGATGCCATGTGGAACTCGCCTATCTCGTAGAACTCCAGAAGGTCGAAGAGCCTCTCGTAGAGGAAGAGAATGTTGAGGGCACAGCCACCGCAGTCGGTAAGCTCAAAGATGGCAAGCTTCTTCTTCATCATATCAACCCCCTCGTGGATAGGGCATCCCAGTAGGTGAAGACGGGCCCGTCCTTGCAGATGTATTTCATGGAGACGCTGGTTCCGACTACGCAGTGGCCGCACTTCCCGACTCCGCAGCGCATGCGTCTCTCGAGCGTCATGTAGATCCTGCCCGGCGAGAGTTTTCTGTCGAGGAGCTCCCGTATGACGAACTTGTACATGACGGGCGGGCCGCAGATTAGGGCGTAGGTATTTTCAACGTCGAAGCTCTCTCCCCTGAAGAGATCTGTTACGACTCCCCTACAGACCCTGTCAGAGAAACCCTGTTCGAGGTAGATGCACGAGGGGCTCTCGACCTCGTAGGCTAGCTTCACCGTGCAGTTCATGCTCTCCCCATGCTTCAGGAGGTGGACTATTTCATCGCGGAAGAGTATGTCCTCGTAGGCCTTCGTCCCGTACAGCAGCCAGATATGTTCGTATCTGCCGGTGTCTATGGCATACCAAAGTACAGAGCGGAGGGGGGCCATCCCGAGGCCACCGGCTACGAGAATCAGATTTGAGCCTTCCATGTTCTTCATGGGAAAACCGTTCCCGTACGGCCCCCTGATCCCCACTACTTCACCTTCTTTTATCTTATGAATGAACTTCGTCATTCTTCCGACCTTTCTGATGCAGAGCTGGAAATAGCCTTTCCTCGTTGGGGAGGAGCAGAGGCTTATCGGAAATTCACCGAAGCCACGAAGGTCGACGATGACGAACTGGCCGGGCTTGAATTCAAAGTTCTCTCCCACTTTCGGGTCGAGGAAGCGCATGGTGAAGAGTTTCTCCCTTGGTGTTAGGTCTTTGACCTCCAAAATCCTCGCATCGTGAGTCTGATACGGGTTCTCGCTCATTTCAGGGACCCCCTAACCTCCTCAAGAACCTTGACATGTTCTATCTTCGCGGGACAAAACTCGTCGCATCTCCCACAGCCGACGCAGTTGTAGCCAGAAGAGGGGTCAAAGTAGCTCTTGCAGTAATAGCGGTGTCTGAAGCGATCAAGACGGGTGGGCCTGAAGTTGTGGCCTCCGGCAACGAGGCCGTGGTTTTCCATGAAGCAGGAATCATAGCGTCTTTCGCGGATCGCTTTGTACGCGTCCATCCAGCGGTCGCAGACATCGTAGCAGCGGCATGTAGGACACACCATGTTGCAGTTGCCGCATGCGAGGCATATCTCTGCGTACTTCTTCCATACCGGGCTGTTGTACGCCAGATCGAGCATGTCGGCGAGGCCTTCCTGCGGGAGCTCCTTCTGGAAAGATTCCGCTCGCTTCTCCTCGAACTCTTTGAAGTTGGCGAGATCATCGTCGGTCACCTCTTCAAACACTTCGCCGTTCTCCCACGCTATCTCATGACCGCGGACGCTGCCTATTCTCACAAGCCATCCGTCCGGCAGTTCGTGCAGGAACAGGTCGAAGCCGTCCATGGTGAAATGTGTGCCGAGGCTCTTGCAGAAGCAGTACTCGTCAGGCATACAGCTTATGCCTATTATCAACGTGTTCTCCCTTCTTTTCTTGTAGTAGGGGTCCATTGGTTCGTCGAGGTATACCTTGTCGAGTATCTTAAGACCGTGGATGTCACAGGAGTGCACTCCAAATAGAACTGCCTTCTCCCCATCCGATGGTTCGATCCATTTTTTTCCTTCCATCATCAAAAGGGTTTCTCTTGGTCTGAAAAAGAATTTTTTTGGGGGTAGCATCGTCCTCGTATAATGTAAATCGACCTCAGAAGCGCTCTCAACAGGCTGGAATGTGTAGATGCCGCCATTTTTCACGGGGGCGTAGATATTGCCCCAGAGTTTGAGGGATTCGAAGAAGCCTTCAAAATTTTCTGAAGGCAATTTTACGTACCTCAAAGGCACCACCATCCGGGAGTTATGCGTTTATGTTTGTAAAGCTTCGATTTAAGAATTTTTCAAACAAAGGGTTATCAACCATTTGTTCCAAACTTGTACTTTGGTGCACTCTTATAAGCATTAAAAACAACGATGTATCGTTTAGAGT
>JALTCK010000033.1 GCA_027074805.1 Thermococcus sp. | reverse complement strand
CCCCAAGAGAGGATTGTCAGAATTGGGGTAATAGGCTTTTTCGTTTTCCGCCAGAGTAAATTCTTTGGTTCCTTGTGGGCCTGAAACTTTGAGAATCGCCTTACTCCACGTGGTCGAATCAATGTCAGTTACAGTAATAACGTAGTTTCCGAAGGTCACACTGTCACCCAACGATAGCTTTATGCCACTAACTTCGGCCCAGGGAAGCTCCTTGGCGGCGGCCACTTGATTATGCACGGTTCCAAGTGGAACCAGAAGAAAGGACAGGACCATTATCAAGGCGAGCAATCTTCGCATTCTTTCATCCTCCCACTGAGTTTATGACTTACCTCACGTTATAAAGATGGAAACAGTATAAAGGCCTTACGGTGTGAGCCTCTTTCTGTCACGTGGGAATAGGATGACCTCTCGGATATTGCCGAGATCGAGCATCTGCTTTATCAGCCTCTCGGCACCTAGTCCGAAACCGCCGTGTGGAGGCATTCCATAGCGGAAGGCCTTAAGATAGAACTCGAAGTTCCGGGGATTTAGTCCTTTCTCTCTGATTTGCTTCTCTAAGACCTCAATACGGTGCTCTCTCTGGCCTCCAGATGTTATCTCAACACCCCGATATTCAAGGTCAAAGGCACGGCAGATTTCGGGCTTGTCATCGTACTTCATTATATAAAACGGTTTGGCATCGCTTGGGTATTTGTAGATGAAGTAGAGAGGGGCGTTCTCGTTCTCGAGCATGTACTTTCCAAGGAGTTTCTCGCCCTCGGTGTCTATGTCCTCTCCCCAGGGAATCTCCCTGCCGAGGTCGGCCAGAATCTCAAGGGCCCTGTCGTAGCTCACGCGCGGGAAGGGCAGTTTTGGCTCCTCGAGCTCGAAGTTGAGGGTCTCAAGCTCCCTCGCGTTGTGCTCGCGGACGTAGTTGATTGTATGAGCCACGAGCCTCTCGAGGAGGCCCATTACCTCCTCCTCGTTCTCAATGAAAGCCATCTCAGCATCGATACTCCAGGCTTCGTTTAAATGCCTGGTTGTGTTGTGTTCCTCCGCCCTGAAAATCGGGGCAATCTCATAGACCCTGTCGAGACCGCTCGCCATCATCATCTGCTTGTACAGCTGAGGACTCTGCGCAAGGAAGGCGTTCTTCTCGAAGTACCTCATCGGAAAGAGTTCGGTGCCCCCTTCTGTAGCAGTAGCTATGATCTTCGGCGTGTGAATTTCTATGAAGCCCTCGCTGTGGAAAAAGTCCCTAACTGCATTAAAAACGCTGGACCGTATCCTGAAGATGGCCATGATTTCTGGTTTCCGCAGATCCATGAAGCGGTTGTCAAGCCTAGTGTCGAGCTCAGCCTTGACTTTTCCCGTAGGATCAAGCGGGAGTGGGGTCTCGGCCCTGCTTAGGACTTCGAGCTTCTCTGGAAGTATCTCGAAGCCGAGCTTCGCCTTTGGGGTGAAATTAACGATTCCCTCCACAGCAACAACGTCTTCCGCGTTTAGCTTTGGGATGAGCTTGAATATCTCCAGATCGACCTTCTTTTTGGGTGCAGTTATCTGCACAATTCCTTCCCTGTCTCTGAGCCAGAGGAACTTTATTCCACCCAGATCCTTGATTTCCCACACCCATCCAGCAACCTTGACGCGCTCTCCGTTTAGCTTCTCGGTTATTTCTCCGGAGTAGTGAGTTCGGTACATTCCAGACCCTCCAGAACGGCAAAATCAGATGAAAGTTATCTTAACCTCTGCACCCGCTATCTGAGAAAGTATCTCCTCAAGGAGCTGCGGTTTCTCTGGAAGCTTCTTCCTGTCTCTACTAAGGATTAGAACTTTGTAGTAGTGGCCACCACCGGGTTTGTAGACGATGTTGACTCCAAAGACTCCAGCTGGATACAGAAGGTCAGTGGCAAGTTTTTTGAGGTCTTCTGGGGAATTTACATCAGCGGCCTCTATAACGCGTATCCTCTTCTCGAGCTCCCTCATAAGGGCTTTAATGTTCTTTCCAGCCTTTCCGATCGTGATTGGAACATCGCCTTCTCCAACCATGATGACAACAAGATCACCGGCTTCAACGGCTTTTTTGAACTCCATATCAACGTCGCCGATGAGCTTGTAAAGCAGTCTCGCAACTTTAACGTCGAGCTCAGATATGATACCCTCTTGGAGTTTTTTCTCATCAGCGGGGCAGAGAATGCCGTCGGTTTTTAAGCACACCTCACAGATCGGCGCCTTCATCTTTCTCACCTCCTCGCTTGAAAAAATGACATTAAAGGAGCTAACCCTTAATTCAGGGAGGCATTTAAAAACCTTATTATGAATCAAAAGCTCATGGAAGGTTACATCTCTCCCTCGATTTCCAGCAGTATCCTCCTGATAAACTCCTTGGTGAATCGATGTCTCTCCTCGGCAATGCGCTTTGCCGTTTCCGTATACATCAAATCCTTCAGTTTCAATATTTTCTCCTCAAAGTGCCTTAAGGATGCTGCTATGTCCCGCCCATGCTCCCCGGAATACATGAAAACTCGTGCTATTCCAATCGCGCCTATTGCATCGAGCTTGTCAGCGTCACTGAGGATTTTGGCCTCCAGCGTTCTCGGCTCAGGCCCACGAGAGAAACGGTGAGCCTCTATGGCATGGACAACCCTTTCAATCTTCTCTTCAGGATAATCGAGGCCCTTGAGAAAGCGCCTTGCTATTCTCGCCCCTTCAACTGCGTGGTCTCGAACCTTCCCAGCGCTCTCTAGAGGTCTTGCAACATCGTGGAGGAGTGCAGCTAGGGCCAAAACCTCGAGGTCAGCCCCCTCCTCTCGACCTATGTGAAGACATAGGTTGAAAACACGTTCTACGTGATCGAAGCCGTGGGTTCCGTTCCTCTCAAAGAATGAGCGGGCAAATTCGTGCGTTCTTTTGATAAGCTCATGGGACTCTGGATAGGAAATAAAGTCTTCGAGCTTCATGAGGCTAGAAAAGAAAGTGAGATTTATAAATGTTTCAATCTCCTAGGGCTATCTTAAATTCAACAACAGAGGTTAAGAGCCTAATGAATTTGGAGTGTACCCTTTCAGGTATCCCATCAACACTAAGCTCAACCTTTTTAGAGACCCCATCTATAATCCCGTTTTTCCAGAGAAGCCTCAGGATCCTCCCCTCATCCAGATTTTCCAGCACATCCAGGAGCTCTTCCTCGGCAAGCGCCGCCTCCCCGATCAAACCGTATGCTCCCCAGTCGGAGACCGCGGATAGGATAAGCTCATCGGTCTCCACGACGCTCCCTATCCTTTCTCCGTTGGGAACGTACTTCGCTACGAGATCATTTATTTTGCCCATTCCAGCCTCGTTTCCACCATCTCCAATCCCAATGGTTGGAATTCCAAACTCCCTGGCCTCTTCAACAGCCCAGTCAAACGTTCCTCTCCTTATCTCAAGCCCATTCATGGAGTAGTATTTCCCATCTGCTGCCCTTCCAGGTGTCTCAACAGCGATGAGCAGAGAATAGTCCCCAATGGGGGGATTTTTTGTGAAGGCTATCCCGAAAGCTCTGAGGGCCCCCTCGATTTCGGGATAGGTGAGTATTTCAGCCTTCCCTCCGAGCTTTTCTACGGCATTGTAAAGGGCAACCGCCCCGGGTGGACCATCCGTTTCAGCCCTCATTGTTGGAGGGATTGGAAACCCCGTGACGATGAGAGTGTGCTCATAGTTGTTAAGGAAGGTTTTTGCAGCGTTTTTCAAAAAATTAAAGTTTCTTCTGCGGTATTCAAGGTAGAGCGTAGTAATCCCTCGGTTTCCCACATCGGTGTTGATTAAGTGCCCTATCATACTTCATTCCTCGAGTTCGTAGACGACTATTTTAACCTTCTTGCCCTTAATGGCCTCCTTGAGATCCCACCAGAGCTCCGTCGGTTCTTCACTCCTGTGGGTAAGTACCTGTCCATTCTCGAGCTCAACTCTCTTCTCTCTATACTTCACAAAAATCCCATCTGCATTGAAAATTTCCTTCATAGCCCATCCCCCACAATCTTTCTCAGCTCATGAAGGGTTCTTATTTCGTAATCTGCCATGTTGTATCCTTTATCCCCGTTTCGGTTTATCCACACCGCCTTCATTCCGACGTTTTTAGCGCCGTAGACGTCCTGACTGAGTGAATCACCCACCATGGCAGAGTCTTTAGGTCCAACTCCAACGCTTTCAATGGCGTAGAGGAAGATTTTAGGCTCCGGCTTTATCGCACCCACGTCATCCCTTGTGACTACTACGTCGAAATACTTGTCCAATCCCGCGATTCTGAGCTTTAGTCTCTGGTATTCCGGTCCGCTCGTTATAACTCCCAGCCTATAGCCTTCATCCCTCAACCATTCGATGGTTGGTACTGTATCAGGATAGACGTGAAGTTTGTGAGGGTAACTCCTCAGAAGGTCCTCGTATTTCACATCAAGGTCAAAGAGCCTGAAGAAGAAATTCCAGTCATGCCAGTCATAGGTGTCCCGCCTTCCAAATATCTCGGTTAAAAACCTATCTCTGGCCTCTTTTTTGTCCACTCCGAGCTTCTTAGAGAGCTTCTCATAGACCTGAGGAAGGAACATCTCTATCAGAGGCATCTCGGTTAAGAGCGTCCCGTCTATATCGAAGAACAGGGCCTTCATTCTACCACCTCTTGACAAGAAGGGCCAGTATCTCGGAGTCCCTTCCGAGATCTTTGTCCGTTATCACGCCCCAAATCACGTCCTTCTCTGAGAGTATCTCCTGGAACCTTCCCAGTATGCTGTGAGCATCTTTGAGAGGAGCCTCCTCTCCAACTAGGAGTGCCACGAGACCCCTATCCCATAGACCCCAGTGCCAGTCAAAGTCAACACCTCTCAGGAGTCTGAGTATCCCTACATTCCCCCCTTTTATCATGTTGAAAAGATCCGCATAGTCAATGTTGACCAGCATCTGGGTTTCGAGATAGTAGTAGAGTTTTGAGAACATGCGGCCTATCCCCTGACTGGCGCTTTCAAAGGCCTTTGATATTGAGTATTTCCCGTTGAAGAAGTCCCATAGCGAGTCGTAGAATACAGTCTCAAATCCTTCGGCCCACTTCGGTTTTCCAGTGGTTACGAGCTCTCTGTTGGGAGTAAGAACGTAGGCTAGCTTAATTACGTCACCTGGGAGAGCAGTTTCTATAACCTCACGAAGCTCGTGGTTTAACGGCTTGTCCTCGAAAACCAGCCATAGAAATGAGTTTTTCGGAATAGACTCAAAAAAGGAACTGAGCCTTTGTGCATACCTCTCTGAGCTCGGGAGTAAGTAGTAGGCTGGATTCACTGTGACTTTCACTATTCCATCCGCCTTTATCCCATTCACTATCCTCGAACCGGTGTTTCCGATTCCAACAAAAATGTGGGTAAAGGATGGCATATCTATCCCTTATTCAAGGGTCGCATGCTTCCTCCTCATATCCTTTTCGGTCTTCTGGAATGTTGCCATGAGGAGGGCTATTACTCCGTCCAGGAATACCATGGTTGAGTCCTCAAAGAGAGTCCCCATGGGAGCTATCCACTTGTACTGAGTGAGCATCTGCCGGGCGATATAATCGGTTGGTATGTCCGTCTTTGCCCTTCCTGGAATCTCAACGACGACATCCGAGAGCTTTCCGAGGGTGGAGTTAGCGTAGGATGTTATCGTGACGACCTTTCCACCCTGTTTCTTAGCTATCTCTGCTGCGTCAACTATGCTCGTGGTCTCACCTGAACCGCTGATGGCTATCAGGAGATCTCCAGGCTCAAAAGCTGGCGTTATGGTCTCACCAACGACGTAGACATTGAAATCTAAGTGCATAAGCCTCATGGCGAAGGCCTTTCCGACTAGCCCGCTCCTTCCAGCCCCGTAAATGAAGATTTTGTTGGCCCCTATCATTGCATCGACGAAACCCCTAACCTGCTCTAGCTTGATCTGTTCAGAAACGTTCCCTATGTGCTCCACGATGTCCTTCATGGCCTTCCTTATGGTCATCATATACTCTCCCCAGAAGAGATCTATGATCTTTCTCGTGATTTTCTCTGGATCCTTTGCCTTTGTTATGGCCCCTCCGACGATTATTATGGTGGCACCAAGCTCTATGACCTTTGGAATGGTCTCAAGATTGAGGCCTCCAGCGACGGCCACGGGGACCCTGACAGCCTGAACGACCTTCTCAAGGTCTTCGAGTGGAGTCTTCCCCTGAACCTGCTCATCTATGCCGGTGTGTACTAGTATGTAGTGAACCCCCATCTTCTCGAGCTCTTTGGCTCTCTTAACCTTATCCCTAACTCCTATGAGGTCCACCATGACTCGTATCCCGTACTTCCGGGCAACCTCAACAGCGTCCTTAATTGTTTTGTCGTCGGCAACTCCGAGAATAGAAACAACATCGGCCCCATGCCTTGCGGCCATCTCCACCTCTAGGGCACCGGTGTCCATAGTCTTAAGGTCAGCCACTATTTTCCTGTCCGGAAAACGTCTCTTCAGAAGCTCCACGGCACGCATTCCCTCCTTCTTTATGAGGGGAGTGCCAACTTCAAGCCAGTGCGCACCGCCGTGAGCGGCTCTTTCAGCTATAGAAATGGCCTGCTCAACATCGGTGAGATCAAGGGCGACCTGGAGTATCATCTCCGTACCTCCAAAATTTTTCGATTAAGCTTTAGAGTGCTAGTTTTTAAAGGTTGGCTTTTGATTTTAACATCTCTATGTCAACATTCTTTCCCAAGATTTAAAAAGATGAACCCGCATCTCCACCCGGTGGAATAATGGTAACCTTCATCCCATTCGGCGAGAAACCCAACAGGGAAGGTGTTCTCTACACCCTCGAGCTCCTGAAGAGGAATAAGCTGATAGACGATTACGTGATCGTAGAGTCCAGCAGAGTCGATCTTCTCGCCGAGAGAATACCAGTGGACCGTGCCTACGTTGTCGGGGAGCATCTAGCCACCTACGGCATAGTGGAGAAGCTTAAAGCTATATCACTCCTCAGTCTAGATGCCCATACTGATTTAATGCATGATTACCTCGACCACGGGTCTTGGCTCGCTTATGCACTTGAGAACCGCCACGTGTACCGTGCTGTCGTCCTAGCACCAGTCCTAATGATTCCCACTACCGACAGAACCGAACTGTGGACGAAACGGGTGAAGATATTCCCCGCACTTCTCAGGAGCAGGAAGACCCGCGGAAAATGGAGGGCTTACAAAAACCTTCAGACGACACCCCTTGAAGAAATCATGAAAGATGCCAAAAAGTATCTTGGGGATGAAATCTACCTGAGCGTCGACATGGACGTCCTCAGGCCCGAGTACAAAATAGCCCGCTTTCAGCACGGTGAACTAACTCTTGAAGAGCTCCTCAACCTCCTGGAGGAGATAAAAAGGAGGTTCAAAATAATGGCATTTGACATTGCTGAGGTCTCAGACAGGGTTAAACGATCAAGACTCGGGAAAAAAGCAATCCTCGAAGTTTTCAGCCTGCTCATGGGGTGATTCCATGGAGAGTGGGCCTACCGAATGGGAGATCAAGAACATAATAATGCCCTTGATGCTTTCTGGTGCTAAGATGCTAGATAAGCACTGCCCTAAGTGCGGCTCCCCCCTGTTTGAGAAAGACGGAAGGGTTTTCTGTCCGGTCTGTGAATACCGCTCCAAGCAACGAGGGGGGGAGATAAAGAGCGTTGAGAATGCTCTGAGGACGAAGCTTGAAACGCTTGCAGCTTCTCTTCCCGATGACATAGATTTACTGGAGAAACATTTAAGGGTCATGGGACTCATAATTAACCTGTTGGAACGCTACAAAAAACTGGAGGGAGGAGAATGAAGAACAGGAGAGTTCTTGAAGTCCTGGGGAAGGGTCCCATGACGATCGAGGAGATATCTTCCGCGACCGGATTGAAGGTCCTGGAAGTGCGAAGATACCTTTTAAGATTCGTTGAGCAGGGAAAAGTTGAGAGTTTTCAAAAAGACGGCAGGCTACTCTGGAAACTCAGGGAAAAGCGTCCAGAGGAGAACGAGTTCAAGTACATCTAAGGACAAAAGTTAAGAAAAGAATCAGGCCTTCTTGGCCTTCTTCCAGTATTCCTTGAACTTGTTTTCGAAGAGAGCCTTTATCCTGAAATCTTTTATCCAGATCTGGGTCTCGTAGTTAAAGTACCTAGCAGCCATGTCCTCGAGGGCGAAGAATACCTCGTCGTCACAGATGAGCATTGGGAGTTCAATGGCGTCCATAACCTTGAGTTCGAGCTTCTTGGCCTTGTAGTAGTCCATTATCTTTGAGGTGTTTATCCTCTGAAGAACGGGCTTGGTGACGATTATCTTGGCTTTGACACCGTTGTCAATTGCCTTGATGATCTCACTCTCAAGGTTAATGGCAATGTAACCATCGTCCGCGAGGAGTACCTGCTCCTTGACCTCCTCGAACATCTCCTTAGTTTTTAGGGTGGCGTTCCTAATCCCACGGACGACCCAAACCCTCTCGACGCCGTATTTTGGAATCTCCGTCTCTATTAGAGGAGTCATGAGCTCAAGAAGCTCTTCCTTGGCCTTCTTCTTCTCTTCAAGCTCTTCCTTAACACGTTCCTGCCACTCCTCGATGAACTTCTCGAGAATGTTCTGCGGGTGAACCGGCCTATACTTGTTCACCTTCCCTGGCTGGCTTATGGCAAAGCCCTTCTTCTCAAGGCTCCTAAGGACGTCATATGTCCTCGGAGCCGGGACTTCGGAAACGCTGGCAAGTTCCGCCGGAGTAAGGACTCCGAAGCCAACGAGAGCCACGTACGCCCTTGCCTCGTAGAGGTTCAACTCAAAGTGTTCCTGAAGGAGTTCCACCATTCTGTCCTTAACCATGTTTACCACCACCACATTTTCTAATTCAGTATTGGGCATAAGGGCATATAAATTTTTTCCACGTTTACTTAGTTCCGGGTATTATCCAAGTCCAATATCCCCCCAATGACTCCCAGTGATATTAGGGAGTATGCATTCAAACGCAAACCATTTACCACGCTTATTGTTTTTAATCTTTTGGTTGCTACTAAAAGAGAATTTATTGCGAGAATATTTCGATAACAATTCAAGAAATAAGTGGTGATGTTGTTTAATGTCACAAAGCTTTCCTTAGATAAGTCGTCAACTCCCTATAGAGATTGTTGAGTACCCCCTGATAATCGGCCCGATTTTCCTCTATCAAATCCATTGTCTCCTCCAGTTCCCTCGTCTTTTCTTCGCTGACTAGATCCTTGTACTTGCTCATGAGGTAGTGATAGACCTTTATGCCCTGCTCTGTTGGAACCAGCTTCTTTCTCCCCCTAGTTTCTATGACATAATACCTGCGCAGGAGTGTTTCGACGATCTTTGCGTAGGTTGAAGGTCTTCCTATCTTCCGCTCCTTCATGAGGGCTATTATATCCCCCTGGGTGTACAGGGAAATCTTTGGAGCCTTCCATTTCTTTGCCTCCGTGACTCTCAAATTGGCACCCTTTTCGAGTTTGGGAAGTTCTCTCATCGGTGGCGAACGAAGTTTTGTCCACCCATCTTCGAGAACCTTGACATACCCCTCGAGTTCCGCCTTTCCAACCCCTGCGTCTATGACGGCTTTTTCGTAGAGTATCTTCGCCGGCACCATCTGACTCGTCATGAACTTCTTGAATATCATATCATAGAGCCTGTAGTGGTTCCTCGTCAGATTCCTAGGAAGCTGGATGACGCCGTCCCTGATGAGTTGCATCAAACGACCGGTGTCTATAGGTCTAGTAGGCCTTATGGCCTCGTGGGCACCCTCCTCGCCCCACGGACGTGGTTTGAAGTACTCCTCCCCAATTTCTTGGATGATATACTCCTTTGCAACCTCTATTCCTGTGTTGCTGACATGAGTCGAGTCAGTGCGGTGATAGGTAATCAGACCGAGCTCGAAGAGATCTTGAGCTAAACGCATCGTCTGGGGTGCCGAGAGCTTAAGGAAAGTTGATGCATCCTTAAGCATCGCATCGGTGGTATACGGTGGCGACGGGTTCAGCTCCCTATCCTCGAGCTGGACGTCTTCAACGGTGACGTACTCAGGGGGTTCGACCTTTTTGCCCTCCTTCCCTATCTCCACAGTCATATGAAGGCCATTCTCGAGGGTAAGACCGAGGAAGTAAGTCTCGCTTTCGGTGAACTCCTTGTACCTTTCTATTATCCAGCCAAGCACTGGAGTCTGAACCCTTCCTGCAGAGAGGTTGTGGTTCTCGAAGACCCTTTGGAGCTCCTGACTCAGCTCAAAGCCTATCCACCTATCCTCTATGCGCCTTACAAGCTGAGCATTCACACGTCCCTCGTTGACGTCCCTGGCCTCGCTTATTGCCCTCATAATTGCCGGCCTCGTAACCTCATGGAACTCTATGCGTTTGATGTTCGGCGTGTAAGGACTTAGGACGTTCCTTATATCCCAGGCTATTTTTTCCCCCTCGGTATCGGGGTCGGTTGCTATTAGAATCTCGTCAACCTCCTGAGCCAGCTCACGCATTGCCTTGACGTTCTCGAGGGCATCCCGCACATTTGTTGAGCCGCAACGCGGACAGACGCCTTTTTCCTCCCAGTCCACGAACTGATGACCACAGTCGCGGCAGCGCTTTATCGTGTCGTAAACCGGGATGAACTTAAAGGGTTCCCCCTCCCGTTTGATCAGGACACCATGGTAGCCCTCATTCGTCACGAGGTCGAACATATGCCCGCCGCTGGCCAAAATCGTCAGCATCATGTTGCCTATACTGACCTCATAAGCGACTAAATCACCTATGCGCGTCTTGCTGGGCTGACCGAAAAAGTTCGCTATGGTTCTGGCCTTGTTGGGGCTCTCAACTATCATGAGGGCTGATTTAACGAGATCCTTCACCCTGGCGCTTATCTTGCCCTCCATCACCAGACGGACCTTCTCCCTATCCTCATCTATTTGTCCCAGAATTTCATCCAGATTAAGCTCCTCAAAGGGTACCATCTTGAACTCGGTGAAGCGCCAGCGCATCTGCCTCACTAAGCCGTTGAAGACCTTTTCGTTGTCGACTATGAGGACGCTGAGACCTTTCGTTATTCCACCGGCAAACAAACGGCTTGTCCTTCCCGTTGCCTGGATGTAGGTCCTCACATCCGGAATCTCTACGTACCATTTACCTCCCTCCTCATTTAGGCTTATAAAGGGATCTTCAGCCAACTTCTTCATGACCTCTTCGTCCCTCAAAACCCTCCTAAGAAACTCGACGAGTTCCCTGAAGACATCAAGTACATGATTGTGAAAGCCGTTTTCTATCGGGAGCCCCTCTGCCAGGGCCTCCTCTATCTTCAGAAGTTCAAACTGCGGTATGTTACGTATCAACCTTCTCAGCCTTGCGTGTAACTTTTCAGCCTGCTTCCTGTCTTCGTCACTTAGGAAGTCCATAACCTCACTGAGCAGACCGAGGGCTCGGTAGATTGTCGGCCTCTCAAGATCTATCGAAAACCTGAACTTTGGAACTCCTGTGAAGACGGCATAACGGATGAGGTGTGGCAAATCAAGACCTCGGACGAGGGAGCCGTAGTAGGTGGCTGAGCCTATCAGATAATCGGCTTCGCCACTCTCAAAGCGCTCGATGGCCTTCCTATTCTTAGAACTTACCAGTTCAACTTTAAAACCACGTTCGCGGAGGTACTTCGCGAGCTCCTCCGCATAGCCCAAGCCCTGGTCGATGGGTGTGAATATTATCCCGCCTTTTCCAAGCCTCTCAAGGAGCTCCTCCAGGTGCTCTCCTATGTCCTTCTTGGGCTTCATGTAACTGTCCACTACGTTTCTGAGTGCACTCCTTCCACTCCCAACTTCGAATCCAAGGAGCTCTCGGTAGAGCTTTATCCTGTCCCCCCTTGCGCTTCCGGTGGCAGAAGCTATGACCATTTTTCCTATCTCATGTTTGGCCTTGTACGCCTCTATATCCCGCTGTATGGACCTTATCTTCCCGTTCAACTCTTTGAGCCTTTCATCCCTGTCTTCAGCCCGACCGTTGAGATACCGAGCCATCTCTTTTTTCAGTCGGATTATCTCCCATGCTTTTTCTATCATATCCTCGTTGAATCCGAGGAGGAGAAGGGACCGGTCTATGTTCTTGCTTGCTTTCAGAAAGGCGTCGACATCATCCACGAAGAGGAAATCGAAGTGCCTTCCCTTCAGAATTTCCCCGTACTTCCTTGAGAGCCACTGGGCACTGGTTATAAGTATCTCATACTCCTCCCCCTGAATTTTCCGCAGCATGTCCTCCTTTTCCTTCTTCCTGAGGTTCCCGTGGTAATACGCCACTCTGGCCTCAACACCTGCCCTCTCAACGATCTTCTCAATTTTCTTAGCTGTTTGGATGACAAGTGAAGTCGTTGGAACGACTATGTATGACTTCTTACCCCTGAGGGCATACCACACAGCCATGAAGGCACCAAAGGTGCTCTTGCCCATTCCCGTTGGGGCTATGATTGAAAAGCTCCGCCCTTTGAGGAGCCTCTTCACCCAGGTTCTCTGAGCGCTCCAGAAGGTGAAGCCGGTAGCCTTCTCAAAAAATGACTCTACCTCCCTCAGTCCGTTTTCAAGTTCATACAGTCTTTCCCATTCTTTTAACGTGCCACGAAGTGCAAGAGCGTTCCTCACAGCACCTATAAGGTCAAAATAAGAGTCAACATGAAGGGGCTGAGGAATACATTCGGAACAGGGATTTTTAAAGTACAACCTCTCATCGGAGACTCTGCCAGAACAGTTTGGGCACATATCCCGATAAATGGCCTTCATTATCTCACCCTCTAAGTTTTATTTTGAGTAGTGGTGGGTTTATAAGGCTTTTTGAAACGAGGCTTCAATGGCTCTTAGTTCCTTCTCAAGCTTTATCGTTAGGTCATAGTCCGGAAACACGTGCTTGTACTCTTCAAGAACCTCCTCCAGGATGTGGAGAGCTTCCTCCCTCCCGCTCTTTTCTATGAGCTTTATGGCCCTACGGAAGAGCCATGCTACCTCGCTTCCGCTCTCGTCCGTGCTGAGGGAGAATTTTAGTTCCTTGAGGGTTACATCGAGAGCCAGTTCAGGGACCTCGCTTAGAAACTCCATAGCAGTGGCTTCTGGAAACACCTCCACGCTTTTTGAGAGTGCCTCAAAGTAGGCCCCGCTATCATAGGCTTTCATTGTGGCGGCCACGTGCTTACAGTCTCCCCCAAGCGGACAGGTGCACACGTTTTTGCCAGTTTTAAGATCCAGTTCAACGTAATAGGGATAAGTCCCGAGCACCTTTGAGAACAGCCTCTCCCCGTACTTGACGACCCAGAGGACTTTACCCCTTCTGTAGTATCTATCACCCTTCTTGATTGTGCCCTCTTCAAGCTGCATGACACCTCTCTGGTTGAAGGTGTTTTAAGCTTTTGGAGTGAGTTAAACTTATTTAGTTGAAACTCCTAACTTATTAGGGTCGTTACCATGGAGGTGGTATGATGGCGACAAAGCTGACGGTCTTACTCTTAGTGTCCTTCCTGCTTTTCAGCACGGCAGGGTTTCTTAGTGTAGGTGCAGATGAGTCCCAGGCATACTGGATAGAAAGTCTCGGGGGATCCGGATGGTTGCGTCTCAATGCTGCAACCCAGCTTGATGATGGGAGTATTATCGCGGTTGGATGGGTCGCAATGGAGAAGTACAACGGCGACGTTCTTGTGATTAAGTTTTCTCCCTATGGGGTAGTTGAATGGGCCAAGGTGTATGGAGGCTCAAAAGATGACTATCCCACCGGGGTCACAATAGGACCTAACGGGGACATCATAGTCGTTGGAGCTACCGAGAGCTACGGTGCTGGAAGCTATGACGTCTGGGTACTCCGTCTCTATCCAGACGGGAGAATACGATGGCAGAGAACGTACGGTGGGCCTGGAGATGACAGGGCAATGGACGTCGCAATCGACCACACGGGCAAGATAGTGATAGTAGGTGGAACCACGAGCTATGGGGCCAACCCAGGGAAGTCCTCGGATCTCTGGATTCTAAAGCTAAGTGGAACTGGGGATGTGGTTTGGAGCAAGACTTACGGCAGAACCAATTGGGACTGGGGAGACTCAGTTGCAATTGATGACTCAAACAACATCTACGTCGGGGGCGTGTACTGGTTGAGCGTCTCCGCTCCATACAACCATTTCGGAGAGGGAGGAAACGGATGGATACTTAAACTGGATAGCAATGGGGACCTTATCTGGAACAAGATACTTGGAGGAGTTGACAACGAGTGGGTGTCTGGAATAAGTTTGCTGGACGGAGACGTGATTTTCGTTGGATCCACAAAGAGCTTCGGTGCTGGTGACTATGACCTCTGGGTTGGAAGGCTTAACTCCAGTGGAGATCTGAAGTGGGTGCGGACTTACGGTGGAACCGGCGTTGACGTCGGGACCTCTTTAGCAGTGTTCAATCCATACTGTGGATTCTTGACGGGATACACGTACAGTGCTTCCGCCAGTGGAGGTTCTAAGACATGGATCATCAGCTTCTCACCCAGCACCGGAAAGGCGGATTGGCAGAAAATTTACGGTGGAAAAGACAACGAACGCGCGTTTAGCCTGGTTGGGTCCCCAAAGGGTATAGTGATCCTTGGTTCAACCTCCAGCTTCGGGAAGGCGCAGACCAGTGCCTGGATACTCAAGCTCCCAACCAGTGGCGCCATCTTTAATAACGGTGTCAAGGATTCCAACCTGATTTATCAGTCTTTCAAGGCATTGACTTATTCCCCTAACCCCACCATTGCCGCCCCACACATTGAACCCTCTGAGGTTAAACCCACTGTAAAGGAGAGCAGTGCCATTCCAAAGGATGTATCCTTACCGGTTATACTCCAGTACTACTACGGGCCCAAACCGCCCGAAACCACGACTACAGGCACCTCCACAACCACAACTTCGGTAACAAGTACAACAACCAGTACAACGAGCACAGCTACCTTCACGACCACTACAACAAGCACCGTAACCCAGACCTCAACTGCTACCCCCACTTCAACCACTACTTCCACTACGCCCACAGAGACCTCTGTACCTTCCTCAACCCCCTCCAGTTCCAGCGCTGGCGGGGGCATCTGCGGCCCAGGTTTGATAATGCTTCTGGGCATTGCTGTCCTTGCAATTAGGCGTCGCCTCTGATTTTCTTTTTACCGCAACCGTTTTATCTTAGCAGAAGGTAGTTTAAATGGTGGTGCCCATGGATGTTTTCGAAGTCGCAAGAAGGTATCACGATGAACTCGGGATAAAGGAGCCAAGCATGGCAACAATGGCCGCCGAGTTCTTTGAGGATCTTGGCCTCAAAATTGCAGACTTCCTTAAGGGCGAGGGCTACGCGATAGTCGGGACGAAGTTCATCGACTACGACAAGAGTCTCGTTCTGGACGTAACAAAAGGAGAAAAGAGGTTCGAGATAACGCTAAGGAAAAGCTGATCACCATCGGTTTTCGTAGTCGAAGACTATATCCTTCTTTTCTCCCGGCTTAAGCGTTACCTTGAACTCCACGTAGTTCGCCGTCTCGTCGATGGGCTCGATGCTCGAACTGACGATCTTCCCCCACTTGTGGTGCCTGACTATCACCGTCTTGGTCTCATTACCGAAGTTCTCGAGGGTTATCTGTATCTTGTAGTAGGCGTAGCCCTCGCCATTCTTCTGCTCGAGTATCGTGGTGGTTCCTTTAAGGTCATAGTCCCTGCCCAGGCCTATCCTCAGCGACTCGCCCTTGGGAGTGTGCTCTATGTGCCTCTCGCCTATCAGCAGCGCTCCATCATCGGTCTCCCTGTAAATCTCAACTATCCCAGCCGGGAGGACTTTGTCGGTCTTGAAGGATATCGACTCGTAGACCGGCCTCTCGCCGTTCCCTGGCCAGCTCTCGTAGAGGTATTCCCTCTCAAAGGGCACTTCCATAGAGATGTACGGATACATCATGGTGCTCGAGGGGTTTAGGTCCACTATTCCCAGCTTGTAGAGGTAGAAGGCTTCGACCTTCTCGGGCTGGCCCACTTCAACCGTCTCGACGCCCGTACCGGCCTTCGCGTATAGGACGCGCGGCTGCGGGAGGGCCTGGTAGAGCTGGACGTCGCCGGCGACGAGGAGAACCTTTGCGTCCTTGAACTCCTGAGCCGTCGGGTTGTTGAGCACGATGTAGCCGTAGAGCTTGGCGTCGTCGCCTATGTAGAGCTTGTACCTGCTCTCCCAGCTCATGTTGGCGACGCGGTAGGTTACGCTGATGTTGTACTTTCCGGCCTTGTCCGCCTGCAAAACCGCGTAGGCATTCGCCTTCCCCTCGAGGTTCGTGGCCTTAAAATAGGCAACTTCGTTCGGGTTTATGAGGTAGTAGCCGTCTCCCTCGACCGCTATCTTCCCGTTTTTGAAGCCGAGGAACTTGCCTTTGATGACCTCGCCGCTCCTGAGCTTTATCTCCACCTCGCCGCCAACGTTGGCACTGTAGACGTCACCGTTCGAGCCCCGGCTGAAGACGCCGAGAACCTGAACCCCCCCGGAGAGGGGTCTTATCGTGACCTCGGCTATGTTGAGCCCGGCCAGTTCGTTTAATGGAACCTTGGTCATACCCTCGTTTAGTTCAAGCTCTAGAGTTTTCTCTACAACCCCAATCTTCGCAGAGTTATACAAGACAACTGTTGTGTCACTTCCCATGGCCTTTTCCCCCTGGAAAGAAAAAACCGCCAAGATCAAAATCAAGATACCTCCAATACCAGCGATCATCTTTCTCTTCACAGAATTCACCTATATCCCTTTCGGCGGCACGGTATTTATACCCCTGTCATCACTTCAAATCGAGCCGAAACGAAATGTTGGCAAATGGAAACCCTTTTAACTGCCCGGTCGGATTGGGAAATGTCAAGCTGATGAGGTGATTGATATGGACAGGATTGCTAAGGCCAGGGAGATAATCGAGAAGGCCAAGGCCGAGAACAGGCCGCTCGTCGAGCCGGAGGCTAAGGAGATACTCAAGCTCTACGGCGTCCCGGTTCCGGACTTTAAGGTCGCCACCAACGAGGAGGAGGCCGTTCAGTTCGCCAGGGAGATCGGCTACCCGGTCGTTATGAAGATCGTTTCCCCACAGATCATCCACAAGAGCGACGCCGGTGGAGTTAAGGTCAACATCAAGAGCGACGAGGAGGCAAGGCAGGCCTTTAGGACCATCATGGAGAACGCCAAGAACTACAAGCCAGATGCAGACCTCTGGGGAGTCATCGTTTACAAGATGCTCCCGCTCGGCAAGGAAGTTATAGTCGGTATGATCCGCGACCCACAGTTCGGCCCGGCCATCATGTTCGGTCTCGGTGGAATCTTCGTCGAGATACTCAAGGACGTTTCCTTCCGTGTTGCCCCGATAACCAAGGACGAGGCCCTCGACATGATAAAGGAGATCAAGGCCTATCCGATCCTCGCTGGAGCGCGCGGTGAGAAGCCTGTGGACATCGAGGCCCTTGCCGACATCATAGTCAAGATAGGCGAGCTCGCCCTCGAGCTTCCGGAGATCAAGGAGCTGGACATCAACCCGATATTTGCCTACGAGGACTCAGCTGTTGCCGTCGACGCGAGGATGCTCCTCTGATTTCTTCCCTTTTGTTCATTACAAAAGTTGAAGAAAGGTCAATATCTCAGTTCTTAGATCCCCGATTACTCTCCTGTAAGTATCTCGTTGATGAGCTTTATCGCGCAGAGGTCGCCGCACATTGAGCAGGCCTCGGTTTTGGTTGGTCTTTCCTTCCTTATCTCAATGAACCGCTCTTTATCCTGGCTCAGCTCGAACTGCTTAGCCCAGTTGAGCTTTCCTCTTGCCAAGCTCATGAGGTAGTCCTTCTTAAAGTCGGCTTCGAAGCGGGTTAGATTGACAACATGCGCCGCTATCTTCGCAGCTATTACTCCCTCCTTCACGTGATCGATCCTTGGCAGTCCGAGGTGCTCGGCTGGAGTCACGTAGCATAGGAAGTCCGCGCCGTTTAAAGCGGCTATTGCCCCTCCTATCGCCGCAGTGATGTGGTCGTAACCCGGAAAGATGTCCGTGACTATCGGCCCAAGTACGTAGAAGGGCGCGTTGTCTGTTGCAACCTTGGCCAGCTTCACATGGGCCGCTATTTGGTCTATGGGGACATGTCCGGGTCCCTCCACCATCGTCTGGACTCCTGCTTCCCTCGCGCGCCTCACGAGTCTTCCGAGGGTGTAAAGTTCAGCTATCTGGAGTTCGTCTCCTGCATCGGGCAGTCCGCCGGGCCTCATACCGTCTCCCAGGCTGAGAACCACGTCGTACTCCTTGGCGAGCTCGAGGAGATAGTCGTAGTCCCTGTAGAACGGGTTCTCCTCGCCCCAGTGGAGTATCCAGGCGGCCAAAAACGTCCCGCCGCGGGAGACCATTCCTACAACGCGCTTTGTCCTCTTCATCTTCTCGACGACTTCCCTGGTTACCCCAACGTGAATCGTCGCGTAGTCAACGCCGTCCCTGAAGTGCTTCTCAACGGCCCTCCACATGTCGTCCTCTCTCATCTCGATGATGGCCTTTTCTTTGGCCAGCATCTCCTCGGTGGCCTGATAAATCGGGACAGTCCCTATCGGCACGTCAACGGCGTGCATTATGGTTCTCCTAATCTCGTCGAGGTCCCCGCCGGTTGAGAGGTCCATTATGGTGTCTGCGCCATACTTGACGGCCGTCTTGGCTTTCTCTATCTCGGCCTTTACATCAACTATGTCGCGGGAGGTGCCTATGTTTGCGTTTACCTTGACCCTAACGACGTTGCCCACAGCGACAGGATTCACCCAGTCGTGGCGGACGTTTCGGAAAATGACGGTGTGGCCCCTGGCAACGTTCTTCCTGAGCTTTTCAGGGCTTATCCCTTCCATCTCGGCTATGAAGTTCATCTCATCGGTTATTTCTCCCCTCTTTGCGGCCTCGAGCTGGGTCATCGCAATCACCCGGTTTTAAAACCAGTTTATAACAAAGTTTTTAAATTTCAAAACTCAGTTTTGACCGCGGCTTAAAAGGTTTTGGGTGATCGTGATGAAAGAGGTTGAGATAAGCAGGGCAATAGTTGAGGCTTACTTCAACGACCTCCTTGAGAACCTCTCGCTCGATGTTGCCATTGTAGGTGCCGGTCCCTCTGGAATGGTCGCTGGCTATTACATGACCAAGAACGGCGCGAAGGTGGCAATCTTCGAGAAGAAGCTCTCAATAGGAGGCGGAATCTGGGGCGGTGCGATGGGCTTCAACAGGATAGTCGTCCAAGAGGAAGCGAAAGAAATTCTCGACGAGTTCGGGATAAACTACAGACCCTTCAAAAACGGCCTCTACGTTGCCGATGCCATAGAGACGGCAACCACTATAGCGAGCAAAGCTGTGAAAGCTGGTGTGAAGTTCTTCAACATGATTGAGGTCGAAGATTTAATCGTCAAGGAAAACCGCGTCGCTGGAATCGTCATCAACTGGACGCCGGTGATGATGACGGGCCTTCACGTTGATCCCCTCACGATCGAAGCTAAATTTGTTGTTGATTCGACCGGCCACGGCGCCCAGATCAGCCAGCACCTCCTCAAGCGCGGGCTGATGGAGGGGATTCCCGGCGAGGGACCGATGTGGGCAGAGAAGGGGGAAGAGCTGACGGTGGAGCACACGGGGGAGGTATTTCCAGGCCTTTACGTTACGGGCATGGCGGCAAACGCTTTGGCTGGAGCGCCGAGGATGGGGCCGATATTCGGCGGGATGTTCCTGAGCGGGAGGAAAGCTGCCCTTGAAATCCTCCAGAAGCTGGGGTGATGGAATGGCCGTTTTAATCGTTGCCGGCCTTGACACGGGGGGCGGAGCTGGCTTAAAGGCCGACATCGAGACGGTTTCAGCTCTGGGCGGGCATCCGCTCCCCGTTTTAACTGCTGTCACCTACCAGAATCCCTCGGAGGTCAGGGGCTACCACACTCTCCCACCGGAGGCTGTGAGGGAGCAGATAAAAGCCGTCAAAGAGGGCTTTGAGATCAGAACAGTTAAAATCGGGATGATTGGGAGCGGTGAGATCGCCGAAGTGATAGAGAAGGAAACGAAGGGTCTTTTGAGGGTTTTCGACCCGGTTATAGCTTCGAGCACTGGCGCAAAGCTTGTGGATTCAGCCGAATCCATCAAGGCCCTCATCCCAGGCTCGATAGTCACTCCGAACGTCGCCGAGGCGGAAGCGTTGAGCGGGCTGAAAATCAGCTCGGTTGATGACATGAAAAAAGCATCTCAAACCATTGTCGAGGAGCTGGGAGCAAAGGCCGCCGTCCTCAAGGGCGGACATTTGAGATACACGGACGTCCTCTACTGGGAGGGCGAGTTTTACGAGTTTTCCGGAAAAAAGACAGAAGGCTTCACCCACGGGACAGGCTGCGTCTTTTCCTCGGCTTTAGCTACTTTCCTAACAAAGGACCTTGAGCTTCCTGAGGCCGTAAAAAGGGCCAAACGCTTCGTCGAAGGCTCGATAAGGTTCTCGAAAGCCGAGGCTAAATCTGTTAACCCTCTCTGGGAGCTCCAGAGGGATGCCTACCGCTGGAAGGCCAGGGAAGAGCTTGAGGGGGCGGTTAAAGAGCTCGTGAATCTCGGGGAAAGGCTCAACCCCCATATCCCAGAGGTCGGGACCAACTTCGCTTTAGCCACTCCGTTCAACGAGGCCTTTGCCGTGAAGGGCAGGATCGTCCGCTACGGTGAAACGGTTAGACCCGTTGGGCCGGTTGAGATCAAGGCCAGCGACCACCTCAGGAGGGCCCTGCTCAAGATGCGCGAGTTTTATCCCGAAGTCAGGGCCGTTCTGAACCTCCGCTATTCAGAGGAACTCGTCGAGAAGGCCAGAAAACTCGGCCTCGCCGTTTCCTTCTACGACAGGAGGGAGGAGCCTGAAGAAGTGAAGAGGGCAGAGAAAGGAACCATGGAATGGGGCATAGAGAGCGCGGTGAAAAGGGCAGAAAAACGACCCGACCTCATTTACCACCTCGGCGACTGGGGCAAGGAGCCGATGGTTCTGCTTTTTGGAAGGAGTGCAAAGGAGGTCGTTGAGAGGGTTGGGCTTCTCCTGGGCTAATGTCTTACTCCCTTCCACGTGTTCCTCCCAGTGATTTTAATGCTTGTTACAGGGAAGGCTACTGCGAGTGAGATCCCGCGCTTCAAGTACCGTTGACTTGGGGTCTAGAGGATGAGACGAGTAGCGGAACCTACAGGCTCTACATGACGGGCAACGTCACCCAGTGATTCCTAACCGGAGACGAAGTCAAGGTCGAGGCCATCCACAAGCCCGATGTGAAGGGAGAACTTAATATCCTTGATTTTGACGACTATCGCCTCTGGAAGTTTTACAGCGGGGATAAAAACCCCGTCTGGCCACTTTTCGGGGAAAAAGTTAAGACAAAGCAGTGGCCCCCCTAAATGGAGAGCTTCTCTATACCTACAAAACCCGGACAAGGGACGCTAGATAAGAGCCTGAGTTTGAGGCTATCGCGGAGCTTGAACAGTACCTCTACGCCAGCAAGAAGGAGAGGGGCAAAATAGCGTCCTTCTGGCTGATAGCCCCACCTTCCTTCTTATAGACAAATTCACGACACATCTCAACACGCTTACGGTAATACGTGTGGCCAAAAAATCACAGAAATTACGCGCGAGGCGGGAATAACGGCTCTGATAGGCACTCATAGAGCAGAGGTTTTGAAAGCCATTGACCCAGAGGAAATCCTTTTTGTCGGCTACGGGACAGTTAGGCTCCAAGCTAAATTGGAAGGCCATGTAACTGTCCATAGATGAGCAGAAGGATGGTTACTACTATGGGCTGGTGAATGAGGTATATAAGGAGGCTGTGCCTTCCGGCAAGGCAAATGAAAGGAACGAGTAAAAACCCTGGCGCTCTGATGTCCCTCTTCCTCTTCCCTCCAGGATATAGAGTGCTCGCCACACCCATTCCAACAAGGTAAATTGCGAACCAAGGAAATATCGGGAAGTAGTCAAGCATGAAAAAATCAGGAAACATACCTATCGGGAGCAGCCAAAGGGGCCCATGAATGTTTCTGATTAGGAACCAGCCTAGGAGAAAGATCGGAGATATCAACAGATTTTTCTTTCCCATCCGATAGAAGGGCATGCCCAATAGGGTGGAAACGCCAAGGAACGTTAGTATCCCGAAGTATATGGTGCCCGTTGGGAAGGAGAGAGTCACGAGGGTTATCAGAAATCCGAGACCGACCAGCTTCAGGGCCCTCTTCAGGTACTTCCCATAGGGCCTTGGATTTCTTCGAAGGGTTCTGGAGTAGCTTATCCAGAAGGAGAGGCCGGAGGTGAAGATGAATATCGAGGCGGTGGCTATTGCGAAGGCCCTCCAGAATAGCCAGTGGTCGGAGTAGCCGAGGAAGAACTGGAAGTCGGTTACTGCGTTTGAGAGTATCATCATGATTATACCGATCCCCCTGAGGAGGTCTACCTCCCAATAGCGATTCCAATTGTAGATCCCGTAGTTCAGCATAAAGGGGATTGGGAGTTACGGCTTAATATCCCTTTCTACAGCAGGACGCAGAGGACGTCGAAGAGAACGGAGCCGAGCCAGTGGAGGAGGAAGCTCGGTACGAAGCTCTCCCCCTTCAAGTCCATCTTCGCGAATACTATCCCGGCTATAAAGGAGTAGGGCACCTCTATCCCGGGCTTTCCGAGGTGAACGATGGTGTAGGGAATGTCTTGGAGGATTATCCCAAGGGTCTCGTTCTCTCTGGCGATGGGGAAGAGCAGAAAGCCCCTGAAGAAAGCCTCATGGGCCAGCATGACGAGGCCAATCAGCAGCTCCTTGAGAACGAAGTCTGTCCATCCGGAGTACTCGAATATCGGATAGTACTCCTTCATCGAGGGAACCGTCGTCCCGTAGATGCTTACTGGTATCGAGAGGAGAAACAGAAGGGCGAAAAGCCTCCATCCGCTCCCGTTTGGCAGGGCTATCCCCATCTCTCCCCATTCGAATCCCATGGCTCTTCCGATTAAGGAGGGTAGAAGAAGGTAGAAGACCACGACGTAGGCCGTGTGTGTTGTAAGGTCTCCCCCTAGAATCCAGGGGATGAAGCTAAGGGGCAGGAGTATTCCAAAGAGGAGCCGGGGGCTTTTGCGGGGCATGGATAAAAGTTGGGTGAGGGGGATAAAAACCCTTCACTCACTGCCGGGCTTCTCGGTCTCGACTTCTCCCTGCTCTTCCTCGGGCTTTTCCTCTTCCCCGGGTTCTTCAGTCGTTTCCTCGACTTCTGGAGCTTCGCTCTCCTCGCCGGCCTTCTCCTCGCCCTCTCCTGGACTTTCGCCTTCGGCCTTTTCCTCCGGCGGATTGAGGATTTCCTCGACGGTTGGCTTGAACTTGACCTCCTCGTAGCCGATGAACTTGAGGTCGCTCTCGAGGAGTATCTCGCCGAGGACTATCGTGTTCTTGTCCACTTCATCCATGAGCCCGCTGAAGTCAACTGTGACGTCCTTCTCGCCAACCTCGATGATGACCTTTTCAGTATCCACTCTCGGCATACGGAGCTCTATGAGGGCCCTGACCTTTTCAATCGGGTCCTCTATCTTCTCGACGACCTCGACCTCGTAGACGAGGTGCTTTCCTGCATAGGGGTGATTGAAGTCAACCCTAACGCGCCCGCCGCTGACCGTCATGACTTTGCCCTTGAGTTTCCTTCCACTCTCGGTCTCAATTTCCACCGGCATCCCTGGGAACGGGTAAATACCTTGCCTCCTGAACTGGCCGAGGGTGAAGGTCTTTATGAGCTTGGGGTCGCGCATTCCAAAGCCCTTCTCAGGTGAAACCACTATCTCATACTTCTTTCCGACTTCAAGGCCTTCAAGCTGCTCGTCGAGGCCCTTGAGGACGTGGCCGGCTCCAACCGCTATCGGGACCGGTCCGTAAACGGCATTCTCGCTGTAGATTCCGGCCTCCTTGGCCATCTCTTCATATGTGGTGTCAAAAATTTCTCCGGTCTCTTTGACCTTCCCTGTGTAGTTGAGTCTTATGACATCCCCCTTCTGAACCTTAACCATGAGCATTACCTCCTTTAACAGCTCTACCCCGATTTGGGAAGGCCCTTTTTAAGCTTTTGCCGGGATTCTCTGAGGGCATCTCGGCAGAGGAACTTCACAGTACTCCAATGCGATAACCTAATAAAACCCCACGCAAAGTTCCTCCGGTGGTGTAAATGGCCATAAAGATATACAACACCCTGACGAGGCAGAAGGAAGAGTTCAAGCCGCTCAGAGATGGCGAGGTCAGGATGTACGTTTGCGGCCCGACGGTTTACGATTACACCCACATCGGCCACGCGAGGACGTACATAGCCTTCGACGTGGTTAGGCGCTACTTCGAGCACCGCGGTTACACCGTCCTGATGGTCATGAACTTCACGGACATCGACGATAAAATCATCCGCAGGGCGAACGAGACAGGTGAGGACCCGAAGGAGCTTGTCGAGAAGTTTCTCAAGTACTTCTTAGAGGATATGGCCGCTTTAAAGGTCAAGCCGGCTGATATATATCCCCGCGTGACCGAGCACATCGATGACATCATCAACTTTGTGAGAAAGCTCCAGGAGAAGGGCTACGCCTACGAGGGAAGCGATGGAGTCTATTTTGAAGTTCGCAAGTTCAAGGATTATGGAAAATTGAGTAAGATAAAGCTGGAGGACCTCGTTAAAGGCGCACGCGTCGAGCCGGGCGAAGGAAAGAAGAACCCGGAGGACTTCGCCCTCTGGAAGAAGGCGAAACCGGGCGAGCCGAAGTGGTCTTCACCCTGGGGCGATGGGAGGCCCGGCTGGCACATAGAGTGCTCCACGATGAGTACCAAATACCTCGGCGAGAGCTTCGACATCCACGGCGGCGGAAACGACCTCATCTTCCCGCACCACGAGAACGAGATTGCCCAGACGGAAGCGTGCACCGGCCACGAGTGGGTTCGCTACTGGATGCACACGGGATTCCTCATGGTCAACGGCGAGAAGATGAGCAAGAGCCTCGGAAACTTCATAACCATTAGGGAAGCCCTGAAGCGCTACGACCCCGAGGTGATAAGGCTCTTCGTGCTCCAGAGGCACTACCGCTCGCCGCTCGACTACACGGAGGAGGGCATGGAGCACGCCAGGAACAACCTTGAGCGCCTGTATAACACTCTCGAGAACATCCGAGTGGCGATGGAAAAGGCCGAGATTTCCTTCAAGTGGGGCAGTGAGGAGTTCGAGGCCTACGAGACGATAAGGAACGGCAGAGAGAAGTTTTACGAGGCTATGGATGATGACTTCAACACGGCCGAGGCTCTGAAGGCGGTCTTCGAGGCCAGCAACGCTGTCAACCGCTACCTGACCCAGGTGGAGACGCCGAAGGAGAGCATACTGAGGAAGGCCTGGGAGTTCTTCAAGATTGTGAGTGAGGTCTTCGGCATCTTCGAGGACTACTTCCGCGAGCAGAAAGCTGGAGAGGAGGAGGAACTAATAAAGCTCCTCATTGAGGTCCGCGCCCAGCTCAGGAAGGAGAGGAACTTCGCGCTAGCGGATAAGATAAGGGCCGAGCTGAGGGAGCTTGGAATCCAGCTCGAGGACACGCCGCAGGGCACGGTGTGGAAGAGGGTGAAGGTCTGACCTCCTCTTTTATCCCGTTCTGGTTTCTCTCCTTTGGCAGGAACTCAATGAGTGAATGAATCTGGATTCTAGGCATCGTCATAGCGCAAGGAGACGGGAGAATCATTGGAAACCCTGTAATGTATTTATACACTCGTGATTTGGTTTCGAGAGGTTCAGGGGGCCCGGGCTGAAGGCGAAAGTTGTGGAAAGGTGGTTCTTCCGACCTGAGCAAAACCCTTAAATATGACCTTCTCCCCGCTCATTTAGGGAAATCCAATGAAGAAGTTTCCGGCTTATCTGGCTTCTTGGGACGATATTGAGAGATGGGCCAGGGAAGGAGCCTGGAAGGTACTCGAGGACGGCTGGATGCCCGACGTTGTTGTTGGGCTCGCAAGGGGCGGCTGGGTCGCCGCGCGCCTGTACTGCGACTACCTCGGCGTTAAAGACCTCGTCAGCCTCAAGGTCGAGCACTGGGGCGTTACCGCGACCCCGGATGGAAAGGCGAAGCTCAAGTACGGCAGCAACTACAGCCTTGAGGACAAGAAGGTTCTCATAGTCGACGACATCAGCGACACGGGGGAGAGCCTCACCCTCGCGAAGAACTACGTGGAGGGCCAGAAGCCCGCGGAGATAAGGGTCGCCACGCTTCTAACGATAAGAGGCTCCCGCTTCAAGCCCGACTACTACGGCGAGGAGATAGACTGGGCCTGGATAGTCTTTCCCTGGAACTTCGTCGAGGACATGATAAACCTCGTGAGCAACATACTCGAGGAAAAAGAAGCCGTGACAACGGATGAAATCGTCACTCTTTTCAAGGAGCTCCATAACCTTGAGGTTCCCAAGGGTAAGCTTGAAGAGGCCCTCCGGATGGCGGAATACAGGAAGGTTTTTAAGTTCCGCGAGGGAGCCTGGCGCAAAGCCTGAGGGAGTGGTAGCTTGAATAAGGAGAAGAAGGTCGAGGAGATCAGGAATCACAGCATCTACGCGAACGAGATATACGAGATGCACAGCGAAAGCATAGACGAAGTGCTGGACAACTACGACGACCTCAAGGAGGACTACCTGAGCGATCACTCAAGAGCGAGGATCGTTCGTATCGTCTTCAACGAGGACAACGGCCTTCCGCTCGCGATAGAGTTCAACAGGAAGGACGACAGCTTCAAGGGCTTTACCATAGCCATCGGCAAGCCGCACATAAAGAGCAACGGGGATGGAAAGAGGAAAGAAGAGGGGGATCAGCCGCCAGAAGATGTCAGCGGCTGAACATAGAAGCCGAGCTCTATCCCTTTCTTACTCCATACCTCGTAGCTGCTGAGATAGTAAGTGGGGTTCAGATACAGCCTTGTTCCATACCTATCTGCACCCGCTATCCAAACTATGAAGTTCTTCGGGTTGTATGGGTTTCTTATCGCCATGATGAATGAGGCGTTGGACGCATCATTGAGCTTTCCAATGAGGACCGGCTTTTCCTCGTTCCCCGTCAGGATAAAGCTACTTATGTTCCAGTTAGAATCGTGGTCTACGACCCACTTCCCATTCTTTTCAACGAAACGGAGCGGAAACTCGTTCTGCATCTTCCTGGCGATCTCGTTCGTAACTGGACCACCGAGTATAACTAGGTTCTCCTTCAGATCCTGGTCAGTAATGTCGAAGTCCGCTTTTATGGTGACGTTGACGGGACTTTCCCACTGCGAGTAAAAGTCCCTGAGCATTATCTCAACTATGGTCGCGGTTTGGTAATCATAACTTACACCACTTTCATCCGGGTTCTTTGTCCCAAAGACTATTATTACCTTTCCATTAACTGCCCCCTTGTCAAAGGCCATCAGCGGTGTTACCGGAACCCTTTCCTGAAACTCCTCCTCGGCTTTGGTGGGGCTGTAGTTTCCCTCAAGCGCCGCGAGCATCTGGGGCACGTAGTTGCTTATTCCTCTCCCCGTCTCACTGGTTAAGCGGGCGTATTTCTCATAGAGGTTCACAACGTCATCTATCCAGTACTCACCCCAGCCACGTTGCATCCACATGGCTAACTTCGTGTAGTTCTCGTTCACATGAGAGAGCGCAAAGTCCTCCCATCCATCGGCGAAGCTCTCGTAGATCATGGATTCTGGATGCCAGAAGTGAATGTCGTACTTGGCCAGATAGGGCATATTCTCCTCTATCACGGACTGGAAGTAGTTCATGTTGTCAACCATCTTAATGTTTGCCCAGAGCTGGGGGAGGGTTATGTCGTGCCCGAGCTCGTGGTAGATGAAGCCTAGATAAAGTAGTTCGTCGAGGCCACCGTTATTGATGTAGTCGCCGTTCAATGGGAGTCCAAAGATTGTGTCCCTTGCAGTTTCATGACTCCAGAGGGTTCTCTGAGGGGTTCTTCTGACGAGGGGTAGCATGCCTCCCGCACCCCAAATTTGGTGCCCGTTGATTACCGGGTTAAAGCTGTGCCCGTGAATGGCAACGAGGTAAGGATGTAGAAACTCAAAGCTAATATCCTTGACATCCGCATATTTCCCCATGAATTTATCTGGAGGAAGCTGTTTGAAAGCGTTAACATATATCGAGAGATCCTCCCAGTAGTAGACCTGATGCTCTTTGTAGAACTTTATAAAGTCAGTCTCTTTTGCAAACTCTCTGAGGGCGGAGAGAAACTCCAGCACCCATTGGTCATCTATCGCAATCTGGGGCTCTATCTCTGGGGGTGCACTGCATTGTAGGAGGTACCATTCCACGAGCATCAGTTTGTAGTCTCTCTCAGGGGTGCTGAGCGTTTTAGGGATGTAGTCTTTAAGCATTCTCACAGCTTCCATGTTCCGGTATTCTTCGAAATAACCATCAACTTCTTTGAGGTACCCACCCCTGTTTATAACGAATGGGTCATTCTTACCAAAAGCAAGGTAGTAGACGACGCTCAGGAGCTCTGCATTGGGGTTTATTTCAACGGTTACCCGCGAGTCTACTTTATACGCCGCAACGGGACTGATACTGAGACTCAAAAGCAGGAACATTAGTAATATGGAGCCCCAGAGTTTCCTCATAACAATCCCGGGTGGTAGTTCTCCCAGGAACTTATAACGTTTCCGACAACTTTAAAGCAGAGACGTTGACTTTGTTAGGGTGACCGAAATGAGAGTGAGAAAACTTCTTGGGACTATCCTGATCATATTATTGTTCATCACCCTCACCAGTGAAGTTAGTGGAGAAACTCAAAGGCCCCTTGTTGTCACCACCATAGCGCCCCTCGCTGGCATAATCAAGGACGCCTTCGGAGACTCTGTGGAAGTAGTTTATATAATCCCACCTGGGGCCGATCCGCACGAATACCAGCTAACAACCAGCCAGATAGAGCTCCTTCACAAGGCCGATGTGATAGTCACCACGGGCGGTCACCTCCCGGTTGAAAAGAAGATAGCAGAGCTCTACAAGGAGGGTGTGATAACCGGCAAACCCCTCTTCGTTGATGATTACAAGAGGAACGGCTTCCGTTATCTAAAGGAACACTGGTATAATGAGAAGAATAACCCCCACGGCGTCTGGGTTGATCCATATAACGCTCTTTCAATAGCGAAGAGTGCAGAGGAGGCGCTTATCGAACGTGATCCAGGAAACAAGAACCTCTACCAGGAGGAATATCGAAGTTTCAAAGAGCGCGTTCTGGCGATAGTTCAATCGTATAGGGCTCTCGTCCAAGAGAATTTCACAGCGGTGATCCAGATGCCACCAGACCAGTACGCTATAGAATGGCTTGGAATAAAAGCTGTCGCCTCAATAAAGCCCGAAGAGGAAGTACCAGCCATAGGAGTCGACAGCCTGGTTAAGACGAGCATGAAGACCTCTATGGTGGTTTACACCAGGGAAAGTTCGGAACAGCTCAAGAACGCAGCAAGAGAATTGGCTTCAAAGAGTGGAAGACCGAGTGTAGAGGTCTCGGTATTCTGGAGTGATCAACCCTACACTGAAGTTCTAATAGAAAACAGTGCTGCGGTCGTGAGTGCCCTGGGCAGAAAGGTTGAAAGGATTCCAGTAGAGGGCACGGACGTAACGACATATGTGGTGCTCTCCCTTATGGTTGGACTCGTCCTTGGGACGGCGATTGGTGTAGTCCTGAAAAAATGAACTTCCCTTTTATACACCGTTCTTGAAAAAGGAAAATCGCAGAAGAGGGAATCACTCCCTCTTGTATGGGATACCATCCCACTTAGGCGGCCTAGCCCTGCCTATTATACCCGCTACCACTATAAGAGTTACCACGTAGGGCAACGTCGCTATGAACTGCCAAGGTATCGCTCCTGCAAGCCATGGGTTGTTCTGTATGTATATGGCCAGGTTATCGAAGAACCCAAAGATGAAGCCTCCAACGAGAGCCATCAGCGGGTTCCATCCACTGAATACCATGTTGGCCAGCGCTATGAAACCCCTACCGGCCGCTATTGTTTTGGTGACGGTTCCAAGCCAATCCACGCTCAGATAGGCTCCCGCAACGCCTGACAACGCCGAGGCTATCAGCACCGCCGTGAAGCGATAGAGTTCGACGTTTATTCCGAGTGCATCCGCTGCTTCCGGATTCTCACCAACGGAGCGAATGCGAAGTCCAAGGGGTGTCTTGAAGAGCATCCACCAAGCCAGAAGGGCAATGAAAAATGTTATGGGAACCATCGGACTCAGCGAGTTCCCGAAGGCGTCCATCCAGAGAGGGCTTATCTGTGCGTAGCTCGGAACCTGGTGCTGGCCCGCGGTGCCCCAGTAAGCAAGGATTCCAAAGGCGACGCCTCCATAACCTATGAGGTTTAGACCTATGCCCGGTATGACGTGGTCACCCTTGAGGTAGACCGTTATAACGCCGTGAACGACGCCCAGTGCCAGACCCGTAAGTGCCCCACCAAGAAGACCGACCCAGCCGTTGTGAGCCATCTCCGCAAAAATGGTCCCGAAGAACGCAGAGAGCATCAGTATTCCCTCGTAGCCAATGTTGACAACGCCAGCCCTCTCGCTTATCGTCGCCCCGACGCTGGTGAGGACTATGGGCACCATCGCCGCTAGAGAGCCGAGCAGAAGACCGACTATCATCGTCTCATTCATTGGGCTCCCCTCCTAAAGGGCTTCACGAAGAGGTCAAGCAATCCTGGAACGGCAACGGCCACAATGATTATTCCCTCAATGACCTTGACCATCTCCAGTGGAACACCCGTCTGTTGCATCTGTGTTGCACCAGCGTTCAGCGCACCGAAGAGTATCCCCGCAAAGATTATCCCAAGCGGATGATTTCTGCCTACGAGTGAGACGCCTATCCCATCGAAACCGTAACCGTAAACGTTGGCCAGTCCTTGACTTATCGAGTAACTCGGTGGTATGCCCATGATCTGAACTGCACCCGCAAGCCCGGCTGTCATTCCCCCGATGAGGAACGACCATACCATCGCGGCCTTCGGGTTTATGCCGCCGTACTCAGCAGCCCTTGGGTTCTGACCGCTCGTCCTAAGTTCATAACCAAGTCTGGTGTGCCACATTATGACATAAACCACTATCGAGGCCACGACCGCGATGATGAATGCCATGGAGAGAGTGGAGTTCTGAACGAGGAGTGGAAGTCTCGCCCCAGGGGGTATTGGCAGGGTGCTGTTGGGATTGTTTGGGTTGGCTAAGACGCTGAGAGCCATCCAACTGGCAATGTAAAACGCTATCCAGTTAAGCATTATGGTTGAGATGACCTCATGGACACCGCGATAAACCTTGAGCACCGCCGCTGGAAGCATCCAGAGGGCACCGATTAGCAGTCCGCTGAGCACACCTGCGAGGGGGTTCTGAAGTACCTGCGTAACGCCGACGGCCGCAATTGCGCCGAAGTAAACCGCACCCTCGGCACCAATGTTGAAGAGACCAGTTCTAGCGCCTATAGCGAAGGTTATTGCCGTGAGTATAAGAGGGGTAGACTTGCTGAGGGTCTCAGAGAAGTTCCCCCCGAGGAAAGCGCCCTCCAGCAGGGCTTTGTAAGCAGCGACGGCGTCATAGCCGCTGAGCCACAACACAATAGCACCTATGAGCGCCCCAATCAGTATCGCGAGAACACTCTCCGCCAGGGGTTTTCCGTAACCGCGCAATTCAGTGGAAAAGCTCATGCCTTGACACCTCCCATCATGAGGCCTATCTGCTCCTCGGTAACCTCATCGGGTTTGACAACTCCCATGAACTGACCCTCGTACATGATGGCCATCCTATCGCTGAGCTGGAGAACCTCATCGAGGTCTGCGGAGACTAGAAGAACGGCTTTGTTCTCGTTCCTCAGTCTGACGAGGTAATTCCTGATGTATTCAGTAGAAGCGACATCAACACCGCGAGTCGGCTGAGAAGCTATAATGAGCTCCGGTTTTTTGCTGACCTCTCTGGCTACTATGAGTTTCTGTTGATTGCCACCGCTGAGGGATTTAACCGGAGACCTAACACCGGGAGCAGTTATGTCAAACTCTTCTATGAGGTGCTTCGTATGCCTTTCCACGCTTTTCCAGTCCATCAGCCCGGCCCTTGAGAACTCCTTCCGCCACTGCATTCCCAGTATGGCATTTTCCATCACAGTCATATCAAGAATCAGTCCCATGTGAGTCCTGTCCTCTGGGATATGGGCTATACCCATCTCGTAGAGCTCCTTGGGCTTTTTGCCAGTTATCTCGACATTGTTTACCTTTACTTTACCTTTCTCTACCCTTCTCAGCCCGGTTATGGCTTCTATCAGCTCGCTCTGGCCGTTGCCTTCAACGCCAGCTATCCCGAATATTTCACCGGCTCTGACATCGAAGGAAACCCCTCTTACAGCTTCCTCACCGCGATCGCCTTTGACCCAAAGGTCCTCAACGTGTAGAATGACCTCTCCAGGTTCCTTGGGGGGCTTCTCTATCCTAAGGACAACGTCCCTACCCACCATCATCCTAGCCAAGAGCTGGGGTGTCGCCTCCGGCGTTTTAACTGTCCCGATGACCTCACCTCTCCTGATGACCGTGACCCTGTCTGTTATCTCCATGACCTCATTGAGCTTGTGACTTATGAAGATGATAGTCTTTCCTTGGCTCTTCAGCTTTTTGAGGACATCGAATAGCTCCTTAACCTCTATCGGAGTTAAAACCGCCGTGGGCTCATCAAGTATGAGAATATCAACATCCCGGTAGAGCATCTTAAGTATCTCAATCCTCTGCTGAACACCAACGGGAAGGTTCTCTACAGGAACATCAAGTGGAACCTGGAAGTTGAGATCATCCATGAGTTTCTGGAGCTTTTTTCTGGCGTTGTCTACGTCTATCTTCGAAAGCAGACCGTGGCCCTCCATCCTGAGGATTATGTTCTCAAGGGCATTGAAGACCTCGACCAAGGTGAAGTGCTGGTGGACCATTCCGATTCCATTGGCCAAAGCGTCAGCAGGACTCTTAAACCGGACTTCCTTTCCGTTCAGGAGTATGGTTCCCTTAGTGGGTTTGAGCATGCCAAACAGGATTTTCATCAGAGTAGTTTTTCCAGCCCCATTCTCACCAAGAAGACCCAGTATCTCACCCTTGTAAACCTTAATATCCACCCCCTTTAGGGCTTTGGTTCCATCGGAGTACACCTTAACGATGTTTCGCATCTCAAGTAAGGGAGTCTCTTCTTCCATCGGGAATCACCTCCAAGAACAAAGGAAAGAAAAAGGAGGTCAGTGCTTGTGGGTCTTGTAGTAGTCGAGCCCCCAGTAGGCGCCGAAGCGATAGCCGCCCTCGAACTTATAGAGGACCGGTATCTCCATGCCGAGTACGATACCTATAGTGTCCTTGCCGTCATTGAGTGCTATGAGCGAAGCTAGTGCCCCGGCAAGCGCAGAACCCTCGTTCTCCTTGAAAAGAACCATCTGAACGTTGTGTGGCATGTTCGGGTCGTAGCCATCTATGAGAACGAACCTCTGGTTAGGATACTCTTGGGCGACCTTCTTGACGGCGTCGGTCATCATGAAACCTACTGCGATTATAATGTCGTACTGACCTGTCTTCGCAAGACTCTGTAGGTTGGTGTAGTAGTCGTTCGGGCTGTTGCTTTGGAGCTGGGTGAGCTGAAGTCCAAAGTCCTTGACGGCTCTCTCGGCACCCATGTAAGCCATGTCATTAAAGCTCAGGTCACCTCTGCCCCCGACATCGAAGACGATAGCTATCTTCTTGGTGTTCTGCCTCTCGTTAAGGGTCTTGTTGAAGTAAGTTTCAGGCTTGGGAGCCGTGGCCGCCCATTCCTTGCCGTACTTCTCCATTTCGCTCAAGTTCTGAGCCTTCCTCAGGGCTTCAATCTGCTCTTTGGAAGTGGCCTTCGGGACGATGATCTTGCCACTGACTATCTCCTGCTGGAGCTGGTCAACTGCCTGCCATATCCACGAGGGGATCTGCTGGCGGGTCTTGTTGAGATAGTCGAGAAGTTGCTGTTCGTTCTGGAAGCCGAGCTCCTGGAGTTTCTTTTCCTTGACATCAGCCGGGAGAGAGTCAAACATTGCCTTAACATCTTGAATCGTGCTTAGCTTGACGCCACCATCCTTGAGACCCAGCTCAACAACGCCACCGCGGAACTGGTTCTCCTCTGCTGCTTTAACTGCGTTGTAAACGCCAACGTCAACGCGTTTCATCATTGAAGCTATTATGACTCCTGGTTTAATCCAATCCTGAGCCGAGTCCACACCAATCGCAAAAGGAGGACCCATCTTCTTGTTGTTAGCCTTGAGGTAGTCTCCAACTGCCTCAAAAACGCCAAGTCCAGTTCCACCCGCGACTTGGTAGATAACCCACGCCCCCTGCTGGAGCTGTGCCTGCGCTGCCTGCTTACCCTTAGCCGGGTCACTAAAGGACCCCGTGTACGTGTAAATTATGTTTATCTTCGTGGGAGTCGGGGTATTCGTAGATGTCGAACTGCTACTACCGCCACCGCTAATGCAGCCACTGGCCACGACGCTAATGGCCATGAGGCCGATTAAAAACAAAGCTATCCACCGCCTCATAACAACACCTCGAAAGTCTTTCAAGATAATACCCATGGTGCTGGATATATAGTTTGCGGTTTCTTGAATAAGGAAAAGAGTTTTTAACTGGAGGAGAGTACACCTTGACGATGAAAATGATAAAGGAAATCGCTGGACTAAAGGCTGGAAGGGTGCTGCTCACAGGGGGTGGTAAAAGGCTTGCCAGGATATACCTCGATGCATGGCTTATGGGTGGAAAGAGGGGACTGGCTGAATACATTCCTTTCCAGATCAATGGAGAAATATACATCGGTTCTCCATTTGAATCTAATGATTTTGATGTTTACCTCATAGTCAACCCCCTCTCCAAAAGGTCTGAGGAGAAGGAAACACTATACAAATGGCTCTCAGAACATTCAGACAAGCTCGTACTACTCTACGAGACCAAGTACGTTGCAGATTCCATAACCCGCTACCGAATAAAGCAATTCATCGATTACTTAATTGCCTATAAATGGGAAACTGCAGGTTTTGAAAGAATAGACGTTATGAAACTCGAAGGTGGAGCCATTGCCGAGAGAAAGACTTATGTCCGAAGGAGATAACCACAAATG